>JAYVCW010000056.1:0-3378 GCA_043749775.1 Acidobacteriaceae bacterium | reverse complement strand
TTCGAACACGCGCGCAGGCACACCGGCGTCGATCAGCGCTCCAAGAAACATGTCGCCGCTAATGCCGGAAAAGCAGTCTAGGTATGCAATGCGCATGGGATGATCGGGCAGCCGCGTCAGCGTGGAAATTTGTCTCGCAACGAGTGCAACGGCGGCACTTCCCATCATAGGGAACGCGCGAGTGTGCGTCAAACATGGGCGCGTTGTACATTTGTTACAATCATCCTTTTCTCCAACATGTTAGCGAGGATTCTTGTACCGTCATTTGCAACGCAAGCTGGCTGGGCATGTGCGCGAGTTTCTGCGCCGGAATTACGATCTCGACATCGCGCATTTGGCGATGGAGCAGCCTCCCAACGTGGAGTTCGGCGAGTATGCTTTGCCGCTCGCATTTGATCTGGCGAAGAGACTACGTAAGGCTCCGCGCAAGATCGCGGAAGAGATTGCCGTAGGTCTGGGCTGCATTCCTGAATTAGAACGAGCGGAAGCGGCGGGTGCTGGCTACCTGAACTTGCGCGTAAAGCGGGAGATGTTGGCCGCTGCCGTGGCTGCGGACGAAAAGCCTCTGGCAGATATTGCAACAGGCAAGATTCTGGTTGAGCACTCCAGTATTAATCCCAACAAAGCCGCACATATTGGACACCTCCGCAACGCGATTCTCGGCGATACGTTTGTTCGGTTATTGCGGGCGGCGGGTCGAACCGTCGACGTGCAGAATTACATCGACAACACCGGCGTGCAGGTTGCCGATGTGATTGTCGGCTTCCTGCATATAGAAAAAAAATCTCGAGCTGAGGTTGAAGCGCTCACGCGAGAACCGCGTTTTGACTACTACTGCTGGGATTTGTACGCCCGCGTTTCGCGGTGGTATGGGGTCGACAAAGAAAACGAAAAGAAGCGCGGGGAAGTTCTACATGCGCTCGAAGTCGGCGGCAACGAAACGTCGGAAATTGCTGAACTAGTTGCCACCGCCGTTCTGCGACGGCATCTCGAAACCATGGACCGGCTGGATATTCAATACGATTTTCTTCCGCGTGAAAGCGAAATTCTTCACTTGCATTTTTGGGATGCGGCGTTCGAGCGTCTGAAGACGGGTGGCGTGCTGTCCTTCGAGGCGGAAGGCAAAAACAAGGGCTGCTGGGTGATGCGGCGGGCTGGCACAGGGCAAAAGAATTTAACCACAGAGGACACGAAGCGCGCGGAGGAAGTGTCGAAAGGTTCCGAAGTCGAAGCTTCAGATGAAGTTGCCGAGGAAGATCAGAAAGTAATTGTGCGTTCGAACGGAACCGTTGGCTACGTTGGCAAAGACATTGCGTATCACATGTGGAAATTCGGATTGCTCGGGAAGGACTTTGGATATCGCAAGTTCTATCGCTACCCAACCGGCCAGGATTGCTGGGTTTCCGCTATCCAAGGTGAGCGGGAGCATCCGCATTTCGGAGATGTAGCGGAGATTTACAACGTGATTGACGCGCGCCAGTCTGAGGCACAAAACACAGTGATTGATGCTCTGCGCGGCCTCGGTCACGACGAAAAAGCCGATCACTACACGCACTTCTCTTATGAAATGGTGGCGCTAACGCCCCGCTGCGCAGCAGAGTTGGGATATCAACTTTCCGACGCCGACAAAGACCGGTCCTACATCGAGGTATCGGGGCGTAAGGGATTCGGCGTTAAGGCCGATGACTTGCTGGATCGCCTGATCGCATCCGCACAAAAGGAAGTGGATGATCGGCACCCTGAGGTCGCGGACGAGGAACGGCGCGAAGTGGCACGTCAAATCGCTGTGGGAGCCCTGCGTTTTTTTATGCTGAAGTTCACCAAGCCCTCGGTGATTGCTTTTGATTTCAAAGAAGCGCTGAGTTTTGATGGTGAAACGGGACCCTATGTTCAGTATGCAGTCGTGCGGGCTACCAATATTTTCCGCAAGGGTGGCTTCGATCCGGACAAATTCTCCTCGAAAGACGCAAACTTCGCCAAGTACTTAAGCCCCGGCGTCACTGCAGATGCTACCGCACGAAAGGAAGCCAACGAAATCTGGACGCTCTGGCTGGCGGCATCTCGAACCTCGCTCGTAGTCGAGCAATGCGTTGCCACATCCGAGCCCGCCTACGCCGCAAAACACGCTTTCCAGCTGGCACAGATGTTTAACTCGTTCTACCACCACCATCCCATTCTGGCCGAGCCGGATGCCGAGCGGAAACAATTCCTGCTTGCCACAGCTGCCGTCGTGCGTCGCGAGTTGATCCGAGTGCTGGGATTCCTCGGTATTCCCGTTCCGCGAGTCATGTAGGCAGAGTCCCTAAGTCATGGACGGAAATGCCTGTGCCTGCGCGGTCGTTCTTCATCCGCCAACGCGCTAATTTCAGACCTGCTACCTTTTAGCTAGCTATCCAGCTTGCTGTGTAACAACTCGCGCTGAAGTCTTGGAGATGTCAACATGCCGTTTCGTTTTCATAGCTCTTCCTTGTTTCAAATCGCCACATCGATCCTTGCCGCCTCTTTGAGTGCGTCGTCAGCAGTCGCGCAGGAAGCCGTTCCGCAACGTTCATCACCACGTCCCAAAATTGCACTTGTCTTGAGCGGCGGCGGTGCGCGTGGCCTGGCGCATGTCGGCGTCATGGAGTGGTTTGAGGAGCATCGCATCCCGGTCGACATTGTGACCGGAACCAGCATGGGCGGCCTGATGGGGGCAATGTATGCGACTGGGATGACGGCGCACGAGACGCATGAATTCATCAGCGATATCGATTGGGACGAGACGCTGCTCCCCGAGCCGGATTATGACAAGCTCGCGTTTCGCCGCAAGGAAGACCACCGCTCCTACCAGCTCGGAATCCCGCTGGGATTGAAGAATGGTTTAGCTGGCCCCAACGGATTTAACCCCGGGCATGGTGCTGCACTGTTGTTTGATCGGGTCGCGTTCGGCTATTCCGAAGTTGGAAGTTTCGACAATCTGCCAATTCCTTATCGGTGCGTTGCCACCGACTTGTTATCTGGGAACGCCGAAGTACTCAAGGATGGGCAACTTGCTCAAGCGTTGCGCGCGACTATGGCCATCCCGGGAGTGTTCACTCCGGTCGATCTCGGCGACAAAGTTTTGGTGGATGGTGGACTGGTCGACAACATTCCTTCCGACGTGGCGCGCGATCTTGGGGCAGAAGTCGTGATCGCCGTGGATGTTGCGTCGCCATTGGCGGGACGCGGCGAGTTGCAGACGCTGGGAGGAGTTCTCAATCAGACACTGAATATCGTGACGCTTGAAAATGAGCGGCGTGGCCGAAGTCTGGCTGACGTGGTTATCGCTCCGGATTTAGGTAAACTTTCGGCGGCTGATTTCCTGAGTGCCGAGAAAATTATCCAGCTGGGATATGAAGG
>JAYVCW010000055.1:0-4134 GCA_043749775.1 Acidobacteriaceae bacterium | reverse complement strand
CTGGGATTCCGTCGCCGGGGCATCCCGTGCCGGTGAACGGATCGCACTGCGGGGAAGAATAACGGCGCAAACCCACAAGCGTTAGGCCGTTTGGCGCGACGCTACTGATTGGCGATCCTGCCGGAATTATGGTCGGACCATTGGGCCCGTAAGGAACGTGGAAGCCACCCGGAGGTGCCACCACGTTAACGAGCGTCCCGTTGGAGTTATAGGCTTGGGTAGGTACCGAAAAGACGGAGTCCGCGAAGTATTGGCCGCAATCCGTGCCGATCCCAGCGCCCGAAGCGTTTGAACTACCGTCTCCGGGATAAGCCGCCGCCAGCGCCGTCAAATCTAAACATGTCTGAGGGTTTCCATAATTGACATCGCGTGTCGCCAGAAGTCGATGTCCTTGGGAACCAACGTACCCGACTTGCAATTTCAAATCTTTAGTCAACTCGCGCTCGATTGTCAGATTGTATTGCGCGGAATATTGGCTCCTGATGTGCGGTTGAAACTGACCGAACAAAAGAATAGGCCGGAACATGCCCCAGTCAACCGGCTGACCCCGGGGTGGAGTAAGGATGCCGTTGTGACCCGAAAGCACGGGCAGGCCAAACGGATTGGGATAATTAAACGTACCGCTCTGATCTTGAAACGGCGTGTCCAACATGGTATTGAACGGGAAAGTGCTTCCGCCAAAAGGCGGCTCGGCGCTGAACTGTTCAAGCACGAGCTGCTCGATCGGATTGTAGAAGAGTCCCCATCCTGCCTTTATGCTCGTTTTACCCGTAGTGCCGGGGCTCCACGCAAGGCCGATTCGCGGAGCAAAAGCTTTGTAATAGGTCTGGGTCAGCGCAGTCGGCACTCCTGCATCTCCCGCGACAACCAGCCCTACCGGCGTCATCGAGGAACAGTCGGTGTTCACGGTGTTTTCGCACGGATAAACAGTGCTCGTCTGGCCGGGACGGAATGTCTGGACGCGCTTGCCGATATCGGCAAGCGGAGTGTTGAGTTCCCAACGCAAGCCGTAGTTCAACGTCAGGTTCGGCTTGATCTTCCAGCTGTCCTGGGCATAGAGATAAAGTCCCGTACTTCGGACATTCTCTACTTGAGCGGAACCTTGACCGTAGGAACCGGGGAATCCAAGAAGGAAATCGGAAAATACAGTATCCCCAATCGGGCTATTCGTGGAAGTGCCGTCCACGAAGAATTCGCCGTTGACATCGAAAAAGAGAGTCTGGTCAAAACGCTGGCGCCGAATGTCAGTCCCGAACTTCAGAGAATGCTTCCCGATCACCTTGCTGAGACCGTCCGACCACTGGAATGAGTTCCCGACCTGCGGCACAGAACCTTCACCGTTGTTACCAATCGTGAATCCACCGCTCAGCTGAATGAAAGGGAGTCCCTCGATGTTCGGTCCGAGATTAGGATGAATTCCCAGCGCGTTATCTGGTGTCCCATCCGAGAAGCACGGCACTGACACCAAAACCTGCGTTAACCAAGCAGGCGCTGGAGGGCACGAGTTCTGCACTGTGGAAGTTCGCACCGGCTGCTGGAAAGTCCTCTGCGCTTCACGGTTGTAGTTGAAACGAAACTCATTAACGGTCGTGTTGTTGATAGTCCACGTATGACTGATGTTCCATTGCTGGAATCGTTCGTTGGTCGTTGACCCAAAGCCCGGCACGTTCGCACCCGCAGCCTGGAATTGGGCAAATGGCGAGACGACATGGTGGTCGTCGAAATAGTAGTACGCACTGAGGTTTTGCTTCGAATTGATGCGGTGATCGATTTTGACCGTAAACTGATCGCCTCGGGTGGGTTGAACAGGGGTTGTGACGAGTGTGCCAGAATTATTGTTTGGGATAGGCACATACTGAAGTAGATCAACCGCTGTGGCACTCAGACAACCCAGCGGGATAATGTTGCCGGGAAATAAGTCGGAATAGAGTGCCCCATCAGGAATGCTTGGGGCTGGTCCGAGGGCAGTCGTGCAGTTGGGCCGCTGGTTCAGCGCAAAAGCATCGGTCAGAGTGCCGGCGAAAGTCGATTCTGACGAAAAGTCAGCAAAGGGCTGCGTTGCGCTGGGGCGCTCCGATGCAGTCGGTACGAGTACGAGAGGAGACGGGATACCTTGACGAATGCGACGGCCTTCGTAAGAAGTAAAGAAGAAGGTCTTGTCCTTCCTGATCGGACCTCCGAAGGTTCCACCAAACTGGTTCTGATTGAATTGCGGCTTGTCGCAGGCCACACCATCTATTGACGTCAGGCAGTAAGGGTTCGCATTCAACTTCGTATTCCGGAAGAACTCGTAGATATTCCCGTGAAAGTTGTTGGTGCCTGATTTCGTCACCACATTGACTACCGACCCTGAGTTGCGTCCATATTCGGCGTCGAAGGTGTTGGTGAGAACCCGGAATTCCTCAATGCTATCGGGCGAAGGCTGGACCGTCGGAAGGTTCACGAACTGGTCGTTGGCGTCGCCGCCGTTGACACTGAAATTATTAGAGCGCCCACGGCCGCCATTGACTGACACCGCCCCGGCTCGGTCGCTTCCATAAATAACTGAATTGCTGGACCCGACCGTCGACATGACACCAGGCTGCAATTGCAGAAACTGATACGTGTCGCGTGCGTTCAGCGGAAGCTGGCTGACAGCACGGTCATTCACCACGGCGCCAAGCTGAGTGCTTGTCGTATCAACCAACGGAGCTTCTGACGTCACCTCGACGACTTCATTGCTCGTCCCCACCTGCATCGTCATGTTCAGGGTGATGACCTGGTTGATATCGAGAGTTACATTCTTCCTGATGTCGGTCTTGAACCCGGATAAATCAAACGAAACGGTGTAAGTGCCCACCGATATTTCTGGAAAGACATAATCTCCGTTGGCGCTAGTCTGAGTGTCGCGTGATATGCCGTTAGCGTCATTCTGAGCCGTCACTTTGACGTTGGCCAGTACCGCGCCGCTCGAATCTGCGACACGCCCTAAAATTCGCCCGCCCGTGCTCTGCGCAAACGAATGCGTCGACAAAACGAGGAAACATACTGCGGCGGCATAAGCTGACATCCGTGACAATTTCAGTGAGGGCATCATGCGAGTTCCTCCAAATATCCGGGGGGCTAATTTTTAAATTTAACGCAGCTTGCGGGAAACACTAACCTTGCTATAATCGCGCAAGGTTAGAGACTTCCTCGTCCGCTGTCAAGCGGAAAAGCGTTGTTCCACGAATCGCGACTGGCAGACACAATTGGCAAATCTTTATGTCGAGCGAAGCGCAGTCCTATCTCAAAATCGGCGACGTGGCCCGCATGGTCGGGATTTCGCAATCGGCGATTCGCGGTTGGGAGATTCTTGGGCTCACTCGCCCGCAACGCACCGAAAGTCGCTACCGCTTGTATACGCACGACGATGTGCGAGTGCTGAAAAAAGCGCGCTACCTGCGCAAGGTGCGCGGCCTGAATGCCGCTGCCATCGTGCAGATGCTGAAGCGCGAAGGTTCGATCAAACCGGCTCCGATGAATGGATCTGGCATCGGGCCGCGCCTGCGCCGTTTACGTACGCAACGCAAGCTCAGTCTCGCGGAAGTCGCCGCCGCCGCCGGAATTTCGGTCGGCTTTCTCAGCGCCCTTGAGCGTTCCCAGATGACAGCGTCAGTCGGGACACTGCGAAGGCTAGCACGCTTCTACAAGACCAACATCCTTGATTTTTTCGATGCGACGGAACTGAATACTCGATTGGTGCGTCCTGCGAAGCGTAAAGTGCTGGAGGCTGGACCCGGCGTCCGTATGGAATTGCTGGCCTGGGGTAATAAGGTGATGGAACCGCATTTGTTTCGGATTGCTCCGAAGGCGGGTAGCGGTGAGTCGTACGCACACGAGGGCGAAGAATTTCTATTTGTTATTCGCGGAGAACTTAAAATCGCACTCAACGGCGAGGAGTACCATCTGAAACGCGGCGACAGCTTTTATTTCGAAAGTGCAACGCCGCACCACTGGAACAATCCCGGACGCGGTGAGACCTGGTTGTTGTGGGTCAACACTCCGCCGACTTTCTGAGTAATAAAAAATTATGGCTTCGAGCTTTTCACCTTTCACTTCCCTGGGGTTCGCGGCATCGTTCGCGGCACGGGTCGCAGCATGGGTCGCAGCGAT
>JAYVCW010000054.1:0-3133 GCA_043749775.1 Acidobacteriaceae bacterium | reverse complement strand
AACGTGTTGCTGCAAGAACATCTGACTCCTGTTTTCGTGGAGATCGACGCCAGGACGTTGAATATTACGGCGGCGGCCATTGAGGAAGCGGTTGGGCCTAAAACCCGCGCCGTCATCGTCGTGCACACGTTCGGGTACCCGGCGGAAATGGATACCATCTGCGAAGTTGTGGGTAAGCACAAGCTGGCGCTAATTGAAGATGCCTGCGAAGCTTTAGGAGCGGAGGTTCGCGGGAAGCGCGTCGGAACGTTCGGTGATGCGGGCCTGTTCGCTTTCTATCCGAACAAGCAAATCACCCTGGGAGAGGGAGGCGTACTCGTAACTTCCAAGCCTGAAATGGCGCGTCGTTCCAAGGTGCTCCGCAGCCAGGCAAAGGACGATTCGCTCGATTGGGCGGCACAGCATGTAGAAGTCGGTTACAGCTACCGCATTTCGGACATAAATTGCGCACTTGGAACAGCGCAGTTGAGTCGCATCGAAGAAATGTTGCAAACGAGAGAGCGGCTGGCGCGACTCTACGACGCCCGCCTTAGCGGTTACACAGCAGTTCTACGACCTCTCATCGATTGCCCCTACGGCCGCATCAGCTGGTTCGCTTACGTGATTCAGCTAGCGCCAAATTTTGGCCGAACTGATCGCGACCGCGTCTGGCAAGGCTTGTTGGATCGCGGCATCGGCGCAGGCCGTTATTTTGCTGCGCTGCATAATCAGCCAGTGCTTCTCGGCAAATACCGCCAAGCCGGATCGCTGGCTCTGACGGAATCCGGGGCTGAGCGAGTCCTGGCGCTGCCATTTTTCGTGGGTATAACCGAAGCCGAGGTGAACGAGGTCTGTAGCGTGTTGACGGAGCTTCTGGACTGAATTGACCGAAGCAGCGCCAGTAGGCCATGACCTAACGAATCCGTAGGATTCAGCGAAGTTTGGCCTAGAATGGACCCATGCAGCGCAAAGTTTTCTGGCTTTCGTTCACGGTTCTTGGCGTTGCCGCCGATTTCGCTCTACCTATCTGGTGGGCACTTTTCGCTACCATTCCCATTGGGTTCGTCAGTTGGTGGTTCGCTTATCGCAGTGACTTGTTTTAGCGGATCGGTCGCAGAACATAGAAGAAGCTCCCGGCGCTAAGCCGACTCTGTCTCTCTCCCGTTCGATAGTTCAGTACGACGTGTTCTATCGCAGAAAGTCCTGCCCGTTCTGAAAGTCCATTCATTTCTTCGGCCGTAAAAGTGTGGCCATCCGTTTGAACTGCGCGCCCGTCGACAATCCACTTCACGTCTACGTCTCCATTGCGTTTCGAAGGCAGGAGGGTATCCCTCAACCGCCGCCCTATCACCGTCAACGGGCCGCATTCTGCGATATTGTAGCGATTCAGAACGTCCAAGAAAATCACGCCTCCGTCGGTGCAGAGACGCGCCAGATTCTTGAGCCCGTTCACGCGATGTTCCGTGGGCACATGGCCCAAAACATTCCACAGGCACAGCACGACATCGAACTTCCTGCCACTCGGCAAGGCTTCCATGTCTGCGTCCCAGGTTTCATATGCCGACGGGATCAATGCACGCATTCCGGGACTGGGCTCAGCGAGGACGACTTCGCGAATGCCCACCGCCTCGGCAATCTTAAGCGCCCGGCATCCATCTCCGGCGCCCACGTCCAGCAGGGATTTAGCGTGTTTCGGGACTCGGCTGATGACCAGCGCCTCCACTGCATCCAGATACGCGCGTCGTCGCTCGCTGAGCTCGCGAAACCCGGGTGCAATCAGGTCATAGGCCGCTATGGCGTCCAGCTTGGGTTGTTCAGAAGACATGCGCAATTGGAATCCACTAACATCGTACTTCCTCGCTTCGCATCTCGTGCTATGCTTTTCTCCCGTCTAGGAATACCTTTAGTTTTACGCCTTTTCTCAGGAGGGATCTATGAAGGGGATCTTGAAGTACGTTCTTATCGGTGTCGGTATTTTGGTGCTGGCGTTGATTGCGATCCCATTTTTCCTTAGTCCGAACCAGTTTAAGCCCACTATCGAAGAGAAGCTGAGTGCGGCGCTGGGGCGTCCCGTTACATTTGGGAACCTGAGTTTGTCGCTGTTCTCCGGCTCGCTCGGAGCCGACGATTTGACGATTGCCGACGATCCGGCGTTCAGCAAGTCGGCTTTCCTGACGGCGAAGTCGCTCAAAGTGGGTGTCGAAGTGATGCCGCTGATCTTTTCTCGTGCCCTGCATGTCACTGGTGTGACCATTGAGAAGCCGGAAGTTGCGTTGATCAAGAATGGCGAGGGGAAGTGGAACTTTTCTTCCTTGGCTACGTCGGATGCCAAGTCCGCTCCAAAGGCTGCCGGAGAATCCAGCGGTGGAACGCCCGATCTTAGCATCAAGAAGCTAGAACTGACCGATGGTCGGGTCACGGTCAAATCGACGACATCTTCGAAGAGTCACGTCTATGGCAACCTACACCTTGAAGCGTTTGATGTTTCCGCGACGTCGTTGGTTCCATTTTCGCTGACCGCGAAACTCCCCGGCGGTGGTGATCTGAAAGTGGAAGGTAAAGCTGGTCCGGTTGACAGCAAAGACGCATCGCTTAGCCCGCTGAATGCGAAGATCACGATCAATGGAATGGACCTTGGCGGCGCGGGCTTCGTTGATGCCAGCACCGGTATTGCGGGAACGATGGATTTCAATAGCTCCATCTCCTCGAAAGATGGCGATGCTCATGCCCAAGGCACTGCAAAGCTGAACAAGCTCCAGGTACGCAAAGGCGGCGCGCCATCCGGTGTTCCCGTTAATGTAGATTTTGATTCCAACTACGATTTGCGCCGCAGTGCGGGCATTCTGAAAGAAGGAACGGTAAAGATCGGAAACGCTGTCGCGCATCTCGTGGGAACCTACGACTTGAAGGGCGAATCCCCCGTCCTTCATATGAAAATCAATGCTCAGAACATGCCAGTGCAGGATTTGCAGTCGTTCCTGCCAGCGTTGGGCGTCGTGTTGCCAAAGGGCTCCTTCCTGCAGCAGGGGACGCTTAGCGCGAACCTGAATGCCGAAGGTCCAACGGATCGCCTAGTTACGGTGGGCAATATCGGCCTTTATAGCGCTAAACTGGCTGGTTTCGACCTCGGATCGAAGATGTCGGCGATTTCAGC
>JAYVCW010000053.1:0-10356 GCA_043749775.1 Acidobacteriaceae bacterium | reverse complement strand
TAAAGTGCGGCGCGCTGTCTTGTGCCGTGCCGAGCGGTGTAATTTCCAGATCGTGGATTGGCTTTAAGAGCTCGCTTCGGACGGCGCCGACTCGGGAACCGCGGTTTTTATTTTGCGTCGAAACAGAAGCCAGTACACCGGGCAACCCAGTGCGACGATGACGAGCCCCTTGGCGGCATCCCACGGCGTTGCGACGATCACGTTGACGACCAGCGCGAATGCAGACGCCACAAATACCATCGGGGTCCATGGATATCCGGGCGCGCGGAAGGGGCGCTCGGCGGCGGGTTCGCGATGGCGCAAGCGGAAAACGCTGGCGCCGCCGAGGCCGTAGAAGATCCAGGCAACGAACATAGCGTAGCCAATGAGTTTCTGAAAGCTTCCCATCAGCGACAATCCCGCGGACCACACCCCCAAGGCGATGACCGCCGTAGCAGGCGTGCGGAAGCGGGGATGCACCTCGCCCAGTTTGTGGAAGAACAGCCCATCGCGGGCCATCGCATAGAAGACGCGGGGCGCGGTTAGCACTACGCTGTTCATTCCGCTGAAAACTGAGATGAGGATAGTCAGCGCCACCAGCTTAGCGGCCCAGGGGCCAACCGTGGCTTTCAGGGAGGCGGATGCGATGACGTCGGATGTCGCGGCAACCTGCGGGCCGAGAGCGACCAGATATCCGAAGGATGCGGCGACATAAAGGATAGTGAGGAACAGTGCCCCCCAGAACAAGGCGCGGGGGAAATCGCGGCGAGGATTCACAGCCTCACCCGCGCTATAGGTAACGAATTGCCATCCTTCGTAGGCCCACAGCGCCGTAACCATAGCCAGACCGAAACCCGAGAGCGCGCCTCTGGTCTCGCGTGGCCACAGGGAGGAAACAGTTTCCACGCCGTGCTGGCCGCGGGTGAGCAGGATGGCGGTGATTCCCACCAAGAGCAGGACTTTGACCATGGTCGTCCAGTTTTGCAGGTCCGAACTCTTACGGGTTCCCAAAACATTGACGACCGTGACGGCGGCAATGGAGGCGAGCGCCACCAGCTTCGAGGCCATCGGCCCAAAAGGAATCACCGTTCCCAAGTAGGTGCTGAAGGCGACAGCGAGCGCGGAGACGGCGCCACTCGATATAGCGAGGAACATGCTCCAGCCGTAAAGGAAGGCGGGCAGGCGTCCGAAGGCATCGCGGATGTAGAGGTAAATGCCACCGGCAGAGGGCCTCATGGTCGCTAATTCGCCATAGGTCAGAGCCCCGAGTAGGGCGAGGATGCCTCCGCCGAGCCATACCAACGTGGCCAGCCCGGTCGAGCCTTCGACCTGGCGCAGCACTAGCGCCGGTACTAGAAAAATACCCGAGCCAATCACCGCCCCCACGATGAGCAGGACTAGATCGCGGAGACGAAGAGTACGAAGGAGTTCTGCCATGGCAGGACGGACTACCGGCGGATCATATGCGACTAGACGGGCGAACGCAACGCGCGTGGGATCGAAATCGGTGATGCAAACGTGTTGCTCCGTATTCGATCGTGCGAAGAATCGCACAACTCAGCGCGGGGAAGAATTGAATCGAAAGGTGCCGGTGTTGCGAACCGCAAATCCGGACAGGATGGTGGGGAAATGTTGTCCTGTACTCGCCCGGCTCACAAGAGCGTGCCCTTGAGGATTAGGAAAGCTACGGAAAAGTAAATGATCAGACCCGTAACATCTACCAAGGTGGCCACGAAGGGAGCAGAGCTGGTCGCTGGGTCAAAACCTAATCGCCGAAGTATGAATGGCAACATACTACCTGCCAGAGTTCCGAACATCACAACTCCGATCAGACTTACCCAAACCGTAAAAGCAATCAAGTAAAAGTGCTGGCCATAATTCGTGAAGTGAAGGTGTTGCCACAACACAATTCGCAAAAATCCAATTGCACCAAGTAGCGTGCCGAGAGCAAGACCTGAAACAATCTCACGTCTAAATACGCGAAACCAATCTTTGAGCGTGAGGTCATGTAACGCTAACGCTCGAATGATGAGGGACGTTGCCTGTGAGCCAGAATTACCACCGCTGCTGATGATGAGAGGTACAAACAGAGCCAGCACAACCGCCTTGGCAATCTCTACCTCAAAAAAGCTCATAGCCGTGGCCGTCAGCATCTCCCCTAGAAAGAGTGCGGAGAGCCACCCTCCTCGTTTCCGAATCATCGTCCAGGTGCTGACTTGGGTATAAGGTTCATCCAGCGCTTCCATACCGCCCAGCCTCTGCATCTGTTCGGTATCTCGCAATTCAGCGGCCTCCAAAACGTCATCGACCGTAATAATGCCGAGCATCTTCCTGTCCGCATCCACTACAGGAAGCGCAACACGGTCGTACTTGGAGAACGCCTGCAATACATCCTGACGCTCATCAGAGGCCTTGACGCAGACCAGGGGCGGGTCCTTAATCGCCGAGACGTTTGTTAAAGGGTCGGCCAGAACCAGAGAACCAAGTCGTAAGTCCTCGACGAGTCTCCCGTCATCGTCCACGACGTAGACGAAGTTCAACGTCTCTTTCCCTTGGCCATTCTTCCGAACAAACTCAAGCGCCTGGCCGGCGTTCATTTCAGGCTTTATCGCAATGTACTCCGGCGTCATGTACCGACCCGCCGTCCGCTCCGGATAGCCAAGTAACAGTCGCGCACTCTTCAGCTCTTCCGGAGAAAGCGAACCCATGAGGCGTTTGGTCACCTCTGCGGGCAGTTCCTCAAACAGGCGTGCACGATCATCGGGAGTCATGTCATTGACCAGAGATAACATCTGGTCACTAGACAGGGACTTCAGGAGTCCCTGCTGATCGCGCAGCGGCAGGTAGGAAAAGACTGCCGATGCTTGCTCCTTCGGAAGAACGCGGAACACAACCGCCTCTTCTTCCGGCGGTAGCTCGATGACCAAGTCAGCCACATCGGCAGGGTGAATTGTTAACAGTTTGCTGCGAAGCTGGTCGAGATCTTTTCCGATCAGTTCGCGGATAGAACTAACGGGTGAGGACGTTTCGATGGTTTTCATTGGGTCACGGTTAAGTTGTTTACAACATAGCCCGACGCGTCGCTAGATATACCTATCCAGTATTTTTACCAGATTCGCTGCGAACCGAGAGGGCCGTTCGAAAGCGCGAAGGGATGCGTGAGAAGGCCAAAGCTACTTGAGCAGTGCGATTCCAAGCGCAATAGGAGAGATAAGCAGCGCCGCTCCCGGGAGGCCGTACGCTAACAGTTGCTAAGCCAGACACATGGTTGCGGGACTGATGACGTCCGGCTCGGGCATCACGACTGTTTGATCCGCAAAAAATGATTTTCGCATCACCTGCTTGCTCGCCATGAGGAGAACCTCGGTGGGCTATGATAGCGGGCCTACCAAGTCGGCAGGTGGAATGGCCAGGATTCAATTCGAAGGTTCACCGTTTATGCGAGTCAAAAGGAACAGCGACTTAATTTGCGATTTT
Source organism: Acidobacteriaceae bacterium (assembly GCA_043749775.1). Lineage (GTDB taxonomy): Bacteria > Acidobacteriota > Terriglobia > Terriglobales > Acidobacteriaceae > Acidiflorens. Next base: position 6,900 of record JAYVCW010000053.1, on the reverse strand, counting down.
TACCAAGCGATGCCGTCCTGTGGGCGGCCCCAATCCCGGGAGGTGCAGTGAGAACACGCGAGAGTTTTCGACCGAGGCACGCCATGGGCATGCTTTTGATGGCCCTCCTTTTTGTATGCCGGCATGACACCCTGCGAGCACAAGCAATATCGGGGGCCAATCCTCACGCGCTCGCGTACACGCCGCCGATGGGGTGGAACAGCTGGGATTCCTATGGCTTGCGCATTAACGAACAACAGTTCCGCGATAACGTCGAAGCATTGGCCGCTAAGTTGAAGCGCTCCGGCTATACCTATGCCGTCATCGACGAAGGCTGGTACATGTTCAATCCCGAGGACCGACCGAAACCTGAACTGCTCGAATACGCGTTGGATGAAAACGGCCGGTTTATTCCAATTACCACACGTTTTCCCTCCGCTCTGCGGAACGGCAGCAACACGGGGTTTGAACAACTCGCAAGCTGGATCCACTCGAATGGGCTCAAGTTTGGGCTTCACCTTGTGAAGGGAATTCCTCGGGAAAGCGTAGCGCGCAACCTACCCATCGCGGATTCTGCCTTCAAGGCTGAGGATGCAGCCGATCAAAATGATCCCTGTCCCTGGGATCCCACAAGTTGGGGAATTAAGGACAATGCGGCGGGGCAGGCATGGTATGACTCTTTGCTTCGTCAATATGCCACCTGGGGAGTTGATTTCCTGAAAGTCGACTGCATCGCAGACCATCCCTACAAACCGAGCGAGATCCGGCAGATTCATCTGGCGATTCAGCATAGCGGCCGCCCTATCGTTCTCAGCCTTTCGCCTGGGCCAACCGCCGTCGAGCATCATGACGAAGTTGGTGAACTTTCGCAGATGTGGCGAATTTCGAATGACATCTGGGACGTTTGGGATAGCGGCGACCAGGATTACCCGATCGGAATCAAGAACCAGTTTACAAATGCCGCGCGCTGGGCATCCTATGCCCGACCCGGGAATTGGCCGGACGCCGACATGTTGCCCGTAGGCGAACTCACGCCGTTCCCTGATGTGGGCCACGGACCACGCCATACCCGGCTGACGCCCGACGAACAGCAGACGCAACTGAGCCTCTGGGCCATGGCGCGAAGTCCGCTGATCGTGGGCGCCAACCTTACGCTCCTGGATGAAGCCACTGCGCACCTGCTGACCAACGCCGAGATCCTGCGGATCGACCAAACCGCAACGGCCTCGCGGCAGGTATTGCGCGACGGTGACTTGGTTGTTTGGACTACGGATCTGCCTGGAAATCAGCATGCTCTGGCTGTGTTTAATTTGGGAGAAAAAGCCATCACCGTCGAGCGCCCGTTTTCGGACTTTGCTCTGATGGCAGGACGTTACAAGATAAAGAATGCCTGGATCGGAGAACGCTTGAAGGTAAGTTCGCGGGTTCGCGCGACGCTCGCCCCTCATGCCAGTCTGGTGCTCATGCTCGATAAGAAGTGAAGCAGACACGGACGCTGCCGCCGCATCCATCCGGCGACATCCGCTCGATTGGACGAAGCGCTCGGACGAAGCGCTCACCGGTACGAAAGCTCCTCCCGGCATGTACGCCTCCAGCCCAGTGGTGTGCAATCAATGCCAGACTGTCGAAAAGATCTGAAATTGATTTACAATGCCAGCGTCTTTGCTCGGTGAGCCTCCGGCGTCGGCGACCACCTGCACTTCGAAACCGTCGCGCGCCAGACTCAGCGCTGGATAATACAAAAAGTCGAAGTGCCAGAGTACTTGCCGGTCGAGAGAAATTCGGCTAGCGCGCATGTTGGGTGCAGCTGACAATTCGATTCTCGAAGAACTGCCGTTCCATTGGGTTTCGGGCAAGTTTGAGCGCGGTCTCAAACCGCACAATGGCAGCTTTGGCTTGGCCATTTTGCAGCTCAAACTCTGCGAATGCCGCGTGGTAGAAAGGATACTTCGCAAGGCGGTCCGAGTCTGGAATTGTACGCAGCTCGCGCAGTCCACGGTTGGCGCCATCGCGATGGCCAAATGCAATTGCTCGATTTAGCGCCACAATCGGAGTTGGACGCATCGTCATCAGTGTGTCGTACAGCGAGACGATCTCCTGCCAGTTCGTAGCGTGCATCGTTGGCGCGGTCGCATGCACCGCGGCAATTCCGGCCTCAACGTGATATTCGGTCATCTCTGCGCCTTCTGCCGAGAGTTCGAGCAGTTGCAGGCCCTCGCTGATCAGATTTTTGTCCCACAGCGATCGATCTTGATCGAATAAAGAATTCAGCTTACCCGAGGCGTCAACGCGCGCTGGCAACCGTGCTCGATTGAGGCACATCAGGGCAGAGAGCGCATACGAAGTGGGCGCTGCACCGAGCCGATGTTCCAGCAAGAGCCTCGTTAGCCGCATTGCCTCATCGCAAAGCTCCGCGCGAACCGCGAACTCAGCGGACGCCCCGTGATAACCCTCGTTGAATAGCAGATAAAGCGCACGCTGTACCGCAGGAAGTCGAGCAGAAAAGTCGGACGAAGCCTGCGTATCAAATAGTTTGTTCGACGCGGCAAGTACTTTTTTTGCTCGGGGAATCCTCTTCTCCACGGCCGTGTACGTGGTTACAAATGCGCTCGCGACTTCGTCAATGCCAAAACCACACAGGATGTGAAGCATGAGCATAACCTGTGCTTCTTCCGGTAATCGAGCATGGCAGCAGGAAAACATCATGCGCAGTTGGTCGTCTTTGATAGCGTTATCAGTGAACATTTCCTCTACTTCGGAGGCCAACGTCCATTCGCTCTGCAACCACCTGCCCAACTCTGGCTCGTAAGTTCGTGCTGTCTTTTCACGACGCAGCACATCCAGCGCGCGATTCTTAGCCGCGGCCATCAGCCAAGCAGATGGATTCTCCGGCAAGCCCCGGAATGACCACACCTCCAGCGCTCGGCAGAAGGCGTCTTGAACGACGTCTTCCGCGAGCGCCAGATTATGCACGCCGAAGATGCGGGTAAGGACGGCGACCATGCGGCCCGCCTCGTGCCGAAATAGGTGGTCCGTGAGTTCCATTTACATGTTCATGGCTTGGATCGGGCGAACTTCAACCGAGCCGCCGGCTTCTAGGATCGGGCAGCCTTTCGAAAGCTCCGTCGCCTGCTCCAAATCACGGGCCTGGATCATTGTGAAGCCGCCTACCACGTCTTTAGCCTCAGCAAATGGCCCGTCGGTCACACTTTTCTGCTTGCCTCTGACCACCTTGCCGGAGCCCTCCAGGGGATGGCCGATGTCCTTTAAATGACCCTGTTCGCCGAGCTGTTTAAACCATGTGCGCCATTTCTCCATCGTCTTTTGCATTTGCTCGGGGGATGCGTTGGTGTCTCTACCGCGATATAAAAAGGTGAAGTCGCTCATTGAAATTCCTCCAAATGTATTTTGTACTTCTACCGTATCAACGGTTGAGAGGATTAAAGGCGGACATATTTCTTCTTCGATTATGACGTGCCGCCACTGACGAACTCGCACGCTTCTTTGGCGAGCTTGGCCCAGTCTGCCCGAGCCCCTGTGACCACCAGCCATTCTTTCATTGGCTTGCCGGGACGCGGTTCGAAACGTTCTCCCACGCCTGCGGATACGAACTCTTCAACCCGTTGTTTTGAGAGCTTCACAACGAACTGTTTCTTTGAGGACAGCATGGCGAAGATCTTGCCGCGAATCTTAAGAGCGCCTGAGCCGAACCCCTTCCCAGCACCGAGCTCGATCTGACGACCCTCAGACAAAAGTTGCATAACCCGCGCGAATCTCTGTTGGGCTGGCATTCTGTCTTCTTTCCACTAATAATGCGTTCCATAATAGCTAACTGCCCTTTAGGGTCTCATTTTCTCATTCCCGCATTTAGGATGCCGACGCCGACAATCCAGGTTTTGATGAAGGCGACTCCTCATACACAGAGAGGTCTTCGTCGATTCGCACCAGCTTAAACACCTGCCACCTGGAGCCTGGAAATAGAGGTGCGGATCGGGCACATCGAGCTTCTGGACCCCGAAGGCGAAAATTTTTTGTTTCATCTCCTCGGTGTTATCGGTCTGGAGTTCCAGGTAAATTGCCTTCAAAGAGTCGCTCTCCTCCAGAGCAATGCTCTGGTAGACAAAGCAGAAGGATTCTGCCCGTCTGCTTCGCGATGCCGTTGATATACTCGTCGACCGCCACATCGTTGAGGGTGTTTAACACTGCCGTCTGCCCCGTACCACCGTTGTCGGCGATTTGTTTGGCCACTTCCTCTACATTCGAGCTAGTCCGCCCAACAAGGAAAACTTGCGCGCCTTCAGCCGCAAACTCCTTGGCCAGCGCGGCACCAATCGAACCGCCGGCCCCGAACACCACAGCATTCTTTCCCTGTAGAACCGGTGATCTGCTTGCACCGTTTTTAGTTATCGCTGCCATTTCATTTCTCCTTACAGTTGGTTTCTTGTTTTTCCGACTTCCATTTGTAGGACGTTTACCTTCGACTGTGCCGGACATCTTTCTCTAATGTTTTGTGGATCTTTCGTTCGAGGGTGTCGGCCTGGCTCTCTACCGAATCTGGGTAGGCGCACAGGGGCAGGGCAATCTCTTTTTGCCCTTCTGTCGGAGAGTGCCGCCAATGCGGCTGACGCACTCGCTAAGGGTCCCGCAGATCATTGAGGCGGCCAAGCAATCCGTAACTCTGAATCGGTTAAGTCTGCGATTGGCAAGTTTCGCGAAATACCGATTAGGTGACGTGAAAGAGTATTACTCGAAGTTCGATGTTGCAATTTCTGGCCGCGAGCGGATTTGATCAGTCGCGAGCGACAACAATTTTGCGGGCGTTCATATTTGCTGGTCTCTGGGATGCATTGGCGTTCTTGTGACCCGCTTTGTCTAGCGTTTTTGCTTTCAACATCGGAGTCAGCGATTAGCCACACTACGGCAGCATATGCGGCGACGTTCCGATGCAACTGAATCGGGTCAATTTCCCTCCAGCGCCTCTTGAACATCGATCTCTGCGATGACGTTCAGGATTTCATTGCGTGATAGTGATGTTCCTGGTCTCGTAGGTACGGATATCCATTTGTACCCATTTTTACCCATTTCGGATTGAAAGCGCTGATCCCGATTTGGTCTGGATGATTGTTCAGGGCGTGGTGCGGGCGCATGCGAAGTGCCAGCATCTCGTCTGGAATAGTGCCTACAGTAAGTCGAATGCGTATTTTTGTCAGCTCGACGTTTAAGCTTCCGATCGCCGTAGCCGCTCGGTTGGGACTCCGGTCGTGTTTGAGCGAAAGATTTCGACCCCGCTAGCCCGTGCGAAACGATGCTACGAAGGTTTTCTGAGTGGTTGACGGTGTCATTTCCGATTTTGCCTAACCAGATCAGCATCGTCACGTTCCCGGCGAGGGCGACCTCAAACTGCTTGCTCCGGAGGCCTAGGAAACCGACTTGTCTCTTTTGTCCGAAATAATCCGCAAAACTCGTGAGTTTTTCGCGGTTACAAGCTCGCTCTAACGTGTCTACGCTGATGCCGAGTCTCGAGGCAATCTCAATCTGGGTGCATTGCACCGCGCAATATTCATTCACCAGATCCCAGTTGATTGTTTTGAGCGGTCGCGCCACCCGATGGCGAACATAAAGCGAAGCCAAAAAACGGCATCTTGGTTGATGTCCTTTTAGAGCCTCGGTATGCAATCGGGTGTATACTCCGGTCCGAATTTGAAGTCGGATCGGAAAGTTGCAGTACTCTAAGGAGAATTAAAATGACGCTTCGACGGTTTCTCAAGATTGTTGGATCGTTCACAGCACTTGCTGTGATCGTTTTAGTAGGGATGCTGACCACATCTCCTCGAGGCCAGGCATCTAGCGAAGGATTCGAGCAGGTAGAAATTCGGCGGGGCTTTGCAATTGCTCCCGTGCCGCTGAACTTAGAAGGGAGGAATCGTGACCTTGTCGGTCTGGGCAGCTATATCGTCAATGCCCAGGCAGATTGCAATGGTTGTCACAGCGCTGGCCCCCGTACGGAATTCGCCATGGGTGGGAATCCATACTTTGGACAGCCAACGAAGTTTAATCAGGCGACATACCTGGGTGGTGGAAATGATTTCGGTCCGTTCCCGGCGCCGGGTTTTCCGAATATCTTCTCCCGCAATTTGACACCTGATAAAACGGGACGTCCTGAGGGCGGCCGCACGTTTGAACAATTCGTCCAGATTTTTAGGACAGGCGCGGACCTGGATCACATCCATCCGACCTGTTCGCCTACCGTAACCACAAACTGTCTGCCTCCGCCATTTAATGGCGATCTTCTGCAGATAATGCCGTGGCCCTTATACAAGAACATGACGAGTCGTGACTTGCGTGCGATTTACGAGTATCTGAGCGCCATTCCCTGCATCGAGGGACCGCCTGCGCCGAGCATTCTGCACAACGACTGCCAGTGAAAGAGAAGGGGTCGGTTAAGGCCCCTATCTACGCTCCCCGGCACGAATACGGGCACCGCAGTCGATGAGCATGAGAACGACGTGCAGGCGTCTCTCGTACCATCCGTGCGCCTTGAAGGTGATGAGCCGTCCGAGGTCGTCATCTGAGTACGTCGGCAGGACAAGCCTCGCCTCTTTGAGCTTCGCGACCTTCAGGGGTAAGCCAGCCCATTTCAGGTACGCGTTGATGCCCCGGATGTAGCAGTTGACGCTTGTGACCTTCATGCCTCGCTGTCTGAGAGCGATGAAAAGGGCTGTGAGTCCACGCTCGGTCAATGGTGTCGTGCCGAGTATTCGCTCGCAGTCGCGGTAGTACTCGACGGTGCGAGGGCTGACGTTCTTGAGATAGAGACGGTCGTTGATGAACTGGTCAAACATGGATTCTCCCGAATCAGTCGGTAAATATCGCCGACGTGTATTTGGGAAAACGCGGTATCTCATTGACTAGTCAGGAAGT
>JAYVCW010000052.1:0-46192 GCA_043749775.1 Acidobacteriaceae bacterium | reverse complement strand
AAAAGGGATGTAGGCATAGCGATCCGCCATCGCCTGTTCGCCGACCGTGACGATGCCGATCATGGGGATTAGCGTGCCCAGAAACCACAGCCATCCCATGGCGAGATAACGGCGGCTCGAGCAGCGAAAAACTATCGCGGTTAGCAAAAGCAGAATGCCAAGCGATCCAATCACCTGCCAACTGGGAAGCGCCACCGCGGATCGCGGATATAGAGGAGCGAGCCTCGTCGGCCAAAAAAACTCCGCGAGATAACGCACATACGATACCGGAAGATTGTCAAACCTGTGCGCTACCGGAACCTCGGAGATGCTCCGAACCGCGTTACCCGCGCGCTGGGCGAACATTGTCACTATCGAATCAGCCGCGGCGAGGATGAGAAGGGGAAGCTTCTCGATTAGCAACGCCCTTCGGGAAACCACGGGAGCCAATTCGCCGCTTTGCAAATCCTGCGGCATTAATTCATTCTTTGAGCTGAACCTCATCCGATTCAACGGCCAATAGTCCCATAGAAGCAGCACGAATGGCAGTGTCACAACCTGTGGCTTTGACAGCAGACCGAGAATGAAACATACAGCTACCGCGAGATAAAACTGCGTTCTTCTTGAAGATCGCGTTTGTCGCGCGTACCGATCGTAAGCATGGAGCGCGAGCAGAAAGAAAAAAGTACTCAGAACATTCTTACGCTCGGATGCCCAGGCAACCGACTCGACGCTGGTTGGGTGTAAACAAAATAAAAAAGCAACTGCCAGGCTCGGCCAAAGCGCTCCTGTTGCTCTACGTAAGAGCAGAAATAGAAGCACGCCGTTGGCGGCATGCAACAACAAGTTTGTGTAGTGGTGCCCGACCGGATTTAGATGAAAAATCTGGCAGTCGAGCGCGTGCGAGAGCCAGGTCAGTGGATGCCAATTTCCTTCCCTAAAAGTTGTGAATGACCATTTGAGCGTGTTCCAGGTCACTCCCGCCTGTACCTGCTGATTTTTCAGAATGTAAGACAAATCGTCGAAGCCGGTGAACTGGTTGTGGATGATCGGGTTGTAAAAAGCAAGGGTGACCGCCACCAAGGCCAGGCAGTAGATGACGATTCGCTTTTCGCTCGACGGCGGCATGAAGGTCTAAAGCAGATTCTAAAGCGCTGTCGTTTCGATTGAAACGATTTCGGGACGGTTAAAACTACTCCGAAGTAACCAACTCCACCCTTGCTAGCCTGGAAGCAGCTCACGGTACATCTGGTGGAAGGCATGCAGCCCTTTTTCCTGCTTCACGCTATAGCGGCCACTCTGATAGCTGGAAGAGTGCAGATTTTTTTGCACGATCTCGCAAATCCGGACATCTTCCATTTGAATCTCGTCACTGAATGCCTTGGCTTTCTGGGCGGCTTCGCTTCCAAGACTCTTTTCCGGCAGATACCACTCAAAAATGGCGAGGGTGCGTTCCGGCGAAAGCGGCAAAATGATGTTGACTGAGACATTATCGGGATAACAATTCAGCATCCAGTTGGGAAAAATCCAGAAGTAGTCGGCTGTAAGGTCGTCCGCCCCGTTTCCATATCGGCGCGGAGTGGCGTCTCCAGTCTGAGCGCCACGGATCGGCGTCCACTGGCGGACGTATTCAGCGTGCGGTTCTACCGTGTAAGCGTTGTAGTCGATTTCGCGGTTCAGTCCCGGGTGGATGCTGGGAACGTGATACCCCTCGAGATAGTTATCGATGTAAGTTTTCCAGTTGCAATTCATGTCGTAGGTGCGGCGCTCTGAGAACTTCATGTTCCGAAAATCGAAGCGCTCCGCCTGGGCGGGCAATTGTCCGAGGGTTTCTCGCAGTGGCGGAGCTTCGCCATCGAGATTGACAAAAATCAGATTGAACCATTGTTCCAGCCGGACTGGAGTCAGGCCGAAATCGGCTCGTTCAAAATCCTCGACACCCTCAAACTCGGGCGTCACCAGCAAGGCGCCGTCGAGTCGATAGGTCCAGCCATGATAGCCACAGCGGAATAGCTTTCGGTTGCCGCAGCCGGTTGCAGGGTTCCCTGCTCGATGCCGGCAGACGTTGTAGAAGCCGCGCAGCACGGAATCATCCCCGCGCGCTATAAGGAGAGGCTCGCCGAGAAGGTCGAAGGTGAAGTAGTCGCCGGGGCGGGCTGCCATGTGAACATGTCCCACCAGCTGCCAACTCGCGGCAAATAAAGCTTTCTTCTCTCTGTCATACCCCTCTTGGCTGTAATAAAGGTGGGCAGGAAGGGTTGAGGCGTGGGCAATATCAAGATCGATATGAAGTTTGGGCATGTGTGCCGTAATTTTAACTAAAACCTGGGGAGGCCATTACAAATCAATCTGTGTCCAACCCGCAAGGCCACGTGTTTTTAGCGTTCAAGCATAGTCGGGTGCAGGCTCCCCTTCTAAGTTATGCCATTTCCGTACTGGATTGATAGTCAGGACGGTTCGACTGGCAAAATTTGTCAGTCTGACTCTCTCGAAGTGTCATACTGGGAGAAAGTGGCAGGAGGGGCGAGGTGACCATATGGCACGAGGTTATTGAAACGCAAGAGTTTCTGGCAGGCCGCGCTTCTTACCAAAGTCACTTGGGGTGTGGCCCACCGAGTGCGATAGTAAAGCCGAGTTGGACATCCAACCAAAGCAGTAAAACGGAGACGAGGACATTCAATGCGGAAACAAAAAGGCTTCTCACTTATCGAATTGCTGATCGTCGTGGCGATCATTTTGATCATCGCCGCCATCGCGATCCCGAACCTGTTACGTGCACGTATCGCGGCCAATGAATCGTCCGCAGTGGCGTCGGTTCGCACCATCAACACAGCGCAGATTTCTTACAACTCTGCTTATCCTACGGTCGGCTTTGCCAGCTCGTTGACCGTTCTTTCTGGGACGAGCTGTTCGCCGCCGACTACGGCGGGCGCTTGCTTGATCGATACCCAGCTTTCGTCTGGTACGAAGAGTGGTTACACGTTCGGAATGACTTCGAGCGGAACTCCGGCTAGCAGCTATCAGACGTATGGGACCCCGACTAGCCCCAACACAACTGGTGTTCGCACCTTCTGCTCCGTGGCCGATGCGGTTGTGCGTTATAGCGCCACTGCCTTGACCTCCTGCACTGGAACAGAAACCCCGCTTCAGTAGTCCGATTTGGCCGATACCTCGGGGGAGGGTATAAGCCTGAGAAGAGCAGAGGAGAAATCCTCTGCTCTTTCTTTTTGCTTTCCAGTTTATTGCCGTGTAGATTTTCAATCTCCTCATCTTTCCTTCCGGCTTACTCAATCCACGTCTCTGGCTCTGACAAAATTTGTCAATCAGGTTGACGCCGAGCGCGTCAGCTATCGGAATCATGAGCGAACCCTACGGAAGCTCAGTCACTTGGCGGGGTTTCATTATCTGCTTATTGCGGCATTGAAAGTGCAACACCTCATTTGAATTTCGATCGCGAAGTTTTGGCTGAAAGCGGGAGACCGTAAGATGCGTAAGCAAAAAGGGTTTTCGTTGATTGAATTGCTGATTGTCGTGGCAATCATTCTGATTATCGCGGCTTTGGCTGTTCCTAACTTCCTCCGGTCGAGGATAGTTGCCAATGAATCGGCGGCGGTGGCGGCGGTTCGAATTGTCACCTCAGCGCAGATCTCCTACAGCTCGACCTATCCGTCGGTTGGGTTTGCGAACACCCTGACAGCTCTTGGCGGGCCCAACTGCAACCCGCCTAGTTCCACCAGCGCCTGCATCATCGACGACCCCCTGGCGGCAGGGCAGCGCAGCGGTTATAACTTTGTGTTAGCCAATGTCAGCGGCACTCCGGCAAGCACTTACAACGTCATTGCTACCCCGTCCGCGTACAACTCATCCGGCACCAAATACTTCTGTGCCAATGAGGACTCGATCCTGCGTTACAGCTTCTCTGTAATCTCAACTTGCACCAGTTCGATCACAGCGCAATGAATGGGTTGATTCGGTGCTCCTGAAATCTGGGCCGATCGGGGTTTACTTTCGTAACAACCGAGATACCCCTTAACCACTTGCCCTACGTCCGTTTTGCTTATAATTCTGGTGAAGAGATTTCGTTTGCAATCACCGAGGATCGTGAGCCTTCTTCCAATTACCCATGTCTGCCATTGAAATTCTCGATTTGGAAAAAAGTTACCAGGTCGGATTCTTGCGAAAGCGAGAGAAGGTCGCGCTTCGTCCACTTCGCTTGACGATCGAGGAAGGCGAAGTGTTCGGTTTTCTCGGACCGAATGGTGCCGGAAAAACTACTACGCTCAAGCTTTTGATGGGCCTCGTATTTCCAACTTCTGGCAGCGCCCGCATTCTCGGCAAGAGCATCGATGACCCGCAAGTACGATCGAAGGTCGGCTTTCTGCCCGAGCAGCCCTACTTCTACGATCATCTTACGGCCAGAGAACTTCTCAACTACTACGGTCAGCTCTCGGGTATGCCGGTGAAAGGTCGCTCGTCGAAAGTCGACCAAATGCTGACCAGGGTTGGCTTAATCGATTCGGCTGGGGTGCAGCTGCGGAAATTTTCCAAGGGTATGTTGCAGCGCGTGGGACTGGCGCAGGCAATTCTCCATGATCCTAAGCTCGTTTTTCTCGATGAACCCATGTCAGGTCTCGACCCGATGGGACGCCGCGAAGTCCGTGAACTCATTCAGCAGTTGCACCATGAAGGCAAGACTGTCTTTTTTTCCACCCATATCTTGTCCGACGCCGAGGCCTTATGTGACCGCGTTGGTGTAATCAACCAGGGCCAGTTGTGCGGGGTGGGCGCGGTGGCAGAATTAACCGCGCAGGCGCAAGGGCGGGTTGAGATAATTTTCTCTGCCGCCAAAATACCGCAGGCACTCACTCAACTCGGAGCGGAGTCACGACTTCGCGGAGACATTGCAAGCGCGGTAGTGTCCGAGGAACAGCAAGAGGCCGCGATAGAGATTCTGCGACGTGAGCGCCTCAGGCTTATTTCGCTCACGCCGGTGCGGAAATCTTTGGAAGAATATTACGTTCAAAACCTTCAACCGACCGAGATTCGTAAAGGGGTTGGCGTATGAGTACGGGTCGCGTTGGATATATTGCATTCAACACGTTCCGCGAGGCGGTTCGCGATCGTGTGCTGTACAACCTGATCGCGTTTGCCTTGCTCTTGTCGGGTGCCGCTATTTTGGTCGGGGAGATCTCGATCGATATCGAACGTCTGGTCGTTATCAACCTCGGCCTGACCGCAATTTCCATCTTCGGAGTGTTGATAGCAATCTTCATCGGAATTGGGCTGGTATCGAAGGAAATCGATAAACGGACGCTTTACACGGTGTTGTCGCGTCCCGTCCAGCGCTGGGAATTCGTAGTCGGCAAGTTCTTTGGCTTGACGGGCACCTTGGTCGTGAACACAGCATTCATGGCTATCGGCGTTTTTCTCGCGCTGCTTTACACCGCGCACAGATTCGACAAGATGGATTCATGGGTACTGGTAGCCTTGTATTTCATCGTCCTTCAGTTTTTTATCGTTTGCGCGTTGTCTCTCTTTTTCTCTTCGTTTTCGACGCCGCTGATGTCGGCGGTATTCAGCTTCGCTCTATTCATCATCGGTAATCTCGCGGACGATCTGCGAGGCTTTGCCCGCGTGTCTCATGGTCTTGGAGGCTGGCTGGCCACCGGGGTCGCTTATCTTGTGCCAAATTTTGCCTCGATGAACGTGGTAAGCCAAGTCGCGCACGGCGTTCCGGTCAGCGGACGGCTGATTCTCTACAACACTGTCTACGCGCTTCTCTATTCAGCAATGGCCATCGCCGGAGCGGTGCTGATTTTCCAGCGCCGAAACTTGAAATGAAGTCTCGCCACGCGACGGTAGTGACCGCCGCCGTACTGCTGATCTCGATGGGCGGCGCACTCGGATCTCTTATCGCGATCGATCGCGTTCAGCGGCAAGCGGTCGCGCAGCAGACCCTCTACATCAATTCTCCCAAAGTTTTGCGGCGGCTCTGCCTCGGATACACCGGGCTACTCGCCGATATCTACTGGACCCGCGCCGTCCAGTATTTTGGCGAGCAGCACCACAAGGGTTCGGGAGATTTTCGCTTGCTTGCGCCACTGCTTCAAATCACCACCGCGCTTGATCCGAAATTGCTCCCCGCCTATCAGTTTGGCGCGAACTTCCTGTCTCCGCAACCGCCAGGTGGCGCGGGGTTACCAGGCTCGGCGCTCGAGCTGATGAAGTTTGGGATCGAACATAATCCGGAGCAGTGGCGACTCTACTACAACTTAGGATTTATCTATTACACGGAACTGAAAGACTATGCGCGGGCGTCCGAGGCATTTGCAGCCGGTTCCAGGCTCCCAATTACAAATGAATTCATGCCGATTCTTGCTGCACGAATGGCACAGCACGCCGGCGAGTTCGACACTGCGCGCATGCTCTGGTTCACCACCTATCAGAGCAGTAAAGAAGCAAGCATCCGGGAAAATGCCGTGCAGCATTTGCAAGCGTTGCGCGTTGATGAGGATGTCGCGCGCCTCGAAGAACTCGTCGCGAAGTATCGCCAGCAGACCGGTCTTGCGCCAACCCGAATTGGCGATCTCGAACGCGCCGGATTTATTCACGGTTCTCCTGTCGACATAAAAGGACATCCCTATACTCTGGCGGCTGACGGGCGGGTTGAGGTGCAGGATTGGAAAGACATTCCGTTCATCACGAAAGGCCTTCCGCCGGGAGAAAAGCCGCCCGGGCCGCGCGTTTCGAAGTAAGGCTCCCAACACGTAGCAGCGCTTGTCCGGTCATTATTCGCAGCGGAGGTCGTCTGGATGCCCCTGTCAGCTCCCTTGAACTTTCTCCGTGCGGCGCGGCGCCCTTCCCGGACTTCAGATAGCATCTCTCGGTGGGAACAGGCTTCGCTCAGCAATTTCTAGACTCGTTTCGTCGGTGGTGGAGAGACAACGCTGCCTCCCCGGCGTTCAGTGAGCAAAGGCCGCACCGCATTTTGCGACTTTTCGCAAAGATGTGGGAGTTCGTTCGCGACTCCCTGCCCGACCGCCGGCGCCAACGCTACGGCGACATGGAGTATGACTGGGAGCATCGCGTCGATACCACGAGCGGCACCACCGGCTGGCGCGAGCGCTTGCTCGGTCTATTTCATTCCCCCTACCAGCCGACCGATGCCGAACTCTTCCGCGAAATGATGGCAAGTCTCCCGATTACGTTTTACGACTTCACGTTCGTCGATGTTGGCTCCGGGAAAGGTCGCACATTGCTCTTGGCCTCGGAATATCCCTTTCAGAAGATCATAGGCGTCGAGGTGATGGATGAACTGCACCGGCTTGCGGAAAAAAATATTTGTGCTTACCAAAGCCCGACTCAGCTTTGCCGGCAAATCTTATCTTTGCCTATCGATGCCTGCGACTATGAATTCCCGCCCGATCCATTGGTAGTTTATCTTTTCAATCCCCTACCCGAGCGTGCCCTCATCCAACTCTTAAATCGCTTAAGGAAGTCAATGCAAGAGTTTCCGCGCCCGCTCTAGCTCGTATACCACAATCCCGCGCTCGAGCGAGTGCTTGCGAATTACGAATCGCTGGAGAGAACCGGTGGGACGGAGCTGTATAGCGTTTACCGGTCCTCGTCATGACAGCGAGGTTCGCAACTCTAGAGTGTGATTGGAGAGCGTGATTTCAATCTGCCAGCTCTAAACATTGATTGACCAAAACGGATTGACCAAAACGTTTCGCGTCAAGGGGTTAAATCTCCAAGCCCATCGCGACCCTGAAGTCTTGCAGGCAAAGCTCGCCGGCGGAGCGCACAAGTCAAACGTCTGAAGTAAAGTCTGAAATGAAGTCCGAAGTAAAATGGAACCTTGCCTAAAACATTGCGGACTCGACGACTCTTCATCTGCCTTCTTCTCGCGTCAGCGTTGCCGTTGCGCGCTTACGCTGAGGACGTCCGCGCCCTGGCGCGGGCCGTCGATGCTCATTACAACCACCTGAGAAGCCTGCAGGCGGACTTCACGGAAATCTATCGCGGCGAAGGCGCAGAGCGAGTAGAGGCGGGGACTCTTCAATTAAAAAAGCCGCGCAAGATGCGCTGGGAGTACCGTTCTCCGAAAGAGAAGCTGTTTGTCAGCGATGGCGAAGTAGTGTGGTTTTATCTGCCGGCTGAAAAGCAGGTGCGAAAGACGACCTTGAAGAAACTGGACGACGTACGGTCCCCCTTGGCATTCCTCCTCGGCAAAACCAAGCTGGAGAATGAGTTACGCGGGCTTTCGAAAGCGGTCGATCAGTCCCCTCTGGGCACCGGAGACACCGTCCTACGCGGGGTTCCGATGGCCATGCCGGGGCAAGTCAGTGAAGTGCAATTGGAGATCAATCCCGCAAGCCAGATTGTGCGCATCGTACTCATAGGGCCAGAGGGGGCAACGACCGACTTCAGGTTCGCGAACCTGAGGGAGAATGAGAACTTCGACGACGCCCGATTTCACTTTACCCCTCCGACCGGGGTTGAGGCGGTAGAAGGAGCGGAGCCTGGCCCCTGAGTACCTTCGTACCTTGAAACCGCAGGTTGGCCGTAACCGACTCGTATGCAAGATGTTAGACTAGAGACGCAGGGTCTTGGAAAGCCGGAACTCAGTTAAATGACTGGTCAGTTTTTAGACCGGATTTGAAGCAGGAATGGCTCAATTTTTAGTCAAAGTCGCCGACGAACAAGGCAATTTGCGGCAGCAGGTCGAGCACGGCTATTCCGAAGCCGAGATCAAGGACCGATTCACGCAGCAGGGCTACCTCGTCTACTGGGTCAAGCCACGCACCCTCTTGAGCCGCGGCCACGGCGGCGTTCGCGGCAAGCTCAAGCAATCGACATTTTTAATTTTTAACCAGCAATTCCTAACCCTCATCAAGGCAGGGCTGCCGATCCTCACCTCGCTTGACCTGCTGATCAAGCGGCAGCGTGACAAGTCGCTCTTGCAGCTTCTCGAAAATGTTCGGGAGCGGGTGAAGGGCGGCGAGCTACTGTCCGATTCCTTTGCATCGCAACGGGTGTTTCCGAAGATGTATACGACCACCCTGCTTGCGGGCGAAAAGAGCGGCAGTATGGAAGAGGTGCTGGCACGCTATATCACCTACCAGCGGATGGTGCAGACCTTCCGCAAAAAGCTTCTGGTATCGCTCGTTTATCCGGCCCTCCTGGTGTCTGTGGTCACGGTGATGCTCACTTTCCTAATCACCTACGTGGTCCCGAAATTTGCTGATTTGTTTAATAATCTCGGCGCCCAACTGCCGGCAATCACGGTTTTCATGTTGGCGCTAGGCCTTAACGCTCAAAAATATGGGTGGATTGCGCTGGTTATTCTGGCAATTGCCGTGGTTCTACTGCTGCGCTGGAAGCGCAGCGATCGCGGCGCCGAGGCGATTGACCGTTTTTTGCTCTCCATGCCGCTGATTGGGGAGATTCGGTTGAAGTATCAGGTGGCGAACTTTTCGCGCATTCTAGCCACATTGCTGCAGGGCGGCCTGCCGCTCGTCCCGGCCATGGAAACGGCTGGTGAGTCGCTGAGCAGCCGGCAAATGTTGAACGGCGTTACTGCCGCCGCCGAAAGGGTGCGGGAAGGCCAAAGTCTCGCGCATAGTCTCGAGACGCAGAAGCTCTTCCCTGACCTGGCAGTCGAGATGCTGGAAGTAGGAGAGTCGACGGGAGCGCTGCCCGCCATGCTCAGTTCAGTGGCCGAATTCTACGAGGAGGACGTGCAAACCGCTTTGAGTGCGGCCATGGCGTTGATCGAGCCGATGATTCTGATCGTCATGGCGGTTTTTGTTGGCGGGATATTGATTTCCCTTTATATGCCGATCTTTACGTTGGGCGCGAATGTGCACTAGAGATTGAGAATTTGGTCACAATTTGACGGGGCTGCCGAGAAAAAAGTGGCGGTAGACACGAGGGTCAGACTATAGAGGGTCGGGGTACAGAAAGACGGTTGGAAGAGGTTGTAAACTGGTTATGGCGATGGCGGACAAAAAGACAGTGATGGTTGGCGGGAATGGCGGGAAAATGATCCCCGAGATGGCTACCGTGCCCGACGAAATCGCGCGCGCCAAGGATTTAGCGCGGCGCTACCGCTGCGAGTTTGTCGACCTGAGCGATTTCCAGCTGCACCACGATCTTTTTGAGAAGATCCCGGTGCACCTGATGTTCCGCTACAAGTTCGTGCCTCTCGAGGAAACATCCGACGGACGCCTCGTCATCGCGATCGCGAACCCGGGCGAGTTGATGATGATCGACGAGGTCAGCCTCCTGCTCGGCAAGCGCATCGTCACCAAGGTCTCTACTCTCAAGCAGATCTCGGACATCCTGCAGAAAACCGAGCAGTCAAAGCGCGTGCTGGAAGACGCGAGCGAAGGCTTCACCCTCGACGTCATCCGCGAGGACGATGCCGGGAACGACGAGACCATCTCCATCGACAAGTTGACGGCGACGGCGGGCTCCGACATGAGCCCGATCATCCGCCTGGTCGACACCACTATTTTTACCGCTTTGCAGCGGCGGGCAAGTGACATTCACATCGAGACGCGCGACGACTCCGTGTCCATCAAGTTTCGTATTGATGGCGTGCTCACAAACGCCATGCCGCCGATTGGGAAAGAACATCATTCGACCATCATCTCGCGCATTAAGGTGATGAGCGAACTCGATATCTCCGAACGCCGCGTGCCGCAAGACGGACGCTTTCGCGTGAAATACAACGGGCGCGCCATCGACTTCCGTGTCTCCATCATGCCCTCGATTCATGGCGAAGACGCCGTGCTTCGCGTGCTCGATAAAGAGTCGATGAGCGAGAAGTTTAAAAAGCTCACGCTCGAAGTGGTTGGCTTTGACGAAGACGATCTGCGACGGTTCCGGCGCTACATCAAAGAGCCTTACGGCATGGTGCTCGTGACCGGGCCGACCGGCAGCGGCAAGACGACGACACTGTACGCCGCGATCAACGAGATTAAGACCGACGAAGACAAGATCATCACCATTGAAGATCCGGTCGAGTATCAACTTCGTGGCATCACTCAGATTCCGGTGAATGAAAAGAAGGGGCTGACCTTCGCTCGCGGACTGCGTTCCATCTTGCGTCACGATCCTGACAAGATCATGGTCGGCGAAATTCGCGATAACGAGACGGCGCAGATTGCCATTCAGTCTGCTCTTACCGGCCATCTTGTCTTTACCACTGTCCACGCCAACAACGTGGTTGACGTGCTTGGCCGCTTCTTAAACATGGGCGTCGAGCCTTACAACTTTGTCTCCGCGCTGAACTGCATCCTGGCGCAGCGCCTGGTGCGCATCATCTGCGATTCCTGCCGCACCGCTGTCCATTATCCAAACGAAGTGCTGGAGGCAAGTGGTCTCGACCCGGAACAGTGGTCGAAGGTCGCCTTATACGAAGGCCAGGGATGCATCGAGTGCGCGGGCACCGGATTCCGCGGCCGTACGGCAATTCATGAACTTCTGGATTTGACCGATCGCATCCGGGAGATGATTCTGGAACGCAGGCCAACGTCGGAAATTCGCAAGGCGGCGCGCGAAGAAGGCATGCGCTTTTTGCGAGAATCCGCGCTCGACAAGGTTCGCGGCGGATTCACCACGCTGAAAGAGATCAATAAAGTCACCTTTATCGAAACCATGCGCTAGCGGGCGCTAGACTCCGGCCCCCTGAAAGACGGCCCGGACCCGCCGCGATAACCTTCGCCGAGTTGACAGGCGATATCATTTCACTGACTCATGGCTTCCAACGCAAAACACGCGCGACGTCCGATGTTGGCATGCGAAATCGCGGCTGACCGTGTTCTCGCCGGGCGTGCGGCTGACGCAGGGCGCTCGGTCGAAGCCTCCTCGGCTCGCGAACTGGCTCCGGGTACGGTCGTGCCTGATTTGATGGAGGCGAATTTGCGCGATGGCGCGGCGGTTCGCGAAGCAATCAAAAGCGCGCTTGGCGCGCTTGGCGGCCGATCTCACGATGTCATTGCGATTTTGCCTGACACGGCGGTACGCGTGGTGCTGCTCGATTTTGAAACGCTTCCAGTAAATCGCGAAGAGGCGGAAGCGGTAGTACGCTTCCGGCTGAAGAAGTCTTTGCCCTTCGATCCCGGGGAGGCCCGCGTCTCGTACCATGCGCAGACGACAGAAAAGGGCATGCGAGCTGTCGCCGCGGTCGTCCTGAACAAGGTTTTGGACGAATACGAATCCGCATTTCGCGATGCCGGATACAACCCCGGCCTGGTGATGCCCTCGATGCTCGCCGCCTTAGGCGCGGCCGATGCCGAGCATCCAACACTCGTAGTCAAGGTCGACGCGCGCACCATCAGCCTCGCCATTCTCGATCATGACAAGCTTTTGCTGTTCCGAACTCTGGAAAATGTTCGCGGCGTAACCATCTCCGGCGATCAACTAGCCGAGGAAGTTTATCCGTCGGTAGTATTTTTTCAAGACACCTACAATTTGAATATCGAACGCGTCTATGTCGCCGGGCTGCCGGAGTCAGGGGGTGCTGCGTCGGCGCTCAAGAACCAATCTGGCGCAACGGTGGAAGATCTCATTGGCGCATCGCAGATCGGGTCGACAACCGGCACCGTTCCGAAGTGGCGCATGGCCGGAGTAGTCGGAGCCCTGATTTCCTGAATAGATATTGGAAGTAAGACACGAGAAGTAAGACACAAAAAAGTAACACAGGCGATTTTAGACCCGTGAATACTTGAAGGGCGAGGAACTCAAACCGAGCAGCGTTATATGCGTTTAGATATCAATCTCGCAACCCGGCCTTACGAAGATGCCCGCGAATTTTGGGGGCGTTGGGGATTAGGCGTCGGCTTGCTCGGACTCTTCACCCTCTTGCTGCTCGGCTTTGCGGTGCGCAGCTGGGTTTACGCCGGAAGGGACCGGCAAGACATTCGCCACCTCCAGCAGCAGATCGCGGAGCGCGACCACGAGCGCGGAACAGCTCAGTCTTTTCTCGACCAGAACGTCAATCGCAGCACGCGCGATCAATCGCAATTTTTGAATGGATTGATTCAGCGCAAGTCCTTCTCCTGGACTCGCGTTTTTGAAGATCTGGAACGCGTGATGCCTTCAAATCTTCACGTCGTCTCCCTGCGCCCTGAAGTGAACGAACAAAATCAGATGCAGCTGGATATGAAAGTTGCTGCCGATAACCGTCTCGCCGCAGTCGAGCTCGTGCATCGCATGGAAGGCTCCAAGCACTTTCAGGGCGCGCAACTGGTGCAGGAAAACGAAGCTGGGCAAGGAAACGGCGTCGCCGCCTCTGTGATCGCAATCTACGTTCCCGATGCGATTGAGAGGAGCGCAAGATAATGCCTGACCTTGGAGGCTCGCGGCGCAAGCTCAAAATCGCTATCGGCGCGATGATCGCTATCGATGTCATCGCCATTGCCGTCTTCTTTTCGCCACTGGTTGGCTCCGCCGACTCGCGCAGTTTGCAAATGAATTTGCTGCGTGCCGACCTGACTAAGAAGAATCGTGAAGTTGAACCGTTGCGCGGCATGGATAAGAAAATCGTGCTGGCGAAAGATCAGATTGCGGACTTTTACAAGCAGCGCTTTGCCGCTACCGATTCCGATCTCACCAACGAATTGGGAAAACTGGCTGCGCAAAATGGTGTGAAGATTCAAACCGTGCGTTACCGGCAGGAAGACCCCGAGGCGCCGGGGATCCTCCCGGTTGCTATCGAAGGAACATTTTCCGGCGATTACCTGCAGCTTGTGCGCTTCATCAATACGCTCGAGCGCTCCAAAGTTTTCTTCACCGTCGACGCCGTCGACCTTGCGGGCGAAAGCGCGGGGCCGGTACGGCTGCAAATCACCATGCATAGCTACTTGCGGATGGGTGCCTGAGCGTGAACGTCGGAAACGAAAGTCGAGGCAAGCTCTACCTGCTGATCGGGCTGGGCGTGATCGCCGTAGGCTCGCTCCTCTATGAGTTCTGGCCGTCCGAAACTGCGGCGACGGCGCCAGCGGCGGGGCCGGCCACTGCTTCCGCCCCGGCGCGACCGGGAGCGCGGCGAGGCGCGAACGGCAAAGGGTTGCGCCCGTCAGCCCCGCGTCTTGACCCCACGCTCGACCTCGCCTTGCTCAATCAGAGTGAGCAGATTAAATACGCGGGCAATGGAAGAAATATTTTTGTCGCGGGATCGGTCGCGAAAATTGAACGCCCGCGGAAACCGGCGAACACCGATACCGAGGCACAGATGCGGCAGTTGCCAACGATACCTCCGCCTCCGCCCATCACTTTAAAGTTTTTTGGCTTTGCCAATCGTCCCGGAGAGACGAAGAAGGTTTTCCTCTCCCAAGGTGAAGATATTTTTATTGCCGGCGAAGGAGATATTGTCGACCGGCGTTATCGGGTGCTGCGCATCTCAACCAGTTCGGTCGACGTCGAAGACGTAATCAATAACAACCGCCAGAGCCTTCCGCTCACCCAAGGCTAGGTCGATTTGTGATTTTAATTCTGATTTGAAATTTTGTGTTTCGAAATTTCTGGGGCGATTCGTATGCGGCGTAATTTGAAATTCGGAAAGTCACAAATGACACATCGCAACATACAAAGCTCAGAGCGCGGTTATATGCTGATCACGCTCATGCTGGCCTTCGCTTTAATCGCGATCGGCTTGCTTGCTATTCTCCCCGAGATTGGACAGCAGATAAAACGTGATCGCGAGGAAGAACTTCGGCACCGCGGTACCGCGTACATGCGGGCCATTCAACACTATTACAAAAAGCTGGGTCGATATCCTACTCGCGTTGAAGAACTGGAAAACACAAACAACATTCGTTTTCTTCGCAAGCGTTATAAAGATCCGTTGACGCACGATCCGCAAACCGGCAAAGAACAAGATTTTAAATTCCTGCATCAGCAAGACATCAGCTTGAATAGCGGCATCGTGCTGCCGGGGCAGATGCCCGGTCAGACGGGTATTCCGGGGCAAGCCGGTTTCGGAGGCCCCGGTTCCGGAGGTCCCGGTTTCGGAGGCCAAGCAGGGGCGAACGCTGCCATCGCCGGGGCCATGGCTGCCCAGGCAGGGATGCAGCAGGCGGCTGGCACAGCAGGATCTCCGTTCAGCAGCCTCAATAACTCCTCGGACCCTAGTTCGGGATCTGGGCCCAATCAGGGCTCGTCCGGCTCAAATGGTCAAGCTTCTGCAGATGGGTCAAAATCACCCTTTAACGGCACAACCTTCGGTGGAGGCCCAATCCTCGGCGTGGCCAGTACGAGCAAAGAAAAGAGTATTCGCGTCTTCGCGGACAAGAACCACTATAAAGACTGGATGTTCGTCTATGTCCCGATGGCGGACCGCGGAGGCCTTCTGGTGGGCCCGATGCAGCCGGGAATGCCTACTGGAGGGAATCTGAATGGCGCCGCCGGAATGCCTCAAGGCGCGTCCGGCCAGACATCAGGATTCGGCCAGTCGTCATTTGGCCAGTCTTCGTTTGGCCAGTCTTCAAATGGCCAGTCTTCATTTGGACAACCAGCGGGATTCGGCCAAGGGCAGGGCCAGCCGCTAAATCAGTCCAACCCCACGCCGCAAAGCAACACAGCACCACCAGATCAATAGGCCGGAACCAATTCTTTTTACCGGGCGCGGCCACGCATCGCCGTTCGACACCATCGAAAACTCAACACCAACGAAAAAGCCCAGCAGATTGCTGGGCTTTCGCAAAAGTCGTCTTCGATTCGACTTTAAACGTTGAATGAAGAACCGCAGCCACACGTACTCTTCACATTCGGGTTCTCGAACTTGAAGCCGGCACCCTCGAGCGTCTCGATATAGTCGACATGGGCTCCGCCCAAGTACATCAGCGAGGTCGCATCGACATAAACCTTCAGGCCTTCATAATCGAACACTTTATCCATCATCCCGGCGCCGTTTTCAAATGCCATGGAGTACTGGAAGCCGGAGCAACCGCCACCCACGACAGACAGGCGCAATCCGGACGGAACCGGGGTTTGCTGGCCCATAATCTCTTTCACTTTGGCAATCGCGCTTGGGGTCAGAACGGGAGCCGAAGTTTTGGGTTGCTGGATTTCAGGTGCGGTAGTGGTCGCCATCGGTTAAATCTCCTTAAGTGGTGCATATAGTATAACAAGGTTGGAATCGCCTACACCAGACTTTCTCAACTTGTTCTGTGGTTCTCATCTGGTAATGAGATGCCCCTTCAGTCATTAGATGCACCTGCGCTAAAGAAGTCGCGGCACCCTCTTGCCAACATCAGAAACGGGGCTATAATCAACGCCAGTACGGGCCCTGTTCCCGAACCCTAGCGGATACCAGGTTGTTTCCGCGTCCACATTGCACTCGGGAGACTCGGTCGATCTCAGCTCCGAGGTGGCACATGTCTCCTATGTTTGGGCTGCTTGTCGCGTGGGGAATCGTGACGGTCTTGCTCGTGATCCTCCTTATCTACAAAAGCACTCTCACCATGCACGAAGATGATTCGATCTTCCTCAACGAATCAGAGTCACAAATGCACAAGGATCAGGTAGCGGTCCTCGAAAAGATGAAGAAGATCGGTCCCTTCGTGAAGGTCCTCGGCGCATTGTCTGGTGCGATGATCCTGGTGATTGCGGGCTTGTTTGTCTATCAGGGCTTGACGGCTTCAACCACGCTGCAATAACAAATTGCCTCGACGGGGAGACGGGGCTGCGGCGTCTGCCCGCCGACTCATTTGCTGGCTGGTCTGGCTCTATTCCGGCTCCGCCACGAAGCGGTAGCCGACCCCGCGCACCGTCTGCAAGTGTTTCGGCTGCGAGGGGTCTTCTTCGATATACCGTCGCAGGCGCACGACAAAATTGTCGATGGCGCGCGTGTCCGTGTCTTCATGCAATCCCCAAACATCCTCCAGAATCGACTTGCGAGCGACCACCCGGCCTTCGCTGCCGACGAGGTAACGCAATAATTCGGCTTCCATTACGGTTAAGTGGATTGTGTTTCCGAAAGTGCGGAGC
The DNA here is from genome assembly GCA_043749775.1 of Acidobacteriaceae bacterium. GTDB lineage: Bacteria > Acidobacteriota > Terriglobia > Terriglobales > Acidobacteriaceae > Acidiflorens. The sequence continues at coordinate 29,215 of JAYVCW010000052.1, read as the reverse complement.
TCGAGTTCGGAGAAGTCGATCGATTTGCCGGCGAAGGTAAAGACGTCCGCGCCTGCGTGATGCGCCGTTGGCGGCACAGTCGAGGGTGCGACGTCGGCTGGCGAGGCTCCGGAATTTGCCGAATCGAGCGAAGCTGCTGGCCTCATCCACGCGCTACGGCGCAATAAGCTTTCCAGGCGCGCTATTAAAATCGCCAGCTCAAATGGCTTGGGCAGGTAGTCGTCGGCGCCGGAGGCGAAACCCTGAAGCACGTCTTCAGGACGGCCACGCGCGGTCAGCATCAGGATTGGTACGTAATTCTTTTTCTCTCGCAGCGAAGCCGCCACGTCGAAGCCGCTCTTCCCGGGAAGCATGACATCCAGGACGATGGCGTCAAATCGCTCTTCTTTGTCAACCAAGCGGTCCAGGGCAGCCTCGCCGTCCCCGGCAACCTCGACGGCGTGGCCTTCCGCCTCCAGATTAAAGCGCAGCCCATCGGCTAGGTGAGCTTCATCTTCGACTACAAGAACGCGGCTCATGCCACCTCTCGCGGGAGTTCGAGCGTCACCGTGGTCCCCTTCCCTGCACCATCGCTTTGGGCGAAGACTCGGCCGCCGTGCTTGCGCGCAATCGAGCGCACGATGAAGAGGCCGAGGCCGGTGCCTTTGACTTGCGACCGGGAGCGCTGCCTGACACGATAAAAACGCTTGAAAATTCGTTTCAACTCCTGTTCAGGAATGCCCACGCCCGCGTCACGAACGCGCAGGACGACGCGTTTTTCTTCCCGCGCTTCGAGTTCCACCGAGATGTGCACTCCGTTAGGAGAATATTTGACGGCGTTGTCTAACAAGTTTGATACTGCCGTTCGCAACTCTTCGGGATCGCCGAGCACTCGCGCCGCAGCACCATCGCTGGGCGCGGCCGTTGTATCTGGTGAAGGCGAAGGAGCATCTGGTGACGGGCCGATTGCCGATGTGCTTGTTCCAGGCAAAAGCTCGCGATATTCGACATCCTGCACTTGCAGGTGATGGCGGGTACGTGCCAGTTCGAGGCATTCGCGAACCAGAATATTAAAGTCAACCGGCATGCGATGTGCCGAGGTTTTCTTGTGCTGCGCCTCTCCGGCCTTAAGAACCTGTTCGACAGTATGCAGAAGGCGATTGGTATCAAGCAGCATCAGTTCGTAAAAATCGCGGCGCTGCTCTTCGCTTACATCGCGGCGCTGCAGCGTCTGGAGGTAGAGCCGAATCGAGGCGATCGGCGTCTTCAACTCATGCGTCACCGCATTGATGAAGCTATCATGCTGCTCGTTGCGACGAATCTCGCGCACCAGAAAAATTGTATTTAGAACGAGACCGGCGATGATGACCAGAAAAAGTATGCCGCCGAAGAAAAGTTTGAGGCCTTCGCGCCAGTAGAGAATGATCCAGCTGACGTTGAGCGCAACCGCTGCGGCAATCAGGCACACGCCCAGCGTGATGAAGAAATAAATCGCCTTCTGGCGGCTGATGATGCGCACAGACGCATTGTAATGGCTTGGGGGTGAGAAGATGCTGAAACTAGAGAAGATGCGGGGCGATCGAGATTGGGTGATCGAGAATTTGCTAGTCGAGGGTTGGCTGATTGTATCGTGCCAAGTATCGCGCGGCCGCTCTGGACAGGCGAGTTAGCCTGTCCCCAACTGCTAGCTGGATTTAGCTAGCTTGGTTTAGTCAGTCGTTGCCGGCAGCAGTGGCCATGACATCGGCGCCTTTAACATCGCGAGTCAAGGCCGGCTTCGGCGGCAGGTTGTCCAGTTGCACGCGATAGATGTGGCGGGCAAGACCAAGTTTCTTCAGGGCCCAGATGCCATACCAGTTCATGTCGATCTCATACCACTTCAACCCATGACGCGCCGATACCGGATGGGCGTGGTGATTGTTGTGCCAACCTTCGCCGAAGGTGACCACCGCAACCCAAAAATTGTTAGTCGAAAGATCTTTGGTAGCGAAGCGTCGCGAGCCCCAAAGATGCGTGACGGAATTGACCATCCAGGTAGCATGCAGTCCGACGACGACGCGCGCGAACACTCCCCAGAGCAGCCATGGCAATCCGCCGATCGCGAACAAGATAATTCCAACGATAATGTTTGCGGTGTAATGATACTTGGTGAGCCAGACGTGAACTTTATCTTTTGTGAGATCGGGAACGTAGCGGCCTAGCGTGCTCGTGTCGTGGTGCATCGACTTGCCGCTCAAAATCCATCCCATGTGCGCCCACCACTTGCCGTCAATCGGAGAGTGCGGGTCGCCCTCGTCGTCGGAGAACTGATGATGAATGCGGTGCGTTGCTACCCAGAAAATCGGCCCGCCTTCGAGCGCGAGAGTAGCGCACCAGGTGAGGAAATACTCCACCCACTTTGGCGTTTTATATCCGCGGTGCGTGAGCAGGCGGTGATAGGCCATCCCGATGCCGAGGCTTCCTGACACCCACCACAAAAACATGGCTACAAATAGCGCGGGCCAGGTAAAGAAGAACAAGGCTGCAATCGCCCCCAGGTGAAACAATCCCATGGCAATGGCAGTGCCCCAGTTGAAACCGTCGCGACTTGCGCGCTCTTTGCGGTTGGTGCCTTCGCCGCCGTCGGTCATTTCCAGCGCTATTGCTTCACTCGCTCTATCGCGTACGGATTCAGCCATACAATCTCCCTATTTCACAGATCTGGTCGTGGTTCCTGTTTCACAGATCTGGTCGTGGTCAAGTTGCCTATAGAAGGACTTCTTCGAGACTATCAACAGTGCGCGAGTTCCGTTGTAATACTTGTGTAATCGTCACCGTTGAAAGAGGTTACGAGCGTAACCGTGACTATGGGTTTCAAGATCCAGTTCCTTCCTGAGAGCAACGTTTCGGAGGTCTCGCGCATTTTAGGGGCACCGCGGCGGCGACTGCCCGGCGAGCGTCCCTGCCGGACCAGCGCTGGAACATTGTTTAACCAGCAATGTTAGCTAGCCATGAGCTAGCAATGTTTAACTCTTAATCTTTAACTCTTGAGGAACAATACCTTCCAGCTTCCACATTTCTGCGTGCACCTTCAGTCAGGTTGGAGTATGGTTTGGCGGGGCCGACGTGTGGCAGTTCAGCCGTTCTCCGTTACGGGAGGTGTGAGTTGAAGCAGACTTCGCAACAGGAAGCAGTCTCGACAAAAGCTGTCAGAAGTATCTTCTTTCCAATCCTTCTCATTTCACTATTCACCACGGCGCTGTGGGCGCAGGCCGCGAAAGAGGAGCCTCCGGCGGAATATAAAATTCCTCCCGATGCTGCCGCGAAACATAACCCGGTCAAGCCGAGTGGAGAGTCGCTCGGGCGCGGTAAGAAGTTATACGGATATGACTGCGCGATGTGCCACGGCAAAGATGGCAACGGCAAAGGCGACATGGCGTCAGACTATAAAAGTGTTACCGACTTTACCGATCGCAGTTCGCTCAAGAGCAGGTCAGATGGAGACTTGTTCTACATTATTCGCAACGGCAAGGGACAGGACATGCCTCCGGAAGGTGACCGAGCCAAGGACGATGACATCTGGCATTTGGTGAACTACATTCGCTCGCTAGCCAAAAAGTAATCGCATCGGCGTTTAACCTACGCTCCGGCCTTGACTCCCGCTTTGACCTCGACGCCGGCCCATTTTTCGAGCAAGGTCAGAGTCGCGGCGTAGTCCAAATCGCCTTGCCCTTCTTCGGCCGCCACGTCGTAAACTTCTTCAACTGCTTCGAGGCCGGGCAGGCGCACGCGCGATTCTTTTGCGGCATCGAGCGCGAGGCGAATATCTTTCAGCATCAAACGCAGCGGAAAATTCGGCGAGAAATCGCGTTGCAAAATGAAAGGAGCTTTATATTCGACCACCCCGGACTTCACCATTGAGGCTTGCACCAAAGGCAACAATTTTTCGATGTCGACCCCAAGTTTGGCGCCTAAGGTCAGCGCCTCGGCGAAACCTTCGTAGATCAAAGCGATTTGCAAATTCATCACCAACTTGGTTGATTGCCCTTTGCCAGTCGGGCCCATGTGGAAGGTCTGCTTGCCCATGGCTGCAAACAAAGGTTGCAAGCGAGCGAGGGTTGCTTCGTCTCCACCGACCATAAAAATAAGCTGACCTGATTCAGCGGCGATCTTTGATCCCGTCATCGGAGCATCAACATAACTCACTCCACTCGTCTTCACGCGCTCAGCAAAGCGCACGGTTGCTGACGGAGAAATGGTGCTCGAGTCAGCGATGATCATGCCTTGCTTCAAAACGTGCGCCGCGCCGCCAGGGCCAAAGAGAACATTTTCAACCGCCTTAGTATCCGACACGCACATCCAAAGCACTTCGGCGTCGTGCGCGGCATCGCCCGGAGACGACGCGCTGTGCGCGCCTTGCACCTGTTTACCGGGACTTCGATTCCAGACCGCAACCTCGTGTCCGGCTTTCACCAGATTCGTGGCCATCCATCGTCCCATAATTCCTAGTCCTAAGAATGCGACACGCATCGCGTTCACTCCTCTAATATTTATTCTCCCGCATCGACTGCTGGAAAGGCAGTTACGTTATGGCAATAATTTACCTTCAGGGCACCTGAACCAAATTAGACTGGTTCAAATTGACAGATTCAAATTAGGCTGGATGAAATTAGATATGACGGGCGAAGTGTTGGTCAAGGTTTAGGCGCCTCATTCATTGAAAATTCGCCCTTGTCGTCCGAATGCCCGCGATGACGCGATATGCATCTAATGGCGAGGGGAAAGAACACTACAGCGTTCGGCAGCAGAGCCGATCATGTATAGGCAGAGCCGATCATGTATGGAATGACTGCAATTCACGATCCACTGTGCAGCAGTCCGTAGGATAGAAGCAATGTTGAAGGCATCTCTTAAAAATTCGGCATTGCGCAAGCGGGCCAGTCAGTTCACGCGTCTGGTAAGGCACTCCGCCGTCACGCCGCGTACCGGACGCACCCACCAGGCCAAACTTGCGTCCAACGGGGAACTCGGCGTTACCTTTATCGGACACTCCAGTTTCTTCCTGCAGATCGGCGGGCAGAACGTCGTGATCGACCCCAATTTCGCGCGCTGGATTTTTGTTCTCAAACGTCTGCGCCGACCAGGGTTGAACATTCGCGAACTGCCTCCAATGGATGTAGTGCTGGTCACGCACGCGCACTTCGATCATCTTCACAAGCAATCTCTGCGCACCATCGCACGGCAGACGCAGCGCCAGACCGGAACCGCACCAACCCTGGTCGTTCCGCATCATCTTTTTGATCTGGTTTCTGATTTGGGCTATGAGCAGATTGTCGAACTCGAATGGTGGAACACGTATCGCCACAGCGGTCTCGACATTACCCACGTTCCGTCGCGGCATTGGGGAGCGCGCATCCTGAAAGACTCACATCGCGGATACGGTGGCTACGTGTTGCGCAGCGGCAAGCATTCCGTGTATCACGCGGGAGACACCGCCTACTTCGCCGGCTTCCGTGAAATTGGACGCCGACTCTCGCCGCAAGTCGCGCTCCTTCCGATCGGAGCGTATAACCCGGAACAATTCCGCAACGTCCACACCAACCCCGCCGATGCGACGAAGGCGTTTCTCGATCTAAAATCGCGCTGGATGATTCCGATGCATTACGGTACTTTCCGCCTGTCGCACGAACCAATCGAAGAACCACTGCAGTTGCTCGATCGCGAAGCGCAAAAAGCTGGAGTCAAAGATAAAGTTGTGGTTCTTGAAGAAGGCATTACCCGCTTCTTCTAGTGTCGTGTACGGAGCAATTGAACTCCCAACGACCTACTAATCAACGGTCTAACAATGGAGTGTGCAGATCGGGAGGGCAGGACAGTATCACCGAGATGCTGTCGCGTATGATTCGGTTTATGGATAGAAAATGGATAAAAAAGAAATCAATGCCCCGAAACTGACAGCCAATTTTCTCTTCTGGATTTGCGGTGTTGGAGGGCTGTTGTTGGCGTACTTGTTGGCGCACTACGTCTGGCGCGTGATCTAAATTCACTGTTAGCGCCTCCCCTGCGGATCACTAATGCGAAACCGTTAGACCCTCCGTTCTAGCCTTCCCTTATTTACTGCGTGAGCGGAAAAGCCCGGGTTTCCTGCCATCCATGAGGCTAGCCGCCAGAGGCACAAGGGGCGCGTCCCCACCCCGATTTTCGACGAAACGGTACTAACGAAACAGTACTTTGGGATGTAACTAGCAGTGGCGGTTTGCATCAAATAATGGAGTGGTCGCGGTGGTATACTGCGGTCAGATGGGGTATCTGGCTCCCCTCCACGTCCCTGCCCGAGGATCTCGACACATGGCTCGTAGTTCTCCCAATTCACGATCGCTATTCCTGGTTTTATTTGTTCTCTGCCTGTTTGGGTTCCTGGGCATGTTGTTCGCTCAGCGCATCAGCCCCGCTACAACCCCGAGCAGCGATTCCGACGTTCGCGACAGCCTCAAGCAATTTACCGAGGTTTTTGAGAAGGTCGAGGAGAACTACGCAGACCCGGTGAATGTTGATAAGGCGATTTACAATGGCGCCATTCCGAGCATGTTGCATCAGCTCGATCCGCACTCGAATTTCTTCGATCCGAAATCTTACTCAGCCCTGCGCGAAGAGCAACGCGGCAAATACTACGGCGTCGGCATGACGGTTGGACCGCGCAATAACAAGGTGATCGTCATTGCGCCCTTTGTAGGAACTCCCGCTTACCGTGCTGGTATTCGGCCCGGCGACATCATCGCCGCGATTGACGGCAAAGCCACCGACAATATGAGCACGTCCGATGTGGCCGATCTGCTCAAGGGACCGAAAGGAACGACCGTTCGCATCACGATGTTGCGCGAAGGTTCAGACCATCCTCTGGAATTCGCCGTGATTCGTGACGAGATTCCGCGTTACAGCGTCGACCTGCATTTCATGATCAAGCCGGGTATTGGCTATCTGCATGTCTCCGGCTTTCAGGAAACAACCGAGCATGAAGTCGCCGAAGCGCTCGACAAAATGGGCGACCTCAAGGGCCTGGTGCTCGACCTCCGGCAGAACCCGGGCGGCCTGCTGAGCGAGGGCGTAGGAGTTGCCGACAAATTCCTGAAGAAGGGTCAGCTCATCGTTTCGCATCACGGACGTTCGTCACCGGAGAAGCGCTATGTCGCCCCGCACGGCAACGGCGGACGGGATTATCCTCTCGTCGTTCTCGTGAATCGCGGAACCGCCTCTGCCGCAGAAATTGTCGCCGGAGCGATTCAGGATCATGATCGCGGGCTAATTGCCGGTGAAATCACTTTTGGTAAAGGTCTTGTGCAAACTGTGTATCCGTTGGCCGAGAACACTGGCCTGGCGCTCACGACCGCGCGCTATTACACGCCGAGCGGACGCTTGATTCAGCGCGACTACACAAACCTTTCGCTCTACGACTATTACTACAATCGCGAAGGGGACGATAAGAACGCCAGCCACGAAGTAAAGCTCACGGATGGCGGACGCACGGTCTACGGCGGTGGCGGTATTACTCCCGACGTCAAGCTCGCACCATTTAAGTCGAACAAGTTTCAGGACTCCCTGTTGCAGCATTACGCGATCTTCAACTTCGCGAAGCATTACACAATCAGCCACAAGATCACGCCAGGCTTCGAAGTGGATGACGCGGTGCTACAGGACTTCCGCAAATTTCTCGACAGCGAAAAAGTTGCTTACACGGAACAGGAGCTTCTCGAGAGCAACGAATGGCTGCGGTCGAATATTAAGAGCGAGCTTTTCGTTGATGCCTTCGGGCAGGAGGAAGGTCTCAAGGTTCGGGCGGAGACTGATCCGGATGTCATTAAAGCGCTCGAGCTCATGCCTCAGGCGCGTGCACTGGCCGACAATGCAAGAAAAGTGGTCGCGGAGCGTAATTCGGCTCCGGTGACGCGCTAGGCGCTATTCCACAGCACAGCGCTAAAGGCCCGGGAAACCGGGCTTTTCTTTCAAAGCGATATCGGGCGCTAGCTCGCGCGGTTAGCCAAGGTCGCCCTTACTGTGCGGGAGTTGGCCCTTGAGTGTCTCGCCTCAAATCCATACAGTAGGGGAAGCAAAGGCTAGGAGGCGCGATTCTGCCAGCAGCGGTATTCATGCTTGATTCCGGCCCCCTTCGTCCGATTGGGAGCTTTGGTTCTATCTTGCCGGGTTTCGTCTCGACTTTCGTTTCTTACTCCAATCAACCGGGCTCGCCAACGTGCCGCTGATTCCGTGGGTCGTAGCATGTGTGGTCGCACTGCTTGCCGGAATTTGGGATTGGCGATTCCGGCGGATTCCGAATTGGCTCACGGTTTCTGGCTTGCTGGCTGGTCTCGTAGTCAACGTCATTTTGAGCCGCTGGCCGGGCCTGAAGGATGCCTTGCTCGGCGCGCTTCTCGGCCTGGGCGTGCTGCTGCCGTTTGTTCTCATCCGCAGCCTCGGCGCCGGAGACTGGAAGCTAGCCGGAGCGCTAGGAGGGTGCATTGGCCCGTGTCCAGTGCTTTCTGTGCTGATGGTGACCGTGCTGCTTGCCGGAGTGATGGCACTCGCCACCGTAATCTGGAGCGGGCGGCTGAAGAAAACGCTGATCAACATTGTGCACTTGCTCGGCGCCCTATTCAGCCTGCGAATGCCCGGTTCCGAAGTGTCGCTGGACGATCCGAAGTCGACAAAAATTCCCTTCGGCGTAGCCATGGCGGCCGCCGTTCTCTTTTGCGCCGTGGGCCGAGCGACGGGGAAGATGTAAGATCGCAGTACGTATTTACTTAGTACAAGACCGGGAGAAACCTCTTATAATCTTATGCGAGTGTCATCCCGAGCGAAGCGAGGGATCCGCAGCCTGCCTTTCGCCATGCGCATAAAAAGTGTTGTGAAGCAGCTAAAAAAGATCGACGGCGCCGAGATCGCCGAAGCGGCATTGGTGTTGCCGCTGGTGTTCATGTTCATGTTTGGCATCATTTGGTTTGGACGTGCTTTTAACATTTACTCGACCATCCAGCAGGCGGCGCAGCAGGGCGCGATTACGGCGGCGCGTCCCAGTTGTGCCGCGTGCGGGGACATCCAACCTTTTCCGAGAGACGGTACTGTTACGGCCTGCCCAGAGTCCGCTTCCACGAATTTAGTGGCGACGACCGTAGCGACTGTTATGTGCGCGTCGAGCATCGACCCTACGCAGATCATCGCCGACGGAGAGTCGTTTCCCTCTTGTGTCCAACCTCCACCAGCGCTTGCCCCCTGTTCAACGTCCGGCAACGTCACGACATGTAGAAACGCCCTCTTGAATACAGCAGCTTCGCCACCGGCCCAGTGCGGGGTAATCGTTAGCTTCAAATACCCTTTTTCTTTCACGTTGCCCGGGACTTCTCTCAACATGACGCCTATCGTTATGACAGCACAAGCTCAGAGCAGAATGGAAAATTGAGTGCACCGTTTTTTCCCAACTCCGAAGTCAAGAAAAGCAGTGCCGGATGCGTGTTTCCTCGTCAGCGAATGCGGACAAGCCATCCTGGAATTCGCAATCGCTTTGCCAGTGCTTGTGGTGTTTGTCGTCGGGATTTTTGACTTTAGCGGTGCTTTGAATGTTAAGCAAAAAATTGAGCAGGCGGCGCATGAAGGTGCGGTCCTTGCCGCAGCGCAGCCCATGGGAGATATCCAGCCCGCAGACACGAACCCGGACTCGCTGCAACCGGTGGTAGCTGCGATCTTTAATTCGCTCGCGGGCAGCCAGGTTCTGGTGAACGCGAACAGTGGTACCTGTAGGCCCCCAACGGCTCCGTCCTCGCAGAATGTGTTGAAATGGAACTACTCAATACTAGGTTGTTCCAATAACCCAACTACCACTTCGCTAGGATGCCATGGGGATAATTCCGATACGGTATGGATTGAGATCAATCGTGGATGGAGGCCGCCCGGCAACACACAAACAGTAGGGACATCGCTTACCGTGAGCTACGACTACGACTGGCGTTTCAATAGCGTGATCCAACTACTTCTGCCTGGCGCCGGATATGCGGCGAGAACGTGTATTACCGAAACGGCTAAAGTCTACAATCAAACGTGAAGAAAATGCGACGCAACCGAAAAGTGACGAGTTGTAATAGTGACCGGGGTGTCGTAATCACTTTAGTCGCGGTATTTATGCTCTTTGTTATGGGGGCGATGGCGGCGCTCTCTATCGACGTAGTAGCTTTGTATACCGCACGAAGCGAGGCTCAACTCGCGGCTGACGCAGGGGCGTTGGCCGGCGCTCGGGTACTTGCGAATTCAGGGGCTACTTCCGATCCAAATTTGCTTCTGATGGAGACAAGCTCTGGCGGCTCGGCTTCCGTTGTGGCAATCGAAGTGGCTACGCAGAACGATGTCGGAGGAACTCCAGCAACAGCCACTGTCTCCTTCGATACAGTTTCGGTAAGAAATCCTAAAGTAACTGTGCAGGTTAGTACCAATACCCTTCCTACATTTTTCTCGCGCATTTGGGGAACGACTCAACTTTCCGTAACAGCCAGGGCGAAAGCAGAGGCTTACAATCCTACTCCAGATGGCTCAGCCGTGGTTCTCCCTCCGACCGCAACTATTTGCGTGAAGCCTTGGGTGCTTCCGAATATGGATCCCAGGGATCCCACTGGTAATACGACGATTTTTAACCCGGCTTCTGGCGCTGTAACAACACCAAACCCGTCACTTGTCAACTTCAGGTCTACGGGATCGAACCCAAGGATGAGCACAGTATGCCCGCCCGGTAGCAGTTGCGCTACCACAGGGCCGGCAACTTTGAAATATTATCCTCTGGATCTCAGCACTTTCCCCGCACCATCCTCTGTTCCCGAGTGCTCTCCCGCGTTAATTACTCCGTATCAGCAGGGCATAGCGGGCTGCATCCCTGTGCCGATATCCTGCAACGATCAGGTCCCTTTAGACCTTAACCGTTATGATACCCGTGACTCGGAGGCAACTGATGCGATTAACTGTCTCACGCACGCTAACCGTAACGGCGGGGATACCATCGGATCGAGTCCTCCGGCGGCTCCGTTTGTGTTCGTCGGAGGCAGCGGTAACCCGATTCCGGGCACTGATGACAAAGACCTGATGGTCAGCGATTCGTTAGTGACCGTACCTGTCTACGACAATACGGCGGGGGGACCACCAACAAGCACGGTCCAAATCGTCGGCTTTGTGCGTCTGTTTCTGAATTTTTTAGGGCGACCTACGCCGACGACGGGCCCTAATACCTATCACACGCGCATAGCGATCATTGATCTAATTGGATGCGGGGGCGGCATCGGAGCTCGATCTGGCACTCCGATTCTCGGCAACGGTTCTTCCCCGATTGCGGTTCGTTTGATCTCACCCAATTGAAAACCCAAGCCGGCTGAGAAGCTGAGAGTTCCTTCGCTTTCGCGCAGAGATGACAGCACTGAGTGGGGACGTGAGCTTGCGATTTTCAGAGCTCACTGCTCCGATTACGTTTAGGTGGGACTTACTGCGTGCCTTCGCGCGGCGTCAGGATGACTTGCTCCATCTTGTCTTCACTCCCAACGAAGATGAAATTGTAGGGCGAACCGTTCAGCAATGTCCCCAGCACCTCGCGCGTGGAGCCTGGGCCTATGTCGGCTACGACCTTTTCCTGCTCGGCTCCGGCGGGGATCGCTATCTCTGCCTGGGTTTGGCGCTGCACTTCGTAGAGCACCTCGGCCATGGTGGACTGGTCGGCATGAATTCGAAGCACTCCATTTTCAAAAGTTACGACTAGCGTTGATTTTGGAGCGGGACTCCCTTCGGCGACAGAAGGCGGTTGCTGCTCGTTTGCTTCGGCGGCGACAACGTTGTCTCTAGCAAAGGCGGTAGTAATCGCAGATTCGGCGTGCGGAGTTGTGATTGGAGCGCTGCTGGCGTTGGCTACATCGCGCAACTTTGCTGCGCCGAAAATATTTGGCGCGGTTGTTAAGCCACTCGCCAGAGCAGGCTTTAACGTGGCCGCGCTCCGTCTCGCCGGTGCTGATTTCTTCGCGCTGTTGCCGGAGGCGGCGTTGACTGAGCCTGCGATCGACGAGCTTGCCAGAGCCAATGCCGCCTGACTCGTGCCGAGCCTGATTAGGTAAGTATTCTGGTCTGGAGCGCTTGGCTTAGTTACGACCTGGTAAGCCAACGGTGTCGCGAGGTCGATCACGACCCGCGTGATCGGAGGTTTGCGGAAAAATAATCCCGCTCGCACACTCTTTACCGCACCGAGATGTTGCCGCAAGTTGTTTAACTCCGCAGCGGGTATGGCGCCAGGAAAATCCACGAGGATGCGATCTGGGGCAGTGAGCACCTGAGTGTCTGGCGATAGCGGCGGGCCGGAGGTCTCAATCTCGACCTCGATAGCATCAGGCGTGCCTCGCACGATCACATGCTCCACCCGGGCCGGCGCAGAACTCGCATTTCGCGATGTGATGCGGGAATTCTTTGATGGTTTTAAATTCGAGACCGACTGTGCCTGAGACAACGATATGGAAGAAGTTGCGAGCGCGACCGTCACGGCGGCAATCTGAAACAGCGACGACTTGGATACCTTAGACATCACTGACTATGGGCAAGCGTAGCCCCCAAGATCAGCCGCGTCTAGCAATTTGAGGCCCTCCAGCCACATCGAAAGTCGTTGTACCCACTGGCCGCGTATTACCCCCAGTAAAAAGAAAAAGGCTTCAGACTGGGAGTGCTGCATGAAATGTCGTCGAAATGGATGAAGGCGCTGAATCCGGTGCTCGCGGCTGTCGTGGGATTATTGCGGCGGGGGCGGATTCTCCGCTTCGCTGAATGGCAATTGTTTTTGGAGTTGCCCGCGAAGCTAGTGTCGCGGCTTGACTCTGGCCGGCTGAAGAGAGTGTCGGTAACGCCACATCAGCAGCGCTAATCCGGATGACGCAAGCAACCAGGTAGAGGGCTCAGGCACAACCGGTCTGTGGGCCGGTTTGTGGCAACGCCCATCGATCGCGGTCTCGCCCGCACGGCAGCGGCCGCCTGGCAGAGGAGCATTCATCGGAACATAAGGAAAGAGGAACGCGGCAGCGAAGAGTTTCGGGTCTCCCGGATCGAAAGGAGGCAACCCGCCGGCACGCAGCATGGGAAGCGCTGGCATTCTGCCTGGTACGATGCCGGCGACCGGCTGGTCCAGGATGTCTTCGGCTGGCTCTTCGTCTGAAACATTGGGCTTGGCCACGTCTGAGATTTGGTTGCCGCAGCGAGCGCGAGCTGTGGTTTTGCCGTCGGTCACAAGCAATTCACCGGGGTGCAGCAGGGCTTTTTTGTGCGTCCAGTAGACCGCATCGCGAATTCTGTAGGAGAGATATACGGCACGCGGTTGAGTGACCCGAATGAAATGAGCCCGATTGAAGTTAAAATTGGCGTAATGGCCGCGAACCACATAGTCGCGCAAAGTTGCGTATTTGAGGTCGCTAACCTCTTTTAGACCGCCTGGAATGATCGAATACGGATAAACGTTAGGGTTGCGCCATGCCGTATTAACCGGCTTAACGGCCTGGCCGGCGGCGCGTGCCAGTTCTTGGCGAATATTAGGGCGCTGTCCAAAAGATGATGGAAATATTTGAGCAGAGTGGATTCGGGGCAAAGCCAGATAGTGAGCCGCATTCTGCCAACAGACTGCCGCAATTACCAGCCCGACAGCAACAGCCATCAGCGTTCGCTGCACGCGTAGACGTCGAACGTACCAGCTCCGCTTTCTTCGAACCAATTTTCCAGTCACTCGGTCGTTCAAAACAACTCCTCACGCGACTTGGCTTTCAGGTGGATGGACGCCGGGCAGTAAGCCTCACGGCACTCAAATTGACGGGACTAAACCCCTCAATCAATGTTCTTTAAAAGTGATACTAGCAGAACTGTGCAACGATTTTCATTGAAAGGAACACGAAGGTAACATGGGTGTTCCAACTTAGGAAACGGCTAGATCGGCGGATAATAGAGCGGTTTTAAGAAGCCTTCGCGGGCTTGACGTCACTGATAGTCGAACCGCGCGGGTTTACCGCTCTGCTCCGCATCATTTCTCCAACCGGTTGTATTTTTTCAAAGCCTCGCGAAGGCGATCGTGAGGGAGCCCTATGGCGGTGTGGCCATCGATCCCGGTCATGGTGTTTGCCGCCACCATCGCATTGACCACAGCCTCTTCAGTCGCTTGAACAGTTGCTAAAAAAAGAGGGTCGATGCTGTCATTGGGGAGCATTTTCAGATCGCGAACTCCCTTGGAGGGGATCGATGCTCCTGCATTCGCCGTCGAAAAGGCGATGAAGATGTCTCCTGAGCCGTCGCCGGAATAGCTTCCATTCCGCCCCAGCCCTAGAGATGCCCTGCGTGCCAGCCGCTTCAGTTGGGTCGGAATCAAGGGGGCATCCGTTGCCACCACGATGATGATAGATCCGGTATCGGTTCCATAGGCCGGATGGTCGGGAATCTCTTTGCCAACCGGCACGCCTGCAATGCGCAACTGGTCTCGGCGTCCGTAGTTGCACTGGACCAGGACTCCTACGGTGTAGCTGCCGGCCTTAGCATCAAGCACGCGCGATGAAGTTCCGATACCGCCTTTGAATTCGTTGCAGATCATGCCGGTGCCGCCGCCAACGCTTCCCTCTTCGACTGGGCCGCTTTTAGCGACGTCGAGGGCGTGAAATGCGTCCTCGGGCCTTACGTGAAACCCATTGATATCGTTAAGGAACCCGTCCCAGGTTTCTGCCACCACGGGTAGCGACCACCAGTAGCCCTCCATGTCGGGGTTCCCGCGCTTTACCTTCCAGGCTATGACTGCATCGCGCACTACTCCGACGCTGTGGGTGTTGGTGATCATGATCGGGCCGTTGAGAAAGCCGGAGTCTTCGAGCCATGTTGTGCCCGTCATCTCACCGTTGCCGTTCAGGGTGAACCATCCGCCGAACACTGCATCGTTAGCAGCCTTGCCGCGCGGATGAATGGCCGTCACTCCGGTGCGAACCGGGCCTTCACCGACCTTAAGTTTGCCCTCGCCGGAGATCAGCGTGGTGTGGCCGACTTCCACGCCTTTGACATCGGTGATTGCGTTATACGTCCCCGGCGTACCATCGAAGGGGACGCCGAGATCGCGCGCACGTGCCTTGGTCTGCGCATCGCAAGCTACGCTAGCCAGCAGAAGGAGGGATAAGTATCGGATCGATAAATATCGGAAGAGAGGATGGCAAGAGAACGGAAGGGTTCGAAATCGCATCATAGGCTTGGGCTTCGGCTTGGCGTTTTGAAAAAAGTGAGCATGAAGGAATTTTGTTGATGAGGCTCGCGGCAGTATAAAACAACTGGGGATGGTAGTCCGTTCGTTGCCCTTAGGACTTTTTGTTCGGAGGGAAACGGAATGACGAGCGTAAGGGGTACGACCAGGGTAAGAGGGATGACAAGAATTTGGAAAAGCTAGAACGCCAAAAAGGGACGACCACACTACAAAGCAGTCGCAATCGATTATCAAAATTTCGGGAGGCAACATGGAGAACTGGAAGCATGCAGTCATCATAGGGGCGGCGGGGACAGCCGCTGTTTTGGCGATCAAAGGTAAGGGACCTGCTGCGTTTATGGTGGGTAGCGTGGGCTTGGCTGTGCTCGCGTCTGAATATCCGGAAGAATTTGCCCGCATTCGCCGCGAGATGCCGGCCTACCTTGGCAAGGGAACACGCTACATGGATATTGCGATGAAGATCGGTAGCAAGATCGAGCAGTACTCGGAGAGCCGCGCGGCTCGCGCATTTGAGGAACTGGGGGAATACTGAGCAAATTTTCGATTTGCTCGGGATAAAAACGAGGCGGTGTGACCGAAGCGCAGAAATTGCGCCTCGTTTTTTTAAGCTAGTCGATCCCCAACTGCTTGCGGGCGTCAGGGCTGATTCGCTCTGGCGTCCACGCCGGCTCCCAGACAACGTTTACGTTGGCGTTCCGGACGCCAGGAAGTTGTTCGATGCGAGACTTCACTTGGGCGCTGATGTTCACATGCTCGGGGCAGCCTTGAGCGGTCAGGGTCATATCAACCGTGACATCCTGCTGGCCTTCGGGCAGGTCATCGAACCGGATGTCGTAGATGAGCCCTAAATCTACAATGTTGACCGGGATTTCCGGGTCGTAGCACTGCTTGAGGGCGTTGATAACATCGTCTTGAACGACTGCCATAATTAGCCTTTAATAATGCTGGTCTGCAACTATTCTAACTGATGTTTGCCTCATCAAAATTTTGTCGCAATGCGACTGGGTGAGAGGAATACTTCATGGCGATGGATCCTGAGACCGCAAAGAAGCTTCAGATGCTTCTTGTGGTCGCAATTTTGATTGCCGCTGGGCGCGCCGGGTATATCGTTTACGAGCGCCACGAGGCGTTGAAAGAAGAGACTAGGCCCAAGCAAGAAGTTGCCATGAAGGCGGACAACTATGTCACGCCCAAGAAGCTGAGGCCCTACGATTTGAAATCGGCCCATCAATTGACAGAGCAGCCGGTATGGGTGAAGGCAGGATACCAGCTCACGTACTACCCCTATGATCAGCGGAAGCATAAGGTCGAATTCGCGCATCCGGCGGGCACTCTGCCGCCGCTGGAAAAGCTGACAATTCAAGATGTCGTAACCGACACTTCTCCAGACGCTCCGGGCGTGAGGCAGGTGATGGCCGCGTTCACAATTGACGGCAAACCCTACGCCGTTCCGATCGGAGCCCAGAAACAGAACGAATATAAATTTTTCTCCGACGACGCTTTTTTTAACGAAGACCCGCATGATCTCTACAAGCATTGGCCGGCGGATGTCTGGAACAAGATTCAATCGCATGAGGTGCAGACTGGGATGAGCGAATTGCAGACGAGCTTTGCGATCGGAGCGGGCGCTCCGGAGGCGTACAGTTCAGGGCAGTATGGGTCAAGAACTCTACACTATGCGAATGGCGGCAAGCCGATGACGGTCAGCTTCGAGAACGACAAAGCCGTCGATATTAAGACTGGATCATGAGTGATTCTCTCGCGGAGTCAGAGCGACGGGAGTGCGGTGGTTCAGTCCTGCTTCAGGTCGTTTACTTCCCTTTTGAGCTTTCCGTAACGGCTGGCGATGATTCCGAGATAGGTAATGTGAATCATCCAGGTAGCGACGTAGGCTGCGAATAGGTAGGGATTCGCACGCATTCAGACTCTCCTCTCTGAATATCGCTCGCGTTCAATATTTGTCGTGGGATCAAGCAATGACCGCATGGCGTGCGCGTGATCGACTTCGCGTTGTAACTTTTCGAGACGATAGCGTGACCAGCAAATCAGGAACGCGAAGCAGGAAAATGCAAGCCAGTTAATGAGCAACGCGTGCAGCATGCGCGGATCGATCGAGCCGCCTCCGCCCATCACCGGCTGGGGATGCTGGGTTCTGAAAAACCAGATGGAGAAATAGACGAACGGCACGCACAACGCGCCCAGCACCGCGAGCGAAGCAGCGAGAACCGGGGTTTCTCCGCTCGATGAGAAGCGGCGCAGAAAAAGATAACTCACATAGATCAGCCAAAGGACGAGCGTCGAGGTGAGACGCATGTCCCAAGTCCACCAGATTCCCCACACCGGTCGCGCCCAGATCGGGCCCGTAACCAG
Source organism: Acidobacteriaceae bacterium (assembly GCA_043749775.1). GTDB lineage: Bacteria > Acidobacteriota > Terriglobia > Terriglobales > Acidobacteriaceae > Acidiflorens. Next base: position 11,613 of record JAYVCW010000052.1, on the reverse strand, counting down.
AACGACCGTGCAGAAAACCACGCCAACCTCAGCGCTGACGAGCGCAACCAGATCCGCGGCTGGACGACGTTTAATTAAATAGGCGATGGAAGCTCCGAAGTTTACAAAGAAGAGTATGAAGGCCGTCCATGCGGATGGCACGTGATAGTAGAAGATGCGCTGGACGTTGCCCATGGTCTGCTCGGTCGGCGCAACAACCAGGCCCTGGTACAGTGCGTAACTTAAAAGAATTCCGGTCAGGATACCGAGAATGGGAAAAAGTTTTTTCATTCCGCGTTCAAGATGGTCTCAAATAATAGAAGACAGACGGTGGTAAAGACCAAATCATAAGTCGCGATCAGGACAATCCAGAATCGCGCGCCGTCTCCGTTCAGTATAGCGGTTGTGGCCTGTACCATGGCGAGGATCGCCGGGATTGAGATCGGAAATAGAAGGAGTGGGAGCATGATTTCGCGGCTTCTCGTGCGCAGCGACATGGCGGCAAAGAATGTTCCGTTCACAACCAGCGCCCACGTCCCGAGCATTGCGACGATCAGAAGCTGCCATACGGGACCGAGCGACCTCAGCCGGTAGAAGATGATGAAGAGCGGCGTCATCAGCGCTTCGAGCACCGACACAAAAATAAAATTGCCCAGGACTTTCGCCATAAATAGCGACGTGGCGGGAGCTGGGGAGACGCGGTAGGCGTCGAGAACCTGATTACGTATTTCACGCGCCCAGGTTTGATTCAGGGCAACAACCGCAGCAAACAGGAACGCTACCCAGATTAATCCTCCGGCAATCTGGCGCGACTCTTCGGTGCTCGGATCAAACGAGAAGCTGAATACGACAACGACCAGCAAAGAAAAGAACAGCATGGAGTTGATGGCGTCTTTGGAGCGCCATTCCATGCGCATGTCTTTCGCGAGCGTCGCTCGGGTAATTCCGCCGGGCGCGCTCACTTCTGTAATTCCTTAAGCTCTTGCTCGCCCGCCCTGGTGGCGAATGTTTTCGTGCGGTTAGTGATCTTCCCTTGTTCCATCCATACAAACTCATCGGCGACGCCTTCAAGTAATGAGGCTTGATGGGTGACGACAAACAGTGTCTTGCCTTGATCGCGAAGCTCGGCGAGCAAACGAACCATGTCGTGGGCCGCCTTGAAATCTACGTTGGAAAAAGGTTCATCGAGCAAGAGAATTTCCGGGTCATTGAGAAGTGCGCGTGCCAGCGACATACGCTGCTTCATTCCCTGCGAATACTGACCTACGGGACGGACCAGGGCTGGAGACAGGCCGACAGCGCGGATAGCTTCAGCGCAGCGATTGCGGTCGGTGATTCCGTAGAGCTGGGCAAAGTAAAGGAGATTCTCCATGCCGTTCATTTCGTCGTAAAGCAGCGATGGGTGCGCCATGTAGCCGACGCGCGCGCTGACTTCGCGGAAGTCTTTTGCGCCAAGGACGCGAACTTCCCCACTCGTTGGTCGGCTGAGTCCAGCGAGTGTACGCAAGAGGGTTGTCTTACCCGCGCCATTATCGCCGAGGATGGCGTATACCTTACCGCCGGCGAATTCCGCCGTCACGCCGCGCAGGGCGGCGAAGCGTCCAAATTGTTTTATGAGATTTTGAACGGTTATGACGGCGACGGGCGCGGTGTCAGTCAAAGGAATAGTTAAACGAGAGCTAATTCGCCATCCCGCTAGCTTCGGAGCTGCGATTCTGCGACATTCTTTTCGCCGGCTCGGCTACAGGAGTTGAGCCGGGCTTCCCAGGTTGCGGCGCATACTTCGAAGCGCATTTCGCCTGCAGTTGCTTGGCGTGAAAGACGCCATCCTGCCCAAACTTGCCGTCGGCAAGCGCCTGTGAATCATCTTTAAAGGTGTCGGGAGGTGCTTCGGTTCCGGTATAAGAAACGGGCAGCGTCAACTCATTCTCTTTCAACATGAAATCGACGCGAGTTCCAGAACGCCGGATCGAGCCCGGCACGACGTTTCCGGCAACACGCAGCCGCTTCGCGTAAGCCTGGTTCCCCATGCCATTCAGCTCTTTGATGGTGACGTAGTAACTCTTGCTGTCTTTCACGCCAGTGTAGGCAAGATAGCCGAGCGAACATACGATCAGCACCATCACTGAACCGAATTTCAGATATTTTGCTTCGTTTGACACCAAGAACCTCTTGCTCAAAATGTACGCGTTGCCCGATGGCGGGTCAAGACGTTCCACCGACCGCTAACCTTTTCAGATCGAGCGCATTCCAGGGTGCCATCCCTACCAGCCGTGTTTCATCGCTTTCGCGAATTCCTGCACAGGGCGGGTGTTCAGCACATCGTCTTTCGTAAGCCATGCGCGGCGAGCCTGGGTGACGCCGTAGCGAATTTTCTCCATGTGCGAGGTGTGGTGGGAATCGGTGTTGATGACAACCTTCACCCCATGCTGCTTCGCCATGCGGAGATGAACGTCGCTAAGATCGAGGCGGTCTGGGTAGGCATTCAGCTCCATAGCAACCTTATGTTGCGCCGCTGCCTTGAAGATCGCGTCGAGGTCGAGCTGATAGGCGTCGCGTCGCAGCAGCAGACGCCCCGTAGGATGGCCGATCAGAGAAGTGTTCGGATTGGAGATCGCCTTCAAGAGGCGGTCCGTCATGGCGGCGCGGTCCAGACTGAACTGCGAGTGGACGCTTGCGATAACGACGTCTAGCTGCTCCAACACGGAGTCGGAGAGATCGAGCGAGCCGTCGCCGAGGATGTCGACTTCGATCCCAGCAAAGATCCGGATTCCGCCTATCTTTTTCTCCACAGCTCGAATGCGCTCAATATGGGCGAGCGCACGCTCGTCGGTTAGACCGTTAGCAAAGGCCAGATTCTTGGAGTGGTCCGTGATCGCCATGTATTCGTAGCCGCGATCACGCGCCGCCTCCGCCATTTCTTCGATGGTGTTGCGGCCATCGGTTTCGACCGTGTGCATGTGCACATCGCCGCGGATGTCTTTCAGTTCGATAAGCGCCGGCAAAGTGTGGGCTGTGGCGGCTTCGATCTCGCCGCAATTCTCGCGCAGTTCCGGGGAAATAAAATCGAGATTGAGCCTGGAGTAGATTTCTTCTTCGGTTCTGCCCGCGACGGGCTTCTGATCGTCGAGCGTGGCAAGACTATATTCATTAAGCGTGAAGCCCATCTTCAGCGCGCGCTGGCGCAAAGCGACATTGTGGCCCTTAGAACCGGTGAAGTACTGCATGGCGGCGCCGAACGAATCAGGCGGCAACAGGCGCACGTCGACCTGCATGTTGTTGCGATGGCGAAAACTGACTTTGTTGTCGCCTTGGGCGATGACTTCCATCAGACCCGGAAACCCAATCAGATGCTTGATCAGCGCCTGCCGCGCTTCATTGTCGACACAGCCCGGGCCAGTCACCAAGATGTCGAGATCGCCAACCGTGTCGCGCCCGCGCCGCAAAGAGCCAGCTGGCGTGACCTTATCGACGATCGGCAACGCTATCAAATATTCCACCAGCATGTCGGATAATTTTTCCGCCGTATCCAGCAAAAAGCGGCCCGCGATGCGGCGATAGTCTTCGATCGCTTTGAGCAGTTTCTGCTCCTGCTTCTCCCCCATGCGCGGCAGTTCGCGAATCTTGCCTTCGCGCGCCAGCTTTTCGAGGCTCGCCAAGTCGCAAACTTGAAACGTGCTCCAGATCATGGCAATCGTCTTCGGACCCAAGCCCTGAATTTTGAGCAGCTCAAGCATCGACGGGTGATATTTTTTCAACAGTTCGGCATGAACCTCGATGCGGCCTTCCTGGAAAAGTTTCTGGAGGTTAGCCAACATCCCTTTGCCGATGCCCTGCACGGCCAGCAGCTTTTTGGGTTCCGCGATCAGTTCAGAAACTTGTTGCGGCAGAGCATCGATTGCCTCCGCAGCGTTGCGATACGAGCGGACGCGGAACGAGTCCTGCGCATCGATCTCCAGCAGATCGGCGGTTTCGTATAAGAGCGTGGCTATGGCTTTGTTGTCCATGGCGGTTGGAAGCGGATGACGACTTAGGGTAAACGAGTTTGCAAAATGGGGCTAGACCCGCCCCAGGAAACGGAAGCTTTATATTGCTTGGCGGGCAGGTTTTGCGGCGCGAGTGAAGCACATGGCTGGGACTTTTTTTACAACTTACACAGACTTGAAGAGACGATTGCGTCCGCAAGGATGTCGTCTCTGTCTTAGTTAGGTTAAGTTATCTTGGTTACATTGGCCGCTTGCGGACCTTTCTGCCCTTGCACGATCTCGAACTCTACCTTATCTCCTTCTTGCAGGCTTTTATAGCCTTCGCTGGAGATAGAGCTGTAATGAATGAAGACATCCGGCCCGTCGTCACGGCCGAGGAAGCCGTAACCTTTTGCGTTGTTGAACCACTTTACAATGCCTTTCAGACGTTCCACGTGCCCCCCACTTTCCTGCGGGAGCCTCCTCCGACAATGGCGCGAACCGGAGGTCCGCAAAAAATGTGTAGGCATTGTCCTTCCGCCGGAACGGGCTGTCAAGGATGGGAATCGCAGCGCTTATCGCCGAGAGCGACACAAGAGAATCGAGTGTGTTCAACCTCTTGAAGGACGCGGGTTCTCAGCGAGCCAGAAGATCCCCGAAATGGTTTTGGCATCGCGAATCGTTCCCTCCAAAGCCATCTTTTTGGCCTTCGAAAGAGTGAAGAACTTCGCTTCGATGCGCTCGTCCGCTTCCGGCTCTGCCTCTCCCAGAGTTAAGTCTTCTGCGAGGTAGATGGTCATCGTTTCATCGAGAAAACCTGGGCTCACGTAAAAGAAAAGAATCTGCTTCCATTTTTTCGCGCGATATCCAGTCTCTTCGATCAGCTCGCGTTTCCCCGCGGCAAGCGGTGTTTCTCCTTCGTCGATTCGGCCTGCCGGCAACTCCCACATCATCGACTGCGCCGCATGCCGGTACTGACGTTCGAGCAAAATACGCGGCTCACTCTGCTTGCCTGCTGACGAGTGATCGACCGCCAGAATTACAATCGATCCCGAGTGTCGTATCACATCGCGGCGCGCGCGGACCCCGCCTGGCTCTTCGACTTCGTCTGTCGTCACGCTGAACACCGGCCCCTCGTAGGCTAACCGGGAGGAGATAACGCGGGCTCTAGATCCTTGTACTGCGGATTTCGACTTAGGGGTTAGGTTGGAGGATGATTTCGTTATTCGTGATTTCGCTATTCCTGACTTCGTTCCGTTCGACTTCGCCATGACTTCAAATATAAGGTATGCTGCGCCGGTGAGCCCATTAGTGATCCCACAAAACGAGAGAGGCCGAAAGAAGAAAGCATTGTCTACCGACCTCGCGATCACGATCGTCGGGGCAGGCCGTCTGGGCAGTGCCTTGGCATTGGCTTTGCACGAGTTTGGATTTACCGTGGGAGAAATAATTGCTCGAGATTCAGGGGTCTCGCTGCGGCGCACGAAACGCTTCGCGTTGAAGGTTGGAGCGCGGGGTACGACCATGCGGTTGGCGTCCCTTGACTCTGGATTGCTTGACTCAGGGATTATCTGGATATGTGTTCCCGACCGAGAAATCCGAAACGTAGCTCTGGCGCTTGTCGAGCGTCTCGCTGTGCTCGAAAAGACTACGCGCAAAAATAGCAGTCATATCCGTTTCGCCTTTCATTCCAGCGGGGCACTCGACAGTACCGCGCTCACCGCCTTGCGAGAACACGGAATCGCAGTCGCTTCGGTCCATCCGCTGATGACATTTGTTGGGGGTGTAATGCCGTCGTTCAAAGGCGTTCCCATCGCGATCGACGGCGATCGGACTGCCAGGCAAATGGCACGGCGGATTGTCTCTAAGCTCGGCGGAAAAGCCATTCCCCTTCGCACTGCAAACAAGGCTGCATATCACGCGTGGGCAACGATGACTTCGCCATTGCTCGTTGCTTATCTGGTGACGTTGGAAGAGGCGGCGTCCATCGCTGGACTGAACAAGCGGGACGCTCGGCGAATGAGCCTGCCGATCATCCAACAAACATTGGCGAATTACTCGAGCCGCGGCCCGGCAGAGTCCTTTAGCGGTCCGATCATTCGCGGGGACGTGGACACTGTGTCCGGGCATTTAACGGCACTGAAGCGAAGTCCGAGAGTACACGCAATTTATAGAGAGCTCGCCCAAATGGCGGTCAATAAGCTTCCTGCGAACAACAAGCGGAAGCTGCGATCATTGTTCAACGCCCAGCAAGAAAAGGTGAGTGACAAGACCGAACCCAAGGTGTAGATTCGCGTTCGCTTTCCAACACAATCAAAAAAGGAGACCTAAAGTATGCGCGAGCGATTCTTGATTGCCATATGTCTACTGGTTTGCTGGGCGGCGGCGGCAGCACAAACTAAGGGACCACAAACTAAGATAGAAACGAAATGGCATTGCCCGGGCGCGACTACAGTTCACAAACTCGATGTGGGCGATGCGCCTGACCATATATATATGATCCAGCAAGGCGGCTGCTCTGCCGAAGCGAGTAAGACGGGCGAAAAGAGTGGAGCGTTTACCGAATTCCACGATGGTTGGAAAGAAACTTTCAGCTTTCGCGGACACTTCAATGCCACCATGGAAGACGGCGACATGGTTTTTTACACCTACGATGGCTCATTCGACCCGAAGAAGCCGCTCAGCAATAAGTGGAAAATCGCCGGCGGCACAGGCAAATACAAGGCGGCCAAGGGAATGGGAAGCTGCACAGGCAAAGCCAACGACGATCACTCCTTTGATTGGAAGTGCAATGGCACGATTGCAGTGGGAGCCAAAGCCATGGCAGCTAAGGAAAAGAGCTGAGGCTATTGCGCCTTTACGGACCGCCAACGAGTCACTTTCCCTCCGGCGTCAACTTGTGCGCAATTCAGTTCTGAGTGCGGGGAGTGAAAAGGTGTCCGAGCTTGTCTCGCTTCGTATTCAGATATTCTTGCGTGTGCTCGGTTGGAGCCACTTCGCAAGGCACGCGCTCGGTTACCTGGATGCCGGCCTGTTCGAGCGCCGCAACCTTATCGGGGTTATTCGAGAGTAACCGCACCTTCTTGATACCGAGCGCCTTCAAAATTTCGACAGGCATCTGAAAGTCTCGTTGATCGGGCCTGAAGCCAAGGCGCTCGTTCGCTTCGACCGTATCGAAACCGCTATCCTGCAATGCGTATGCCTGCAACTTTGCCATCAGCCCGATGCCGCGCCCCTCTTGTTGTTCGTAGATCAGCACGCCTGAACCGTTCTTTGCAATCATGGAAAGCGCCATTTCGAGCTGCTGACGGCAGTCACAGCGCAACGATCCGAAAACGTCTCCGGTCAGACACTGGGAGTGGATGCGGACAAGCGGCGAGCCGGAGTGAACCTCTCCCATTACAAGCGCGACCGCTTCTTCCGTTTTGCTGGCATCCCCTGCGCCAGAGGCACGCGTAGTAAATCCGTGGATCAAAAAATGGCCCCATCGCGTGGGGAAATCCGCGGAAGCCACCTGTTTAACTTTTGAAGAGCTCACAAAATTGATTATATCGTGCGCTGCACTACGCCCATTCGCGAGCCAACCCACACTTCGTTGTGTACCCTAAGCCCTCGTGTAGGCTACATGCGACTTCGTCCTTGTCATCGCAAACGAAGCGGGAAATGAACAGCAAGCGTTTACCAGCGGGAAGCTTGTGACGATGCAGTTTCAGTCGCGAGCGTACCGTAAGCCCGAGTCCCGCAGCGCGAAGCATACTTCGCTCACTAACCACGTGCGCGAGAGTCTGTGTTTTCGCGCTCCTTAGAAACACCAGGCGCGGTTCTCCGGACTTCCATCCGCAACTCTAGTTCACGGTAAACTTTGTCGGGCCAGTTGCCGTCCCCCCCGGTGTGGTGATGGATATTGTCACCGCTCCTGCCGCTAGCCCAGTCGGCACATCCGCTGTCACTTTGGAGTCTGAAACCACGGTGAACGTTGTCGCCTTTACCGTGCCGAATTTTACTGTAGTTGTTTGAACCAACCCTGAGCCGTTGATCGTCACCAGTGTTCCCGCTGATCCGCTCGACGGTGAAATATTCATGATCTTCGGCTTCACTTTAAACGTCTGCGGACTGGTGAGTGTCGTCGCACCCGTGGTGACTGTGACCGCTCGCGTGAGCGCTCCGGCGGGAACTGTAGCCGTCAGATATGACGCGCCCGAAAGCGTCACGGGAGCAACCACGCCCCCAAACTTCACCACCGAGCCGCTGCTGAAACCCTGCCCAAATATACCTACCTTGGCGCCGACAAAACCTGACTTCTGGGTTGGCTCCAAATTCACGAACGGTACATTGCCCGTCGCTACACCGAAAAACACGCCATAACACACGGAGGAGAAGCACTTGGCGTTGTTGCCACCGGACGGGGTGGTTCCATAGACGAGCCCGTTAGTATTATGAATCATCGTGCCTGCGGGTTGATCCCCCTCGGTGGGAGGATTCGGGAACAGGAACGCCGAGAACACATCAGCGGAAGTCAGCTTATAAATGCTGCCGTTTCCGACCGGGCCATAAGCCGGGTTCACTCCGTAGAAATTTCCATCAGTCGTTTGCAGCAGATTCAGAAGCACGGTGTTGCCATTCTCGTTGTTGACGCAGGATGCATCGGTCGGATTGTTAAAATCGTGTAAAACGGCATGGCCCCCACCGGCGGTGGTGATTTTGTAGATGTCTCCGCTGCCATTCGCCCCTCCTTCGTTGGTCGCCCCATACAATTTGCCATCCTTCCCTTGAATCACACCCGTACAGGGAAGGTAGCCGGTTGTGGCCGGGGTGAAGCCGTAAATCTCTTTGAAGGCACCAGTCAAGCTGATTTTGTACACACAACCTACACTTCCAGCGAGTGAGCAACTGCGTAGGGTGCCATAGAGGTTGCCATCGCTCGCCTGGGACAGAGTTGAAGATGTACAGTCGTTGCCAGAAAACGTGTGCAGAGTCTTGTATGCGCCAGCGGCTGTCAGTTGGTAAACAGTCCCGCAGTGGCTCAGCTCCGGAGTTCCAGTCGTACCATAGAAATTGCCATCGCTTGCCTGAATGGGCGGCTGCTCAGGAAAGGCGTCCCCGGTCACGTCAGTGAAATCATGCAGATCGGTAACCACCCCGGCTGGAGTCAACCGGTAAATGACGCCGCGATTGGTCGAATTTCCACTTTGGCACGTGCCATAAAAATTTCCGTCGCTCCCAAGCGTCAGCCCCGAGTCGCAACCGGCCCACCCTGTAGGCAAGCCGCTTACAACAACTTTTTCCACCCCGGTCGGCGAAATCTTGTAAACTGCGACTGTTCCGTTGGATGAGCATCCCCCGGTCCCATACATATACCCGTCCCGGCCCTGGGTGAGGGCGCCTTCTGGTTGGCAAACGTCTCCGCTATAAGCCGGGAAGTTGTAGATCACGGTGGCAGTTTGCGCATGTGCCGGAAGAGCCACTTGAGCGAATAGGACAACAGCCGCGAGCATGGCGAACAATTTTGCGAACAAGCTCGAGCGCGCACCTTGACGATGATTCAACTTCATTTTAGGTCTCCTGGGAGTGAATTACCGCGTTAGCCCTTTTTTAAGGGAGCTTTTGTTTCCGTGCACCGGGACCGTCGCTTGGCGAGTGCCGGTCAATGATCTGGGGATAGCGCTTGGCTGGTATGTATCTGGCGAGATAACCCATGTGCTTGCAGATGTTTAGGTAAACTCATTGCATGGAAAGACATGTTCAGAAGGCAGACCGAACGTGCTATTATTCCCCGGCATTGGATTCCGTAGACAGGCGACTCCCCCACATCGATTTTTTTTATGGCCTCCGGACAAGCGCCTCCCGCTCTGGTTCGCTTCGGCGTGTTCGAAGCCGACTTGCGCGCCGGCGAACTGCGACGGAACGGTATCCGGGTCCGACTTCAAGATTTGCCCTTTCGAGCGCTGACGCTGCTGCTGAGCCGTCCCGGCGAACTAATCACTCGCGATGAGTTCCGTCAGGAACTCTGGCCCTCAGACATCTATCTGGATTTTGATCAGGGGATTAGTAGCGCCGTCATGCGCTTACGGGACGCCCTGAGAGATTCGGCCGACAATCCAGTTTTTATTGAGACCATTGAGCGCCGTGGCTATCGCTGGATCGGACCGATACAACGACAGGAACCTCTTCCGGAAGAACCGCGCGAAAAAGAGTCAAAGGAAGACCAGGCAATTCCGCCCGCAGCGAAGCAGCGGCCCAAACGCTCGCGGTGGCGGATGATGGCCTACGGACTTCCGGTGCTGGCCCTATTTTTCGCGGCCTCGATTTTCGAGCGAGGTCGGCGCGATGCCAAGGCGACCGCGAAGTCCGGTCCGGCCAACGCCCCAACTCTTCATCGAGTCGCGAACCGCGAGGCCGAAGACTACTACCTGAAAGGCCGTTTTTATTGGAACAAGCGCACTCCGGAGAGCCTGAATCAGGCTTTGGAAGCTTTCAACCAGGCCATTGCTCGCGATCCAAACTATTCTGACGCCTACGTCGGGCTGGCCGATTGCTATAACCTGATGCGAGAGTTCTCGGCCATGCCCGGGAATGAGGCTTATTTCAAAGCGTTTTCGGCGGCGAAGAAGGCGGTCGAGTTTGACCCGCAGTCTTCCGAGGCGGACGCCTCACTGGCATTCGTGACTTTTTGGGGAATGTGGGACGCCGCGGATGCTGAAGTGAAATTCCGCCGAGCCATCGAACTCGATCCGAAAAACGCCAAAGCTCACCACTGGTACGCTACGTTTCTGCACGCCCTGGTTCGCAACCATGAAGCCTTGACCGAGATTGACAGAGCGCGCGCCCTTGCCCCGGACTCCTCGTCGATTCTGGCAGACAAGGGAATATTGCTATGGAGTGCGGGATACCGTGAACAAGCGCTGCAATTGCTGAAACAACTTGAGGCCGCCGAACCAGATTTCATTTCGCCCCACGTTTACTTAAGACTCGCTTATTTCGAAACTGGGGATTACCCCAACTACATCGTGGAGCTAAAGAAAAACGCTCTGCTAACCCACGATGCGGCGCAATCGTCGGTGGCTGAGGCGGCGGCCAAAGGCTTCACCAAGGGAGGTGAACACGGCTTGTTCGTAACGCAACTTTCGGAGCAGAAGAAGCAATACGAACAGGGCCAGTTGTCACCCTATTACGTGGCGCAGACCGAAACTCTTCTCGGCAACCGGCGCGAAGCCATGAAGTACCTGACCATCTGCATCCAGTCGCATGATGAGTTCGTGCTTGATCTTGGCGATGACCAGATTTTCAAGAGCCTACACGGTGACCCATCCTTCCGGCAATTACTCGTCAAGATTGGACTGCCGCCGGTCGATTGAAGCGCAAACAAAATCAAGAGCAAAAACCTAGCCTCTGCGATTCCAAACGTCGTTAACCAGAAACCGCACTGACTCCCGTGCGAAGACACGGTCAGAGATGCGGAGAAAAAGCTGCGGAAACGCAGTTCCCTTACGTTAACGCTTATGGAGCAATTCCCTGCTCCAAGGTGGAGTCGAAGCGAATTGCTCTTTTAGGCGAAATCGAATGATGGCTGGTAAAATTAATTTCACGTCACGTGGGGCTATAGCTCAGCTGGGAGAGCGCGTCGTTCGCAACGACGAGGCCGTCGGTTCGATCCCGACTAGCTCCACCA
>JAYVCW010000051.1:0-2225 GCA_043749775.1 Acidobacteriaceae bacterium | reverse complement strand
TTTTGTTGGTAGACGTTGTAGCTTGCGACAAATATGTCGATGTTCTCGACTTCATGGATTGCATTCAGAGATTCCTTCTGCTGTTGGTAATCCATCGCTTCGCGTCGTCGCTGAAGCGAATTCGTCTGTTTGTGGAACGCGGCATCTTCCGAAACGTACTCGCTCCACGCCCCGTCATTGAGCAAGAAAAGGCCGGGCGAGATTGGGTACGGTTCAAAGTGGGCCACCTCTGCAACTTTCAGCAACGTGCTGAGCGCGGTCGGGTTGCGGCTTCCCGCGATCCACAATTGATTTCGATTAGGCACCAATGCAACCGGATCCCCTGACAAGGAAAGCCGGTAGATCAGGTCCGTGAGCAGGATTCGGGCGCTATCGTAAGAATCTTCCCATTGACTTTGATAGACATCGGGAGCTACCTGCACCATTCCATTCGGATCGGTCTTGTCCCTCAGGTTGTCTTTCGCTACCTTGAAAGCTTCCTCAAAGCTCACGCCCCAGGGATCGAGAGCCGTCTGGTTGAGTTGTTGGATGCTGTGCTCCGTGTCATAGGCAAGGCCAACGACAAGCGAACCGAACAGCGGCTTCGTCGGACATTCCATGTTCGAGACGTCCATCTGCTTGGCGCGCAGACTGAGTTCGGAAAGACAGGCATACGAGGCGTCCTTGATGACCGGCATCAGGAACGGGGCTGCCGACCTGAAGTCCTCGGGAATCTCAGGCACTGAGCTGAACGCGGAACCCAGCCGGACTAGAATGGCTTCGCGTTCCTTCCTGTTGGCCTTGCAGTAGTTCTCGAAACTATTGTGGAGAAACATCGTGCCTTCCGAGCCGCCGCACTTCAGAAGAAACTGTGCTTTGTCATAGACAATGTTCTGAACCCCCGCTTGAGACAAAGCTTTGATGACCACGCTCGCGAAGTCGTCGCGCGTCGGCGTCTTTCCGGCAAGCAGTTTGTCCAGCAGCCCCATACAGTGCGCACCTGATCCTAACCCGACAGTGTCGGAAGAGAGAGTCTACAATACCAAGTTTAACCCGTGTACCTTTGTCATTCCGAAGGGCTTCGGCCCTGAGGAATGCGCTGTTTGCCGTTCGATTGTGCGGCCCGCCTTTCCGACAAATAAAAAGGCGCGGCTCAAGGCCGCGCCCACTCTTCCGATGGAAAATTGCTTAATTCACCTTATATATCCAGAATAGCATTTTCGAGAGGGAAGTCCGCCATTATTTTCAGGTTTATTTCCTGTTTTGAATCAAGGGGTTAGAGCGAAAATGGTGTTTTTGGGGGCTTGACAAGAAATTCCCAAAATGAGAAAAACGCCTTGCGACGCTCTTTGGAGCTCCCACGTCCAGGAATCCGGCCGTGCCCTGCATCCGTTATCCTCTGAGACATGAGAGAAGCAATCCTCGCCGCCGCCCGCGAAGCTGGATTCGAGTTGGCGGGCATTGCGCCCGTAGGCGAGTTTGAAGAGCATCGGCGCTTTGAGGAATGGATTGCTGCTGGACGTGCTGCTGAAATGCAATATCTGGAGGCGCGCGACGAGGCTGGGCGGTTGAAGCGGTCGTCGCTGCAATCCTTCGCGCCGTGGGCTCGCAGTGTGATTGTCTGTGCCATCAACTACAACACGGCACAGCCTTACTCCACCGAATGTAAAGATGCTTCCCACGGCTGGATTGCCCGCTACGCCTGGAGTCGCGAGGACTACCACGACTCGGTGCTGGAGAAACTACGCCGGGTAGAATCTGCGATTCTTGGAGGGGTTACTTCTTCTATCGAAACACGCTGCTATGTCGATACTGGGCCTGTGGTCGAGCGTATCTACGCGAAATATGCAGGCGTCGGCTGGATCGGGAAAAACACCTGCGTGATTCATCAAAAGGCCGGATCGTGGTTGTTTCTGGGAGTGATTCTGACTTCACTGGAGCTACCTCCAGATATTCCCGCGGCGGATCGATGTGGCAGTTGTACTCGATGCATTGACGCCTGCCCTACGCAGGCCATTACCGCGCCTTACCAGTTGGATGCGGGGCTTTGCATCTCGTATTTGACGATTGAAAAGCGGGGCTCAATCCCGGAACATTTGCGCGAAGGGATGAGGCGGCAGGTTTTTGGGTGTGATATCTGCCAGGATGTTTGTCCCTGGAACCGGAAAGCGCCAGTGACTGCGGCGGCGGAATTCCAGCCTCGGGAAGGTTTGGTGAATCCGGCATTGGAATGGCTGGCCGCGATG
>JAYVCW010000050.1:0-3404 GCA_043749775.1 Acidobacteriaceae bacterium | reverse complement strand
GAGCCGCTCACGGTAGGGATTGGATACGCTCACGATGACTTCTCGTTTGCCTCCCCCGGCAACATGGGATACCTCACCGTCGGCTACAAGGGAGCGGGGTGGCTTCTCACCGGACGCTATGAACGGTGGAGGCGCTTTGCTGAGGATGTGAATCGCGGCGGGTTCGGCCTGACCAGGCAATTCGGCAAACGGGTGACGCTTCGTGGTGGGACGATGTGGGCGCCACACGCCGCGGTTCTCCCGAGGCAGGATTACACGGGCGGCGTCTCGTACGCCGCAGCGCCCTGGGTGATCGGAGCGGACTATCGACGGCTCCGCTTCACTTCGGCCAACGTTAGCATCGTGGGGCCGTCGTTTGAGTATTACTTCCAGAAGCCTGTGTGGATGACAGGGGCGCTTTACCGAAGCCGCACCGAGCTGACCGGCACCGGAACGGTCGACAGCAGGACCGCTTCGCTGGTGCGCTATTTCCAGCAGGTATCTCCCCGCTGGATCTGGAACGGCGGCTACGCCCGCGGCAGCGATGTCTTTCCCGATCTCTCCATCGATCGTCTGGGAACATTTCGGTCCAACATATTCATCGGCGGCGTGACTTGGAAAGGGCCCAATTCCGTTACAGTCGATCTTCATTACGATTACGAGAATCGCTCCAATGGCACGCACGTACAGTCGCTCGGGCTCAGTGTGTCACGCTGACCTCGAAAAACGGGCGCATCATTTGCCCGACTTGGCTGCTAAACTTGCCTCTTCAACGTCGTAGGTGGGTAAGCCTGACTTAACCAAGATCGAGCTTGCCTGCCATCGTCATCTCCGTTCCAGCAGGTGGTGGGCAAGGCGAATGTCGAATGCCGTGAAAGTTCACACCGCAGGCGGCATGATCGAAATTCTTGTGGCGGGGATGCGATTCCTGCTCCGCTGCCTCACCCTCCTCCCTTCGGAATATCCCGGTCAGGCAGGAAGAGAACATAGCTCACGCGCTCTTGCAAGAAGCGCGTCCAAGCGTCATGGTGTCGAGGCAGGGGCGGCTCCTTGTCCTGCTGCTCGCGTGATACACATCACCGGGTCGAATGATCCAAGTCAGCGCCAGGGCACGCAGGGACGCCTAAGGGAGCGCCTATTCCGGGTATCGGTGTAGCAGTTCGGCTATTCGTTTAAGCGGGCGACTGCTGGGGGTATGTTTGGGAGCCGGCTGGCTCTTCGCGCCTACCCTGAGTTTTCATGGCGGAGGCTCTTAATCGCCGCGAGGCGCCGCGGCATCTCCTCGCTACGGGCGTTGATCCGGCGCGGCAGCGGCGGGCGGTGCGGGTTGCGGATATCGAGACTTCCAAAGTGACGGCGTCCGAATGACTCAACACGCTCCGTCGCTCGTCCAGTGACTTCCGGTGCGCGCGATGTGCAGCACACCATCACGGAAGTCGGCTGCCAGCAGTCCGCAGGTGCCCACCAATTATGCAATGTACCGATTCCGTTTTTGTGGGCATGCGTGGCCGCTTGGGTTCAGCTTAGCAGGGGTGGTTGACGTCAGGTGTAAGGGGGAGTCTTCTGAGGCCAGAAGCCCGTATCTCCGGGTAAAATAGACACATGCGCGACGACAAACCCCGATCTCGATCACTTTCAACACTCTCAACAGGGCGAGGACGGCACGCCCACGGGTGACAGTCGAACAAATCAATATAAGGGCAACCGCCGAAGCGAATTGTTTTCCAACTGTGGGTCTTCTACCAGAAGGCCAATATGGTAGTGTTCACAATGCAGCTTATGGCAGCTACCTACCTCGTGGTGAACGCCGCACTACCTTGGAGAATAGCCAACATGGATGACAAAGAAGTTTTCCGTGGTGTTAAAGTCTCGCGCGACAAGAACACAACGAAACTATCATTCAACGCCAGCCAGGCAGATAACATCCTCAATCCCAATCTCGTTAAGAAGTTAAAGTCCGGAGAACCGATCTCATTTGGTTCCGGGGACTCTTCCTGCCTCATCGAATACACGGGAGATCGTGTCACTAAGACGTAGTTGTTTGTTGTTAGTAGTGGGTAGCTTAAAACTGCAACGCCCCCAACGACTCGTGCCGAAGGGGGCGGTTTAGTATTGAAGCGTTTTGACGATTGGTACGCCTGCGATCCCCTTCCCGTCCGGTCCCTTCTGCCTGAGCATTGCGGCAATCAACGAACAACGCAAATCGAGGAAATGCTTATCCGGTGGGAAGCTCCCGTCCAAGGGGGACGCCTGAACCCCGGAAATTCCATTGCCCGAATGGGAGCCCAGCCCTCGATCCGCCGCAGATCCGGATCTTGTTCTCACGGTCCCTGGTCGACATGACGACCTCGTGACCTTCAGCAGAGATGTCGGAATCGACCTACGGCAGCTGAACCCGATCGTGATGACTGCGCTGTGAACCGCCGTCGCCACGAGCCCGTCAAATCTTTCGTTGCAAGCCGGCGCGGTGGCCGCCCGCGAGGGCGGTCAAATTACCGGTGCTCTCCTCACTCATGGCGCACAGAGCGCGCAGCGTGGCGCCCAACCGACCACCGATACCATCGTCAGCAACCGCAACATCCTCGGAGGGTATGACGCCGTCCTCGCGTCGCTGCGTACATCCTGAAGTAACGATTTCTGTTCTGACCTCCGACTTGTCGGTGTCCTACAGCCCGACTGATCCCTCTTGGCGGATGGACAGCGGCCCTCTCTAAAGGCCTCCGTGTTCAAGGCACGGAGGCTTTTATTGGCGCTTCGCTGAAAAACGAGGAGGAGCGAAGCCTCCCAAAGTGGCCGCACGCCGAGATTTCACGCGTGACGATCCCTGGCCCCCACGCCGGCGGCCGGCCAGGGTCTCTCTTCGCCGAGGACCTCGAGCTCGTCGCGTGCAACCTGAAGAACGGCTTCGGCAGGGGGTCAGACCGAGCGAAGCCGTTCGATTGTGATCCGTGACCTCATTTAGCAAGAATTCTCGAGCCAGCGGAACGTTTGCGTCCATGGGGCATCGCCCTCAGGCTTTGCCAGCCACCGCAGTCTTCCGTGCGACCTGCCTACGCCCGACGCTCTCCATGCGGCACCACGAAGCAGATCTCGTCGGCGATCCATTCGGGATCCGCACTGCCGTTCGCCGAGCTCCATTGCGAGAGCGGCTCGTTGCCGTAGCGAACCACGCCGCTATGAAGTGCCCGGTCCTTTCGGTCCTTCGTGGGATCGGCATCGCGATATCCGAGCTTCCCGCGGAGCAGCTCGAGATCGGCAGTCTTTCCGGTGAGGAACGTCCAGTTCCCTTCCACGTGATGCATCGCGCGGTACTCCCGCAGTTTTTTCGGGGTGTCCACGTGCGGCTTGATGGTGAACGAGTAGAAGAAAATGTCCTGCTTTACGCGCTGGCGGAGGATCTTCTGAACGGCCTGAAGATTCGACGT
>JAYVCW010000049.1:0-31328 GCA_043749775.1 Acidobacteriaceae bacterium | reverse complement strand
GTTGGTATTGCGTAGTGGATGAAGCCGGCCAGATCCAACTGGAGCAGCGAGTCCGGACGAATGCGAAAGCGTTGCGCGAAGTCTTCGGCGCGATGGCACACCTTGACGTGATTCTCAGTCTTAGCTCCTGCGATGAGTAGTCTGGCAACGCTGTCCCACATGCTCCAAGCACAAAACCACTTTCCCTCAACATCGTGGAAAATGGTACTGACATTCAGCCGATACCATTCCTCAGTCCTACCGGGAAAATAAACGTAACCGTGCTCCGTCGTCGGATCATATTCGTAGAACACAACGTAGATGAGTCGCTCATCCGGCATTTTGGCGTAGAACGACACTTCGTAGCGGTGCAGTCCACTGGGGTGATCTGCCATCGGCTGTGACCAGTCAACGATGAAGCTCTCTGGACTTGGCGGAGGGCAAGGGGTGCAGCCTGTCCCGGTACCCTCTGGATCACTCCAGAGCAAAAAATTATCAAAGCGGGAGAGCCAGTATTGATTGATGTGGTGAAGACCAACAATTCAGCTCATTCGATGAATCTCTCGCCTACCAACAATCCAGCGGAGTACTACGATATGAAAGTAAGGTTAGAAGGCGTGAAGGTGGAAGAAACGGCTGACTTACAAAAGCTGAAGAAGCAAGACGGTCATCGTGTTACGAGTTTTATGCTAGACCAGCTAAAACCGGGGAAGTCGATGAAGGAGACGGTAGAGATGAGTGCCTATCATGGTATGACGCAACCCGGCATCTACACAATTTGCTTCCATCAATCGACCGTGTCATCGAATATCGCTATCGTGACGGTGACCCGGTAGCGAGTGCGCTCAAAGGTGAATGCCGCGCATTGACAATGTCAGAGACTATGAGCGCGGCGTACAGGACAGGCAAGTGTGGGCCGACGGCACGCCGGGAAAGACATACTGATGACAAGCGTTGACGCCATTGTTTCCCGTCGATTCATGAGTGTCAAAATTCGCATGGACCCACTGAGATGATCGCAATTTTGCTTCTGATTGTCCTCCTCATCACCGTACCGGTTGTCATTGGCTTCAGAAAGAGCCGCGTCCAGCGTCGGATAGATCGTCAGCTGGATCGTCGGCAAGATCGTCAGCACTTGGCCGCATTCGTGGGATTCAGTGCCGGTATTTTTGCAAGCATCTCTACCATCATCTTCCTTGCCGCGATAACCGTCCCGTGCAAATCGCCGGAAGGTTCGTATTTTTGCGCGGCCAAGCAGGGCCTCGTATTTATTTCTGGCAGCGTGGGGCTCATCTCGTCTGCTGCTGCATTTCTCGCCGGCGCGTTTAGTCGCGGCAATCCGCGCATCGCGCTAATGGTCTTCGGATCCATTACGGGTCTGATCTACTTGCTCGCCGCGTTTTCCAATTTCGGAGCATGAGCAGTTGGCTAGTGGGAGAAATCCGGTCGTTCGCCGCGAGCTACTATACGTCGACCAAACGGCTGGCGTTATTAGCGGACGGCGGCACTTACATTAGCGCGGAGTTTGGTCTACCACCGGCGATGGCCTCGATCGAGTCTTTGTTGGGAGTGGGTCATTCATAGTCCTCGCTACCGCCATTGCCTAGCGCGACTCTAACTGGTACCGCCGGAGTTGGAGCAACGCCTGACCCTTGCGGGTCAATAAGTGCTCCTGTGCCTGGGCAAAATCATCCCGAAAACGGGGCGAGTGGCATAACCGCGTCTGCTAACGCTGTGTACCACCTTGCACGGGGTAGAATTAGCACCGTTGGGCAAGCAGTAAGCCGAACCATAACAGCGGAAGGACCGTGCCTTGGATATGGAGCGTCATTAAGTTTGACACTTCGGGAGTCGCCACGACCACGGACCACGCGATTTTCCCGGCTTATTCTGTCTATCAGGATGGGGCGAGGATTGCTGTGTACCCGCAGACGCAGAGCAATATGAATACGTTTATCAAGAAGGACGGCACCTATCAGAGACTTGAGTCCCAAATCAAATAAGCGGCCGAGAATAAGGGTCATCATGGAGGATCGAATGGCAAACAAAAAGAAGGCCAACGGGTTTCGCAGCGCGATTCGCGAGGGTTTCGCCCTGTGGGTACTGTGTGTCATGGCCATAAGTGCGGCACACGCCCAAGGCGAAAAGACCCAAGCCTACCGTCGAGTTGAGGAGCGATTTCAGAACATCGGCAGCGTCGCCGACGCAGTGAAGAGAGTGGAGCAGGGCAAGTTCGACGGGATGGATGTGGAGGCAATAGCCGAAGCTGGCGCGGTGGAGGCTATTCCTGCGCTCCAGGAACAATTTGCCCGAAGCCTTGAACCTAACACTAGCGCGGAAATCGACCCCGGCAACAAGGGGGTAATTGCGAGCGCGTTAGTTAGGCTTGGAGACAAAGGGCAGGTCTATTGGGACTTTCTGGAGAATCCAGCCCGGACCGCGGTGGAAAGCGGCCCGCCTTTTCCAATCCGTTTCGACGCCCAAGGCAAGATCATGCCATACCAGTACACCCCGGAACTTCTAGAATGGGCGAAAAGTCGTAGCATTTCCCCTGAGGACGCGGCCCAGCTCGCTGTCTATGATATGCCTGGGAAGGTTTTGTTGTTGGCCGAAACCGGAGATCCGAGGGGGCTCCCGTTGCTTCGCCAAGCTATGTCTTCCCCTAATTACATGATCCAGCAGGTGGCTGCAAAAGGGCTGGCTAAGCTTCAGGACAAAGAATCCATCCCTATGATTATCGGTGCTTGCCAGCGGGCTCCAGTCGATGCGGTTGCCGTGATTGCACAAGCCCTGATTTTCTTTGATGACCCGCGGGCGCAAAGCGCAGCCGAGAAGTACATACCAAATGACCTGCTTAAAGCCCTCCGTGAGGTAAGGCACGAGCCGGTAACCGACCCGTTTCAGTGAAGTTGAGAGAAATAATATTTCGCTCGTAGCCATGTGGAAGACCTTGTCTTATCGACGCTGTGCATGTTGCTTGCTGCCCGTGCCTTGGCACAGCAGGTCAAACTAGCGAGGTTGAAGAGGCGATCAACAGGGTCAAACAGGGCGATTTCGATCTGGCCGATGTGGGGATTATCGCCGAGGCTCACGCAGTTGCGGCCCTCCCTATCTTGAAGGACCTTCGTACGGTCCAACTGGTCCGTCGTTGGCGGGTGGCCTCAGTGAATGGTCGATTTACGCCGCAGCCAAAGTGGCAAGGGTGGTTTTCAACGTTGGTCTTTACTGGACTGTCATTCTTGTCTACAAGAAAAGGTCAGCTCAGCCCTATTAGCTAGAGCGCACGCCGGTCTGGAACCCAACAAACTCAGCCTATTCCCCATCGATTGAAACGTAATGCGCTGCGTGCGTGGAGCTAACATGTCGATGTTGTCACGAATTCAGAATGGCGCTGCCCCGCCGAGAGCATGTTCGTTGGTGGTGCGCTCACGGTAAGGCCACGTGAATCAGGAAGCGAAGTAGAGTATTCGAGGATTCAAAAGGCCGGGCACAGGAATCGAGCGGACTGTGTAACCCTCCCCCGAGGACACAGTTCAAGGCTGGAGGCTCGGCCACTGTTGCGTCCGCCATCATAGCGCTGCTGGTTCGGAAGTCAAGTAAAATCACTTCGCATAGCGGACCTGACTATGGGAATCGTTTGCGGTCTGACCCGCTCGGGGTAAACCCTTCCTAACATGACGAAAGGTGAACCGGTCCTTGCGCGTTGCAGTATTTGCCAGCGACTCTTCCAAGCCGCGAAAGCAAGCCCCCCAAATTTCCAGCTAAGTCTCAGACCGCCTCCATTAACTCCAGATGCTACCCGGCAATCACTACCTCACCCGTTTCGGGAAAGGCCTTCCTCAAATCGGCACGATTATGATTGACTCTCCCTCCACCACACGCTACCGTCGAACTGCACCCTCAATAGGGTCTGCAGAGAATATGCCATAAGTCCTTTGTTCTCTAGATTTTGACCACATCTCCTTTGGATTGAAAGATCTCGGTGTTATTCCCCACGCAACCTCATGATTCCAAAAGATCAGGGGGGAGGGGGTGGGGGCCTGCCGAACACGAATACTGATTTTTTCACTCCAATGGTTGGAGCTGCTGACGCGCGCATCGTCGGAGTCTTTACGGAGTCTTTACCCTGCCTTCTAGGTCAGGTACGTTCTATTGTGGGTCACGCGATGCTGCAGGGTTGCGGCTAGCTCATCCACCTCGGTCGCGGAAAGATGCACGGTTCCGGTCTCGAAGACCGGAGTGCGATTTGTTCCTACCGCATCGCGCCGCACCTGTATCAGCAGCGCCTGCATCGCGTTCGGATCATATTTTTGCGGCGTCATCCGTATCAGCTCCTGCAGCGCGGATCCAATCGAGAGCGGTTCTCGGTACGGACGCTCGCTGATCATCGCATCGAATGAGTCGGCCAGCGCAATGATGCGCACCGCTTTTGGCATCTCGTCGCCATGGAGCCCGTCGGGATAGCCTGACCCGTCCCCGCGTTCATGATGCCAGCGTACGATCTCAGGAATTTGCGGCCACGGGAATTGGACCTGGCTAACGATTTGATGGCCGATAGTCGTGTGGTCCCGCATCTCGCGGTATTCTTGCGCGTCAAGCTTCGATGCCTTTCCGAAGAGACGCTTGTCCACCGCCACCTTCCCGATATCGTGCAGATATCCGGCCGATCGTAGCGAAGCGACATCCGCGGCGGACATGCCTAAGGCCTCTCCAATCGCCTGCGCGTATTTTCCAACCCGCAACGAATGGCCGTGGATATTGACATGCTTCACATCGATGGCCGTGGCGAATGCCTCAAGCGCATTGTCGTAGAAACCATGCAGCGAGGCGAGAAGTCTCAGATTTTCCGAGACGCGTTGCGCTAACGTTTGTCCGAGCGAATGATTCTGAATCGCCAACGCCAGGTAATGGCTGAGTATTCCGAAAGCACCAAGCGCTTCCTCTTCGTATGCGGCGTCACCCTCGCGGCGGCCAAGCGCGATCAGGCCGACAAGTTTGCCCCGCACTTTAAGAGGGCAGACACAGCGAAATAATTCCGGTGCCACGTTGCCGTTCGCACTCAAGAACAAGTCAGAGGTGGAACTGTTCAACAAAACCGGTCCCGCAGCTGCGGTGAGAGTGTGAACGTGGCGAGGCAGCAATGGAATGATCGAAGGCTCGGGCAACAGCGCGAACCCCTGGGCGTCGACGGAGCTGAGAAGGGAAGGGCGTTCGCTGAAAGAAAATAAAACGGCTTCGCGCGCGCCCGAGGCTTCCATCACGGCGCTCACCATCAGTCGAGCGGTCTCGCGGAAGTCGCGGTCCGCAGTCAATTCAGGACCCAACTCCGCTAGCGCTTCGAAGGTTCGAAAAATCTTCTTAAGATTGGTTCCGTGCAATCTCTTGCGGAGGTGCGAGAAACCAGAGCCTCTTCAGGCTAGCATCCCGTTTCTTTTCGATTGTTGGTTAGTTTGGTGCCGGGAAGTGCTTCGAAAGAATACGACTTAACAGAACACCGGGCACCTGCGAGTGATCTTGACAGTCGTGCGCCCTTCGCTCATACTTCGGGGCGAAATTGCAGATGGCTCGCACATTCTCAGAGTAGAACTCTGGCTGGATTAAAGAGCTTCAGTGTCTAAATATTTTGCCGAACAATTTCGCCGTGACCGGCTCGATGAGAACCAGGTTGCCCAATTTCTCTCTTCGGCTAGTTTCTCCAGGCTGTCGTGCAATCTTCCCGGGGTTGAACAGCGAGGCGGGGACGAAAGCAAAGCACTGGCCGACTTAAGAAAAGCGGTTGCTGCCAGCGACGAGAACCTGCAAGCGGTGCTATCGAAGATTGCGGACTTCGCATGCCAGTTTACCGGCGCAACCGGAGCGGCGATTGCAATGTGGAAAGATGGCGCGATGATTTGCCGTGCCCGCAGCGACGCGACGGCTCCTCCATTGGGCGCGCAACTGAGCGTGGAGAGCGGGATTTCAGGCGCATGCTTCAGCACCGGGCAGGCGCACAATTGTGTCGACACAGAAAGCGATCCGCTCGTCGATTTTGAGGTATGCCGCCGGTTGGGATTGCGCTCGATCGCGGCCCTGCCGATCGAGGGGTGGCGTAGCATCAACGGAATTCTCGAAGTCTTCTCAAGCGAGCCTTTCGCCTTCACGGAGCAAAATCTTTCAGTGCTTCGGCAGCTGGCGGGGCTGGCGGAACAGGCACGGTCGGCGCGTCCTCACGGCGCGACGCAACTTGCGCTTCGGAATTCGGTGGTCATTGAAGAGCGCCGGTCGGCTAGTTTTCTGCCCGCGTCCGATAGTTTTCTCGACTTGCTGAGCGCTTTTTTCGGCACGCGATCTCGAGCTTTATTAGTTGCGGCAAGCGTGTTGGCAATGTGCATGGTTGCCTTTTCGATGTGGCTGGGATGGCGTGGGGCGAAGATCGTCGAGCGGCGATCTTCGGCTTCGGTCGGCTCAGTCGACGGGCGGGAAGCTGTCAAGCAGACCTCTGATACTCCTGTTGCCCCGCCGCCGGTTGAAGAAAGTAAGCCGGTGTCACAGAACGAAAGTAGCGTTCAACAATTCCGGACAGAAAAAATAAGCAAGCAGCCTGGCAAGAGCGATCTCGTCTGGACGCCGAACCCAGGAGGCGAGGCTTTGTTCATCTCGGATGGCAAACCATCTGCCGGGGTGCCTGTGAAATTCGCGGCCAAAGTTGATCGGATTAAAAGCAAGACAGTTTCGAAGAAATCAAGCGCGACGATTTCGCGGACGAGTCCTGCGAGCGCTTTGTCGCCTTCGCAATCACAATAGCGGGGCGCATCGATTCCTGATCGCTAAACTCCGACCGGAAAAGGCTTGTTGCTCGTTTCCGTCCCGACCGATAATCCTGCAAATCGCCCTTGCAGCAGCGACATCAGCCCGGTGACCCAATAACCAAAAACAAAAAGACACAAAAATGGAATCGTGAAATAGTTCTCGTTCTCGATCGCGTACCAGATCGCTAGCGCGAAATACGAACCGATGATCAGTTCGATCCACGGAACCCAGCCCAGGCGCTTGCGATATTTTTTTGCTCCCACTCTATCTTTTTTCGACTCGACGCGATATTTCGGAGTTCTGGCAAAAGCAGTCTGCTTGCCCGCGAGCGCCTCGAGCACGGCCCGTGTATTTGTTACCGTCAATCCGATTCCGAGCGCCATCAGCAATGGCAGGTAGAGAAGTGATTTCCACCACGTCGTTGGAAACAATTCCTTTTGCGAGACAAGATAGAAGCTGGAAATAGAAAATGTCGACGCCAGAAACAAGGGCAAGTCGATGCAAAGCATCTGAAACCACCCCTGATAGGAGCGGATGATCATCGCTGGCATCAGCAAGACCGACAACACGATCATGAGCGGATAGCTGATATTGGCGGTAAGGTGATAACAGGCTTCCACCTTCTGTTGCCGGGTCGAATCGCTCGCGAATACCTGAGGCAATATCTTTTTTGAAACTTGAATCAGGCCCTTCGCCCAGCGCGCCTGCTGGGTTTTGAATGCAGTCATTTCGACCGGCAGTTCCGCGGGACATTCGACATCTTGCAGGTAAAGAAATTTCCATCCCCGCAACTGCGCACGGTACGACAAGTCGGTGTCTTCAGTCAACGTGTCGTGCTCCCAGCCACCAGCGTCATCGATCGCGCGGCGACGCCACATGCCGGCAGTGCCGTTGAAGTTGAAATAACGTCCGCTGCGAGCGCGGCCCGAATGCTCGAGAACAAAGTGGCCGTCGAGCAAGATCGCTTCAACCTGCGTTAACACTGAGTAGTTGCGGTTAATATGCGTCCATCGCGTCTGCACCATACCGACACCAGGGTTGGTGAAGTGGTGAATGCAGTTCATCAAGAAGTCGGAAGCCGGGACGAAATCCGCGTCGAAGATGGCGATGTACTCGCCCTTCGCAACTTTTAATCCTTCTGCCAAAGCGCCAGCCTTAAAGCCTTCGCGATTTTCGCGGTGCAAGTTGACGACTGGATT
This sequence comes from Acidobacteriaceae bacterium, assembly GCA_043749775.1. Lineage (GTDB taxonomy): Bacteria > Acidobacteriota > Terriglobia > Terriglobales > Acidobacteriaceae > Acidiflorens. Next base: position 23,361 of record JAYVCW010000049.1, on the reverse strand, counting down.
TCCCAAGGCAGCGTAACGATCTACTAAAAGCCTCGCAACTTCTATGGTTTCGTCGGTGGAATCGTCCAGCAACTGGATGTCGAGTTTTTCTTTCGGATAGTCGAGACGGCAGACGGAATCAAGCAATCGCTCGACAACATATTGCTCGTTATAAATTGGCAACTGTACCGTAATGCGCGGCAGGTTTGCCTGATCAAAATACGCAGCCGGAGTGGTGGTCTTGTTCTTCTTATTCTTGTAATAAAGATAGACCAGCCAGTAGCGGTGCGCGCCGTAGCTCGCAAGGATTGTGAGAACAATGAAATATGGAATCAGCAAAGCGAGGTCGAAGGCGTTGACCTGATACAACCCTTGAAACGTGCGGTCGAGAAAATGCTGACGGAAATAGGGAACTAAACCTTTAGCCGCAAATAGGAAGAAAGTGGCCATCGCAAAAGTTGAGAGTCAAGCGCATTCACTGGAATGTAAATGAGATCGACCCAGAGCAAACATTGTACCGGAGCCTGACTAGCGCCACTGCGCATCTACCGGGCTCAGGTTCAGCTTAATCTGTCGGCGCGAACTTTCCTCCACCTGCACGCTTGCACCATTCGCCTCTTGCGACTTAAGAAAATCGGGATCACGGTAGACACTTTCGTCAATATCTTGCCACGCGAACACTGTGTATGTGCCCGGTGCGAGCGCGGAGAGTGTGAAGTGCCCGTGCTGATCGGTCAAGCTAGCGCTGAAGCGGTCCGGAAGTCCGCGGTATTTCTCCTCGGGCACGGCCACCACCGTCGTGTTTGCCGCCGGGTGGTCTCCGTCCGAGTCGGTTTCTTTCTCGCTGACCGCCCCTTCAATCGACCCGCCGTTATAGCTCACGAGCAACTCAAGCGATGCGGGGCCGCTTGCGGTGAAGCCGGTTCCAACGTCGAAGCTGCCGATCTTCGCTGATTTCAGGAAGTAGCCGCTGGCGTGGTCGCCTCCAAAAATTTGCACGTTATATTCACCGGGGGTAACGCCTGTCCATTCGAAATTTCCGCGCTGGTCGACAGCTGCGTTTGTTCCGAACACGTCTTGCACCATAAATAAAGATGAATTGTCGGACGTTTTCGCCGGTCGCAGATTGACAGCAAATCGTGAGATGTTGGTGTTGGCTTTGCCTTCGACGCGAAGATGTCCTGACAAAGTGAAAGACGGAGATGGAGTGAGCCTTACTCCGTCGATGTCTCCAGCAATCACCGACACGTCTTCTCGAGCAGTCAGCGGATGTGATTCCGATCCCAAGGTTGCGATGACCGAGTACGACCCGGGCGCGATCCCTCTCACTTCGAATCGACCATCACGGCTGACGTCAGGCGCGGCGTGGATGGAGTCTCCGGCTTTCGAACGTACTTCTACCGAGGGCTTGTCGTTCAGGGATAGACCAGTCGCGGATAGACCAGCGACGAGGCCGCGAACACGAAAAGTTCGCGACGGAGCCAAGGTCAAATTCACGGGCATCTCATCGCCCACTTTTAAGGAGATCACCGAGGCCTGCGTTGCATCGAACGTGCCCGGGTAATACGTTGGCAGATATCGCATCTCTGACCGAGCAGCGTCCGGTGAATTGCTCGACGGGGCAGAGTTTCCGGGCTTGACGGGCTTTTCGTAATCCCGAAAGTCCGGAGGGGGCGTGGCAAGGATGACATATTTGCCGGCCAACAGGCCGGCTAGGCGATATTCTCCAAGATCGTTCGTCGCCGCATTAGCTGCACTCTCGCGCTTCATCTTCCCTGGCCGTTCGCGGAGCGCGACAATGCGCACCTCGGGCATTGGGTCGCCGTCTTCATCCGTGACACGCCCACTGATGACCGCCGTGGGTTGCATCCGCAAGACGAAGCCTTCCACGGATTCCCCGGGTCGAATGCTGAGAACGGTGACTTCAGACTTGCTTCCGTGAGCATTCACCGCGACATGGCCACTTCGCTCGAGAAAAATCCGGTAGCGGCCGGGTTTAACATCGTCGACCCGAAAATGTCCTTCAGAGTCGGTGGAGGCGGTATAGCTGCCGCCCGCTTTCAGATCTTCGGCAATCACTTGCAGGACCACTTTTTTAATCGGCTCACTGCCCGGTTCTTTCACAACTACCCCGGCAATCGAAGAAGCTGATGCGTTTCTGTTTGGGACAGCAGTCTGCGCGGAGAAAAAAAGAGATACTCCGAGGATGAAAATTAAGACAGGGAAAGGACGGAGCATGAAAGCCAAGTTTAATTGAGGAAATACTGCCGGTAGAGCGTGTCGCGCTGTGCCGGACGGAAACCCGCATCCCGTATGATGCGGCGCAATTCTTCTTCGGTTGTGCAATTCGTGACTCCGGCTGCGCGGACGACGTTTTCTTCGAGCATCACCGAGCCAACGTCGTTGCCGCCAAAGCGCAGGCCCATCTGGCAGACTTTCAAGCCTTGCGTCACCCAACTTGATTGGACGTTGAGAAAGTTCGATAGATAGATGCGTGAGATCGCCAACACTTTCAGGTATTCAACCGCCGTCGCCTCATCCCACTTGCGGCCGCCGAGAGCCGTGTGCTGAGGTTGAAAGCTCCAGGGGATGAAGGCAGTGAAGCCGCCAGTCTCTTCCTGAAGATCATAGAGGGCTTGAAAATGGTTGATGCGATGTTCAACGGATTCGCCGACGCCAAACATCATTGTCGCGGTGGTTCGCATGCCGAGCTGGTGTGCGGTGCGATGGACTTCCAGCCAATCCGCGGTCAGGCACTTGAGACGCGCGATTTTGTAGCGAACTTCGTCGTCGAGAATTTCGGCTCCGCCGCCGGGAATTGAATCGAGCCCGGCATCGCGTAATCGCGCAATCGTGTCGCGGAGGCTCAGTGCACTGTACTCCGCAATCGCTAAAATCTCAGAGGCGGAGTAGCAATGCAGATGAATTTTCGGGAATCGTTGCTTGATGCCGCTCAACATCTTTTCATGCCATTCGATCTTCAGGTCGGGATGCAGGCCTCCCTGCATCAAAACTCCGGTCCCGCCCAGCTCGACAGTCTCGCGAATTTTCTCGTAGATGGTTTCGAGGTCAAGAATGTATCCCTCTTTAGCAGCGGGGCCTTTGAGCGGACGGTAGAAAGCGCAGAAAGTGCAATATTCCGTGCAGAAATTTGTGTAATTGATGTTGCGGTCGATGAGGTAGGTCACCGTACCTTCGGGATGCTTCTGGCGGCGCACCGCGTCCGCTTCCATCCCAATCCCGATGAGGTCATCGGAATTGAACATCTCCAGCGCTTGCTGCTTCGATAATGACATTGCTGCTCCGTCGCTTTGTTTCTCGTCAGAATTATTTTATCCGCAGAACGCCGCTCGCGCGAATCACAAACCGGTAGTTTTAGTGGCGCGCGTGGCTTTGTCCGCGCGCGTCAGGCCGTCCGTCGGCGAACCGGTCCGGTTGCTTGAGCGCTTGGCACTTCGGTTTTCTGGCGGCGCTTGTACTCAAACACTCCATAAAGTGCGGTGATTACCGACAGAGCGATAAGGGTAATAAGCACCGGCCAGTAGTACTTCCCGAAAAATTTCAGAATGCTGGATCCGTAGTGAGCTCCAAGATATCCGAGGATGGCGTAGCGGATTCCGCGGCCTAAAGTTAGAGCCGCGATAAATTTCTTGGTTGGATACTGCATGGCCCCGGCGACGAGAAGGATCGGAACGATAGGAAATGGTGGCGGAAGAATGGCCGGGATGGCGACGGAGGCGAACCCCCAGCGTTCGAAAATTGCATAGAAACGGTTGGCTTTTTTCTGCGAAAACTTTTTATTGACTGTTTCCTTGCCGCCTTTTCGGGCCATGCGGTAGGTGAGGTATCCACCAATCACCGCGCCCACGGTGGCCATGATTGAGTAATAAAACCAGAGTTGGCGGTGGTGCGCGGCGAGCACAATGGTTGCCACATCGGTGCTGCCGGGCAGAGGAATAAGAGAATTGTCAGCGAGGCCGAGGACGATCAAGCCGAGTCCGCCTAAGCTGATCAGCCAATGCATGGCTCCGTTCTTCGAAGCGAGCATGAGGATGGCTGAAAGGTGCATTGTCATTATTAAAGCAGGTTTTCCGCTTGCAAGTTGCAACAGGGATTGAGAAGCCAGGTTGAGAGTTGTCGCTGTGCGATCCGACTACAGAAACTCCAGCTCCGGAGCCCTCGGAAGAGCGCCAACTTCTGCGGCGTATCGATAGAACAGATGCAGCCCCTCGAGGCAGGGCGAGTCTAAGTAATAGTGGATGTTGCAGGTGAGATAAGTTTGCACATCGTTGATGGGGATAGAGAGCCGGTCAGCCCAATCTTCCGCGATCAGTTCCAAATTCTTCGGTAGTAGCCCGCGGTCGCGCGAACCCTTAAAAGTGTTTGTAATAGTTACTCGATCTCGTCCCGACAAAGCCTGCTTGCGGATCGCCCAAAACGCAAACACTGCAGGTTTGCCCGTACAAGCGTTCCACTCTTCGGCCAGGTCAAGCGTGAAATAGCGGGATCGGTCGACTTGGAGAGCCGGATCGCCGATGAGAAGCGCGGCATCGCACTCCGCCAACATCACGTCTAGATTCGGAGCCATTGGTTTGTAGTGGCGCGGTCCTCCCAACCACTTTGCGAAAAGAATCTTTGTTAGCGCCGCTGAAGTCATAGACGACGTGTCGAGCGCGATGCTGCGCATGCCCGCCAAGTAGTGTTCTTTAGAAACGTTGCTTTCACTCGCATCGCTGACCAGCAGGATCGAGCGCACGGCGCGACGCGCCGCGATGGCCACGTCGGGAACGACGAGGAGATCTGGAATTGTGGCGTAGGATGCGACCGGGACGATACCAATGTCGGCCGTGCCAGAGCGCAAAGCCTCCGCGCAGTCTGCAGGCAGCGTGTAGGACATCTCGAAGTCGGAAGAAGATGGGGAGCGGTCGAAATCCCAAAGAAGAGGAGCCGTATTCAAATAAGAAATGGCAGCAATCTTCAGACGGCTCATCTATTTACAGATTCTACCAAAGGCTCGGTGAGCGTCGTCCTTGACAGGCTTTCGCATGGAGTCTATCGTCGCCGTCCATGCTGACCAACAGTGAAATCCAGATGGAAACTCATGCGCCGACCGCCCAGGTCGCACCCTCGAAAGCCGCCTCGTTTTGGCTTGCGCTTTCGCTTACGGAGGGGTTGGGCGTTACCCGCATCCGCAAATTGATTGAACATTTGGGCAGCCCAGAAAACGTCTTTCGGGCGACCCTCACCGAACTCGAAGCCACCGGCATGCGAGCGGTTTCTGCGCAATCGATTGCAACCGGAAAATCCATGGAGCTGGCACAGCAGGAACTGGAAAAAGCACGCGAAGCGCGCGCCAGAATTATTTCGTTGAGTGATCCAGAATATCCAGCGCGGCTCAAACAAATCTATGACCCGCCCGCGATTTTGTTCGTGAAAGGGAGCGTCGACGTGCTCTCGCAGGCGGGCATCGCGATGGTCGGGACGCGCCACCCAACCCTTTACGGGAGCGGCATGGCGGAACGCCTGGCGACCGATCTTGCCGCGCGCGGGCTCGTCATCTTTAGCGGGTTGGCGCGCGGCATCGATACCTTATCCCATCGCGGAGCGGTCGCGGCCAAAGGTAAGACGGTCGCGGTATTGGGCACCGGCATCGACGTGATGTATCCGAAAGAGAATACTCGTCTCACCGAGCAAATGCTCGCGCTTGGAGGAGCGCTGATCAGCGAGTTTCCGGTGGGTACGTCGCCCGCTCCGCAGAACTTTCCCATCCGCAACCGCATCATCAGCGGCATCTCCGCGGGCGTTCTTGCCGTTGAAGCCGCCGAATACAGCGGCACACGCATTACCTCGCGATGCGCGCTCGAGCAAAACCGCGATGTCTATGCGGTTCCCGGCAATGTAACCAACAAAGGCTCGTGGGGTCCAAACACTTTAATCAAGCAGGGAGCAAAGCTGGTGGCCACCTGGGAGGACGTCTGGGAAGAACTCCCAACCGACGTGCAGGTAGAGCTTTGCTCCCGGCAGGTTGAATCCTCTGAGCCAGAGACCGCATCTCTATTCCCGGATGAAGTACGGTCGCCCCACGAGAGCAAGATCCTCAAGTTATTGAAAGCCGATGAATCCACGCACATCGATCAACTGGTGGAAGCGCTGGAGAATGAAATGTCATCCTCAGAAATCTTCGCGGCGCTGTTTGAGCTGGAATTAAGCGGGAAGATACGGCAGTTGCCGGGTAAGAATTTTGTGAAGGGCTTTTGAGTGCGGTCTCAGCTGCCAGCTTTCTGCAATCAGTGATCTACGAAGACCTGACGCCTCAGGTGATCGAGGTCAAGGGAATGTTGTCGTCACTGATGCGGAAAGTGAGCGCTTGAACTGAAAGCCGACAGCAGAAAGCCGCCAGAGGCTGCTCCGCCCAGTTGTTGCAATCCGCTAGTTCGTGCTAGCTTCAATTCCAATAACGCAGATCAGAGGGAACATTGTCCAAAGAGCTTGTCATTGTCGAATCGCCAGCCAAGGCCAAAACTATCCAGAAGTATCTGGGGAAGGATTTCACGGTCGATGCCTCCTATGGCCACGTGAAAGATCTGCCCAAGAGCAGCCTGGGTGTCGATATCGAGAACGAGTTCGAGACGGAGTACATCGTCATTCCCGGCAAAGAGAAGGTGCTCGCCAGGCTGAAGAAACTGGCGCTATCTGCGGATCACATTTATCTCGCCCCTGATCCGGACCGCGAAGGCGAAGCCATTGCCGCACATCTTGCCGATGAGCTTGGAGAAGACTCCACTAAGAAAAAGAAAGGCAAGAAGATAAAGAAGACGGACGATATCGGGGATAGCGCCCGGATTCGCCGCGTTACTTTTAATGAAATTACCCAGCGTGCTGTGAAGGCGGCGTTTGATCATCCTCGGGATATTGATCGGCATCTTGTTGACGCACAGCAGACGCGGCGCGTACTCGACCGCCTCGTGGGATATCAGGTCTCTCCTCTTTTATGGGATAAGGTTCGTCGCGGTCTTTCTGCCGGACGTGTGCAGACCGTCGCTTTGCGGCTGATTGTCGATCGCGAACGTGAAATCAAAGCCTTCGAGAAAAAGGAATATTGGACGATCGACGCAAATCTGGCAGCTTCGAAGCCTCCAGCGTTTGACGCTCGATTCCTAGGTAAGGGCGAAGAGAAAATCGAGGTCACAAATGGCGAACAGGCCGAGCAGATACGCCTCTCGCTCGAAAAGGCCGACTGGGTGGTTCGTTCGGCGGAGAAGAAAGAACGCCGCCGCAATGCGACGCCTCCGTTCACCACCAGCAAACTGCAGCAGGATTCCTCACGCAAATTGCGCTTCAGCGTCAAGCGCACCATGATGATCGCGCAGCGGCTCTATGAAGGTATCGAGCTTGGTGACGAAGGACTGGTCGGCCTCATTACCTACATGCGAACCGACTCCACGCGCGTCGCTCCGGAAGCCCTCACCGAAGTTCGCGAATACATATCCGAGTCATATGGTGCGCCTTACCTGCCCGATTCTCCGAACACTTATAAGGAGAAGAAGGAAGCGCAGGCGGCCCACGAAGCTATTCGACCGACATCGCCAGCGCGGCATCCGGATCAGATGAAGCAGTATTTACAGGAGGATGAATTTAAGGTTTACAAGCTTATCTGGCAGCGATTCATTGCTTCGCAGATGACTCCGGCTGTATTCGATCAGACTTCGGTCGACATCGACGCCAAGGTGGGCAGCGACGTATTCTGGTTGCGCGTCACCGGATCGGTGATGAAGTTTGACGGCTTCCTCAAGGTTTACGAGGAGTCGAAAGACAATAAAGATGAGGAAGACGAAGAGCTGAAGCACAAACTTCCGCCGCTCGAGGCTGGTGAGAAATTAACACTCAAGTCCCTGCTTCCAGAGCAGCATTTCACGGAACCGCCTCCGCGTTTCAACGAAGCATCGCTGGTTAAAGAGCTTGAAGAGCGCGGCATTGGACGGCCGTCTACGTACGCCACCATTCTAAGCACGATTCAAGAGAGGCAGTACGCGCAAAAAATTGGCGGCAAGTTCGTACCGACCGAAATTGGCTTGGTCGTAACCGATCTGCTGGTTGAAAACTTCAAAGACATTTTCGATTTCCAGTACACCGCGCGCCTTGAAGAAGACCTCGACGAAATTGAAGAGGGCAAGCAGACGGGCAACGGTGCGCTGACCGACTTCTACAAGAAATTCTCTAAAGACCTCCGATACGCGGAGAAGCACATGGAGAACATCAAGCGTATGGAGAAGCCCACCGACGAGAAGTGCGAGCTCTGCGGCTCGCCTCTCGTGATCAAGTGGGGAAAGCATGGCTCGTTTTACGCATGCAGCACCTACGATAAAGAGAATCCGGATACCTGCAAGTTCACGAAAGAAAATCCCATTAATCTGCCTGATCTTGATACTGCCGATGTCCAGGAAATCGCGCAGGAAGAATATTGCGAAAATTGCGGGCGTGTGATGGTGCTGAAGCGTGGGCGCTTTGGTCAGTTCATGGCTTGTACTGGTTATCCGGATTGCAAGACCACGCGGCGTCTTGATCAGGGCAAGAAAGTTCCAGACATTCCGCTCGATGAAACTTGCCCACTCTGCAAACGGAATTTAATTCTCCGGCACGGCAGATTCGGCGAGTTTACGTCATGCAGCGGATACCCCGAATGTAAGTTCGTGAAGCAAAATTTCATCGGCGTGAAATGCCCGGATTGCAAAGACGGAGAGTTGGTTGAAAAACGAGCGCGCAAGGGCAATACGTTCTATGGATGCTCGAACTATCCGAAGTGCAAATTCACGTCGGCGGCCAAGCCCATTGCGGAGAAATGCTCGACATGCGGACACGAGTATCTGGTAGAACGCATTCGCAAAGACGGCGTGGTCATCGCTTGTCCTAATAAAGAATGCGATTACGAGCGCGCAGTCGAAGGCTCAGAGCCCTCGGCCTCCGAAGTTGCGAAGGCCTGATAGGCTGAGCCTTCAGCGGAATGCTTGAAGTCTTACTTTAACGAGGGAAAAATGGCAAAGAGAGCGACTTCTGAAGATGCGGCCCTGATTCTAAAACTCTATGATCTTCGGCGCGAGCCAGAAATGCGGAAGGCAAGAAACTGGTTTGTCTCGGAATTTTGGCCGGAGAGTGCCGACGATTTTGTGAAGGTCTCGAACGCGTTTCCAAGCCAAGAGAACGCCTGGATGCGCCAAGTGGGTAGCTACTGGGATATGGCTGCGGCTTTTGTGTTGCAGGGCGCCTTGAGTGAAGAGCTCTTCGTTCAGCCCGGTTGCAGTGGCGAGATGTTCTTTATTTTTGCGAAGATATATCCCTTCTTGAAAGAAGTGCGTCAGAAAATGGGTAGTCCGACCGCGTGGTCAAACATCGAGGCGGTCGCTACCGGCTCGAAGGCGGCGCGCAAGCGTTTGGATCTCGTCCTGGCCAACCTAGCCAAGCGCCGCGAGGCAGCGGGGAAAGCGGCCAAGAAGAACTAGGAGCTCACCGCTGCTCTAAGCGAATCCTCAACACGGGATGAATGAATCTCAGCCGCTGCCGCATCTGCTATCCTGAGTGAGTTGTGCGGATGCTCTGGTGGTTCCTCATACTCGGAGTAAGCGCGGCGGTAGTGTTGTCGGTAGCGACCATTCTGTTGATGCGAGTTCGCCGACAAATGAAGCGCGCTGATCCGCAGAGAGCCGAAATCGATGTGCTAAACAGCGCCGGCCCTTCATGGCCGCCTGAAGCGTGATTCCGCCGGTAACGACTTCCGCAGCTCAAAAGTTTTAGGAGGTTAGGAGAAGATATGGCACGAGTTGCGACTGAAGTTCTGGGCCAGCGGACGCCTCAAAGCGCCAGCCGGGAGTGGGCGAAAGAGGTTGCGGTCGTAGTCGGCGCAAGCCTCTTCGTTGCCCTCTGTGCGCACGTTTCCGTGCCGTTGCCGTTTACTCCGGTTCCGCTGACGCTGTCGAACTTCGCTGTGCTCGCGGTTGGTTTGCTTCTCGGCTCGCGCCGCGGTTTCGCTGCACTCGCCCTTTATCTCATGGAAGGTGCGGTTGGCCTGCCCGTTTTCAGCGCTTCCCCCCTCGGCGGCGGCGTCGCCCAGATTCTTGGCCCGACCGGTGGCTTTTTAATGGCTTATCCGATAGTCGCCTTTATTGCTGGCTGGATCTACGAGCGTGGTTCGCAGAAAAGCGGCCGCAACTTCGGTTGGGCCGCCCTGTCTTCGATTGTCGCTGAAGTTTTCCTCTTTGCCTGCGGACTCAGTTGGCTGACCGTGCTCACACACTCGATATCGCTCGCAATCCGTTATGGGCTGTATTGGTTTGTCTTCGCGGAAGTGATAAAGGTATTGATGGCATCGGGCGTTGCCGCCAAATGGCATCAGCGGCGTTCAGTGCGCGCTGAAAACGATTAATTGCCGCGACATTGGCTTCATTATTTTTCCGGCTAATCGGAATCTTGACTCGCTGATTAATGCTACCGCGCCGTAGCAACTCCGCAGTCGAATCGAATGTCCATCGCAGATCAGCTTCATATCAGGGCATCGCTTCATCGATGCTGCCACAATTCACAGGATGATGTTGGCCTTTAAAGGGGCTGCGCAGAACAGGATTTTATTCTTATGAGTACCGTATCCGCTCCCGTCCGCGAAATTACCGTAGCGCACAGCCCCGACTCCGACGACGCTTTCATGTTTTATGGCCTTGCCACGAACAAAGTTCGCGTGCCCGGTCTAAAGTTCAGCCACACGCTTTGTGATATCGAGACCCTCAACCGCCAGGCGCAAGAGGGAGTCTACGACGTGACCGCGATTTCATTCCACGCCTACCCATACATTCAGGATCACTACGCCCTGATGCCCTGCGGGGGCAGCGTAGGGGACGGTTACGGTCCAATGGTCGTGGCGACGCGTTCGTTCACGCTCGACAGCATCAAGCGCCAGAAGATCGCAGTGCCGGGAAAACTGACGACCGCGTATCTCGCGCTCGAACTCTTTGCGCCGGGAATTGATGTTGAAGTTGTTCCGTTCGACCAGATCATCCCGCAGATTCTTGAAGGAAAATATCAGGCAGGACTTATCATTCACGAAGGCCAACTCACGTACGACAAGTCAGGATTGCAGCGCGTTCTCGATCTCGGCAAATGGTGGCAGAAGACAACCGGTTTGCCGCTTCCGTTAGGAGGCAACGCTATCCGCCGCACTCTCGGGCCCGAAACGATCGCCAATGTGAACCAGGCGCTGCGCGAGAGTATTCAATACGCGATCGATCATCGCGAAGAAGCACTAGCCTACGCGATGCAGTTCGCCCGCGATCTGGATCCGCAACAAGCCGACAAATTCGTCGGTATGTACGTCAACGAGCGCACTCTCGATTATGGCGACGATGGCAGAGAAGCGGTGAGCCGCTTGCTTGAGCTCGGGTACAAAGCGGGGATCATCCGGCAGGTGCCGCGGGTGGATTGGGTTTAGGGCAGGCTAGCCTCTAGCCCCGTGCCTTTTCGTTGTAGTTTTAATCGCCGTCGCGGTTAGTGGCAAAAGTGAGAGGCATCCCAATCTTACTGAGAGCCTTATTTAACTTTCGGCTCGAACGTAAACACAGGATCAATATCCACCGGGACATCCGCCGCTACTTTCAATGACGTTTTCAATTCCTCCGGCATCGCATCGTATTTCTTAAACCAGTTTTCGGCGCGATCGCGGTCGCCCGTCGCTTCGATCTCGAGCAATTCTTTGGCGAGATCGGCCAGCGCGCCAGGAATTTTCTGGTAGTCGATCGCGTAACGTCCGTCAGCATTGCGGCGAATCGCGCCGTGTTCGGAGAGATAGTTGAACTCCATCATCTCGGCTCGCCCATGAGCCTCGGCAGTTCCGAAGCGGACAGTGCGGAAAATTCCTCCGACGTACGAGGCGTAATATTCTTGCAGTTTTTCTTTCGGAAGCGCGTTGTGATCGACCAGCCATTTCAGGGCGAACATTCCTGTCACATCCGCTTTCGCTTCTTCCAGTCCGGAAAATGTTGGGCCGATGGCTTCGCGAATTTCGATCTTGCCTGCCTGCGTTCTTGCATACGCGGGGCCAAGTCCGTGGCAAATCTCGTGCATGATCGTGCTTTGCAAATATCCATCGCCGGAAACTTTTGCGGCCTGACTTGGCTCCAGCAGCTTTCGCGCCACGGGGAGGATCACGTAGTCCACGCGGGCATCCATAAAATTTCTGAAGAAAAGTTTCTTGCTGCCCTTCTGCTCGTGTACGCGCGGATCGTTCGGCAGATTGTCGGCTACCGCCTGATAGCCGTGGGTGAGGTCCCCGGCGCGAAACGGAGTGTCCATCACTTCCATCGGTGTTTGCAGTCCGCGCTTCGACGGCCGATCTTCCGCCGCTAGGGGCAGTGCATCTTGAATGTCGGGTACGAATTTTTGAAAAAGCTCGAGCTTCTTGCTTTCGCGCTCGTTGCGTACCATCACTGCAGCGCCGTAGGAGCCTTTAACTCCGAGCAAGCCATCCATATAAGTTTCGTAAGGGGCGAAAACGATATCGATCTTCGGATTCTTCAAATCAAGCCACGCTAAGTCGCTGGCGAGATAGTCATCGCTCAGGAGTGCGTCGGCGCGCAAGCGAAGAAATTTCGCGAAGTTGACATCGGAACTGAGGTCTGCCGCAGCTCGCAGGGCTTTCGCGGCAGGTTCGAGGTAAGCGCGAAAAGCAACGTGATAAGGAACCGCTTCGAGATTATCTTGCTGCTTGCGGACAATGGTGAACTGGTTGTAAATCGGCGCCTTCTGCTCGGGATGCCCCTTCACATACTGCTCAACTTCGTCCCGCGTCAGATTCGGTGGATAGAATCCTCTGCCCGGAGACATTGACTCGGTGCCAACGAAAGGGTTGTTCCCCTCTAAGAAATCGAAGCGGGAAGCGTTGATCCACAAATAGCGGCGCAGTTGGATATCCCGGGGATTACGGCTGGAGGCTAAGGATTGGTAGAGCGCCAGGCCTTCTGGGTCGCTCTGGCGCCAGTAAATGCTCTCCAGATATCCGCAAGCCTCAACCAGTTTGTGGACGAGTTGTATGTCGCGCGGAGTCAGGCCAGTTGTTCGGAAAAGCATGTGCACGCGACGGAATTTCGCGACGCGCTGCTGCAGATCGGGAACAACTTTCAGATTTGCCGCAGAGCCCCCCTTGGCCGCGGTCCCGGTCATAAAAGTTTTCTTCGGCGGCGCAGATGCTGCCGCAGCGGCGACCAGCAACAAAGAAAGAGTCACGACCTCTAATGAAATTCGACGGAATAACGCACGCGGGGACGACAGATTTTCTGTATTTCGGAAGAGAGCCAACATGTGTAGAACAAGTCTATCAAAGCCCGGGTGTCGCTCTCGCAGCCGTTATCATGAATCTATGCCGCACCCTGAAAATGATCAGACTTTGCTCATCGACGCCGATGATACGCTCTGGGAAAATAATATTTACTTTGAACGCGCGATCGCGAAGTTCATCACTTTTCTCGATCACAAGGAGCATACGCCGGAGGCGGTTCGCCAGATTCTGAATCAAGTAGAGCGGGAGTCGATCGTCTCCCACGGCTATGGTCTGCACAGTTTTTTGCACTCGCTGATCTCGACTTTTCAGCGGCTCTCGGTGGATCCGGCAACCCCAGAGTTGCAAGAACGTATCCACAGCTTCGCCCGTCAGATTGCGGAACATCCGATCGAAATTCTGCCCGAAGTGGCGGAGACATTGAAATATCTTTCAACTCGTCACCGCCTGATCATGATGACCAAGGGGAATCCGGTGGAACAAGCCGGCAAGGTTGAGCGATCTGGCTTGAAAGAATATTTTGCTGCGATCGAAATCGTGGCCGAGAAAGACGTGCCGACCTATCGAAGCGCGGTTGCCAAATTTGGCTTAGATCCCACGAATACCTGGATGGTGGGAAACAGCCCAAAGTCAGACATCAACCCTTCGTTGGCCGCGGGTTTGCACGCCGTGTTCATCTCACACGACAATACCTGGATACTCGAGCACGAAGAACTCAATTCTGCTCCGGCAGCGCAAAAACTCTTAGTGCTGACCAGTTTCGCTGACCTGCGCAAACATTTTTAGAGGAACGCATGACACAACGTTACTGAATCGTAAATGTTACCGCATTCGAGTTCACGCCACCCGAGCGCACATAGACCTGCACCATGCCCGGATTCGCAATGTCAGTAGCAGCGATTTGAGCTGTGACCTGAGTGGTGGTTCCGTAACTGGTGGGTTTAGCGGTACTCCCGAAATAGACGACGGAGTCCGATCCAAAACCCGCTCCTGTGACGGTTAGGGTGAAGTCGCCTCCGCCCGCTGTCGCCCCGGCGGGCGAGAGTTGCACAATGTTTAGCGTCCCGTTTTTCGTGCCCATGTAGTTGCGGGAGCTGTAACCGCACCCGATCGTCATTAACGCGATGGCTGCCACCGCGAAGAATCTAATTTTTAACATCGCTTCCCCCTGACCGTCCTACGCTCACGAAAGAAAGTAGCACCCGAAGCACGCGCCTTTGTCACGGGTTCGTCACTTGTTTGTTAAGAAGTAAAACTGGTTTACAGATGGTGCTGGTGAGATATGGGACGGATGTGAACGGCAAAAAAAGCGGCCCGGAATTTCTTCCGGGCCGGCTCTTGTGTCCGAGAAACGATGATTTAGTTGTTTGGCGCGCCCGTTTCGGTAGGTGCTGGAGCGCTCGAGGCTGACTGAATGCTTGCAGCGTTCAACCTGGTTAGCCTTGGGTAGAAGGGTGTCACTTCAAACGGCATTTTGTCGCGGGCCGAGGTAATGGCTACCGGTTGAGCTTTCACGATCTCAACCTTGTCGTCCCATGCGTTGAGTTTTACGCGCGATCCCAAGGGCAGTGCGGCGATCTGGTCCATCTTGTTCCAATCAAGCGCTGGAGCACTATTTGCCAGTTGGGCCATGCGCGTTACCGTCCCATTGTCGGAGATATTGTTGCCAAGGTGAGCCTGCAGTAACGCGTTCAATTGAGGAGCGCGACTCTGCAGAGCCTTAATGAACAGGCCAGCCGACTCCATTTTCTGGGCGTACGGCGAAGCCTTCAACATCTCGATAGCTTTCTTGTCGGCTGCAGCTTCTTCTTCAGGAATGTGCTTGAAGCCGAGGTTGTGGTAAGTGGCGTCATCTGAGAAGAGCATGCGATCGTTAAAGGCGTACTGGCTGCCCAGGTTATGCCCGAGAACGATGTGAGCGAGTTCATGAGCCAGAACCATCGCCAGGCTGCCTTCGTCCGGCAAAACGTCGATTAGTCCGCGGCTCACGATGATGGTGTTGCCCACGCTAAACGTCTCTAAGGGAGAAGTGATCAGCACGCGGGTGCGGACCGGGCGCGGCAATTCGATGTTGTTCGTGATCTCGATATTGTTAACTACCGTCTGCAAAATTTTGTCTACGTCGCCTTCCGGAGCGAGCAGCCCTGCTCGTTCCAGGCGTTCGTTAACGTTATCTTCCGCCTGCTGCTGCCAGTTGCGCTCAGCAGCCAGAGGCGTTGCATCCTGCGCGGTCGGTGTATCGTCTTTCACGCTGTCGATGCGAATGTTGGTCAATTCGTCATTCGGCGTCGTGGTCTTCAGGTTGTAGCCCCACATGCGAGTCTGGGCTTTGAATGCGATGGTGTTCTTCGCTCCGGCCGTGAAGTCGCCTTCTTCGCTGTAGATGTAGGCGGGCAGCCAGTATCCCGGGACGAGGTTGAGTCTCCAGCTATCCATGTGGAAGTAGTAGTTGTTGCGCGTGGGGTGCGAATAAGTGCCATTCAGGCGAACGATGTTAAAACCCTGATCTTCAACCCAGATACGACCCAGAAAGCGGCCGTGGCCCGCATCTTTCTTCGGCGTGATGTCGAATACCAGGCAACGGATGTCGCCGACAAATTCTCTGCGTGCAAAATGATAGTTGTAGTGTTGACGATCGAAGTCGTTACGATCGGCGAAGATCATCCAGGAAAAACCGAGCGGCTGATACTGAAGCTTGAACTTGCTGGTGAAGCCGCCGAGCAGGCGTTTCTCCATGCTCTCAGTTTTTTCGCTCAGCTTGCCTTTGGACCCGAGGTAATCGTTGCGCTCGATCGAATCACTAAGATCCATGCGGCCAAGAAAATAGCGGTCGTTCTGGGGGACCGGGCCGAGTTGGGGATCCTGGACCAGATTCTGTAAATAGGTTTCGACGAGCGGCGTGCGCGGGGCGAGGAATTTGACTAATTCCTTTTCTCGCAGGATCACACGGTCAACCGCCTGATCCATCGTTGCCGGAGGAGCCAGGTTGCTTTGCGGCTGTACCGAAGCCGACGGTTGTGTCGAAGAAATTGGTTGAAGGTTTTGCGGCGCAGGCGCCGACTGTTGGGCGGCGGACGTCATGGTCATCGCCAGGAGTGCGAGTAATATCCACTGCGAACTACGCATTTCATTCCGCATAAATCGTGTCTCCAAAAGTTCAGTATGCTAATGCAAAAACCACATGAACGACGGCAGTCGAATCGACCGCTTGTCCGTTGCGCAACGCAGCCTTGAAGCGCATTTTGTTAGCTGCCGCGACCGCTGCTTCATCTAACCCGTGTCCCAGGCCACGCACCACGCGATTGACGTGAAGCTGACCGTTCGCAGAAAACTCAACTTCCAAAAGAACCTCGCCTTCCAACCGCATGGCGCGAGCCTCATCGGTGTAAACCGGATTCGGCTTGTAAGTGATCTCAACTGTGTTGCTGGTAAGAGAAACATCCATGCGTTGCGCGTGCGGAACATTTTGAGCAACTTCCTGGGTGCTGAAGCCTGAAGTCTTAACAGCGCCATGTCCACTTTTGCGACCGTCACCTTGTCCGCCGGTGGCTACGCCGTTACCGAAATCGGCGCTCGCGACAGTTCCTTTCAGTCCCTTGGCTCCGCCGGAACCATTGCCTTCGCCTGCGCCAATTGGCATGTCAAACGAACCGTTCGTCGAGGCGATCAACTTTCCGTTTGGCTTGCTATGCTCGCTCGGCTTCAGGCCGTTTGGATCCCCGAACCCGCCGGTCTGCACTTTTTCAGCGGATGCATTCAAGGTTGGAGCTACCGAGCTTCCTTGAAATTCCCCGGTGTGAATAAGTACCGGCCGAGCGCCGCTCGTCATTTTCAACACGGCTGGCGCAAAGCTATTAACGACAACTTTCGGTGCTTCCATCTCCTGAGGTTGTTGCTTCGCGACGCGAGTTTCATGAGGCACGACTAGCTTGGGCGTCTGGAAAACCGGCGCTGGTGGCAGCAGCTTGGCGTGAACCGGAAGCGGCCGCGGTTTCGGACGCGCCTCAGGTTTCAACGGTGGCCGCGCCACGAGTTCCGTTACGTGAAAATTTGGAGACACCAACATCGTGTCAGGCAAAATAATGCCGAAACAAATGAGTAGAAGAATGAGAGCGCTGACTAACCCATAGCTCGTTGCAAATGTGCGCCAGTCCCATTTGTTTTCTGGCAGCAGTCCGAGTTCGAAATCGAGATTGTTCGTTGGCATATGACTCCAAAAGGGGCACCTAAGCCAGGGGGAAACTCAGGTTGGAGACACAACCTTAACGGGAGAATGGGCAGGGGTAAACGTGTCGCCTGCGCCTGTCCTTTAGTAATCAGGGTGGATGTGACCTTGCCGTGAATTTTTACTTTGGTAACGTCGAGTGACGCCGTCGAAAAAAGTAAAAAACGGGAATGCCCGCAAGAATTACCAGGCATCCTGCGGCTGAACTCTTGATGTTATCGGTGAAAGTGTAATAGAGGAGCACGGCGGAGACGAACACAAATAGAGCGGGGACAACCGGATATCCCCAAACCTTATACGGACGGTCCAATAATGGCTCACGGCGACGGAAAACGAATATCGTGCTGCCCGTGATCATGTAGAAGAGCCACTCCGCAAAAATTGCGAGAGAAAAGAATTGCCGGAAGTTTCCGCCGAGAAGCAGCAGGGTGACAGCCAGTCCACATTGCACGACGATGGCGACCGATGGCGTTCGAAAGCGCGGATGCACCTCGGCAATTGCTTTGAAAAAATATCCGTCCCTGGCCATGGCGAAGGGAACGCGAGCCCCGCTCATGATCGAGCCGTTCAGGGTGACGAGCATCGAGATTGCCATTCCCGCGGAAACGAGAGCTGCGCCCGCGCGTCCTAGCACGAGCGCCACGACGTCCGATGCGGGACGCTGCGAAACCGCAACGCTTGCCGCGGGGAGCACATACTGCACAGCGGCGTTCACCATAATGTAGAGCGCACCGACGGTCGCGACTCCCCAAATTAATGACAGCGGGATGTTGCGTTGTGGATTTCGTATTTCGCCCGCCACCATGTTCAGGTCGTTCCACCCGTCGTAAGCCCAGAGCGCCGCGACCAGGGCCGCGAAGAATCCGACCATGCCGCCTTTCGCGCCCGAGTACTCAGTGGCGAAGTTTGACCAGCTGCCTCCCTTGTAAGAGAAGCCGATGACTACCACCCCCACGATCATGGCAATCTTGAGCAGCGTAAACAAAAACTGAAATTCCCCCGCGCGTCGAACTCCTAAGTAGTTCAGCAGCGAGATGAGAATCGTAGCTCCCACGGCGAACATCTGCCCGTTAGTGATAGTGAAAGTGTATGAAGCAAACTGCTGAGATAGCAGAGGGCGGCCGAGAAAAGAGAAAACGGCGAAAGTTTGAAGGATTCGAACCAATCCGGTGGTGATGGTTGCAATCGATGCGGGCTTAGAAATTAAGAAAGTTGTCCAAGAATAGAGAAAAGCGGCGAGTGGACCATAAGCGTCGCGAACATAAACATATTCTCCGCCAGCTTGCGGCTTCATGGCGCCCAGCTCCGCGTAGGTGACTGCGCCGAAAAAAGAAAGCAGGCCTCCTACCATCCACGCAAGATAGACGAGCCGGGCCGACCCGACCGCCTGCATCATCTCGGCCGGAACAAGGAATATTCCGCTGCCTATGATCGTGCCGACCACAACAGAGCCGGCATGGGATAGGCCGAGGTCGCGGGCTAGCTCGGGGCGATCGCGGTCGTTTTTAGCAGGCATCGACATTTGTTAGTACGAAATTACACTAATCCAACAGCGAAACTAGCTATTGCTGATGGCCGCGTTCGGAGCAGAACTGAGAGGCTGCTTTGGTGCCGCCCAAAGAAAGCTCGCCCCGTATCCTACTAAGAAAGTAACGCATGTTCCGATCGCGACCCACCACGTAAACGCGACACGCGACCATTGCCAAAGATAAAGTTCGATCGCCAAGCCGCATAACATCCCTACGATGGTGCCGCGCTGATTCGCACGTTTTGTGAGAACTCCGAGCAAGAACACGCCAAGCAATGCGCCATACGCAACTGAAGCGATCTGGAGCCCGACCTCGATCACACGGCTTACCCGATGCAGAGCCAGCAACGCGAGCGCGAACAGAATCAATGCCCATCCGACGGTTGCTACGCGTGCCAGTCGCAGACGTTGTGGCTCGCTAACCGCCGGACGGAAGCGAACATAGAAATCCATGATTGAACTTGACGATAAGGAATTGAGCGCCGCGCTCAAATTAGACATGGCAGCAGCGAGAATCGCAGCGATTAGCAAACCGGCAATGCCGTGGGGCATACGGCTAACGATGAAAGTGGGGTAAATTCTGTCCGCCCGCCCAAATTCTGAGGACGGAACATGGTAGTAGGCGAAAAGCATGACTCCTACAAAAAGAAAAAGCGCGAATTGCAAGAGCACGACAATGGAGCTCGAGAGCAGCGCCAATACCGACTGCCGTTCATTTTTCGCCGCAAGAAGACGTTGTACGATCAGTTGATCGGTGCCATGGCTAGCAGTCCTCAGGAATGCTCCGCCAATAATGCCGGCCCAGATTGTGTAGGGTCGCGAAACCAAAGTCGAAAAATCCAGCACTTGAAATTTATGCAGACCTTCAGCGAAATGTCGGGTTGATTCCCAGCCGCCGGGAACCAGATGCAGTATGGTGACGAGCCCGACTAACGTCCCTCCAACATAAATGAAGGTCTGAACTACGTCGGTCCAAATCACCGCCGCCAGGCCGCCTTCAAAGGTGTAAATCAGAGTGAGCAGAGTGATGATGGCGATGGACGCGACCTCGCCCGTCCCTAGCGCGATCGAGACCACGATTGAGACGGCGTAGACGCGAACTCCTTCCGCCGCCGCGCGCGTCAATAAAAAAAGGCCTGCGGTTAAAGTTCGCAATTCCGGCCCGAAGCGGCGCTCGATTAACTGGTAGGCAGTGTATAGCTCTCCACGAAAATACTGTGGAAGCAGAATGAAACTTATTACCACCGAGCCGATGACGTAGCCGAATACGAGTTGCAGAAATGTCAGGTTCGAATCGTATGCCAAGCCGGGAATACTAATAATTGTGAGCGTGCTGGTCTCGGCGGCCACTATCGACAGACCGATTGCCCACCAGGGGATATTGCGGTCGGCGAGAAAGTAATCGCGCATCGTCCGCTGCCGCTTGCGAAAGCGCAAGCCGAAAAGCGTAATGCCGACGAGATAGGCCGCGATAATGAGCAGGTCGAGTTTGTTTAATCCCAAGCGTGAACCTTCGCGGAGGTGCGAAACTCAAAGTAGAGCCGCACAGTCGATAAATGAGGTTCATTGTACAAGCATGCTTCTAGCAACGCGTCAGACATATCGCTATGCTTGTCTTGTGGTCATGGGAGCATTTCGAAGAAATCATCACGATGAACTCGTGAGAAGCTGAATTGGTCGTTCGGATTATTCGAACTGGCGGGGACCGCATCGAGCAGGGCCTACGGAAGCGTTGAGCTACATGGATTTGCAGCAGTGCAGCAATATAGTCGGGGAGAAATAGCGCTGGCATATTTTTTAGGAATCGATGGCGGCGGCACAAAGACCCGTTTTGCTTTAGCCGACGAGACCACAGTTCTTGCCCGGGCAGTTTGCGCTGGCAGTAACATCGTTCGCCTCGGCGAAGCGCATGCGAAAGAAGTGCTGCGCAACGGAGTTGAGCGAATCACCACAGCGGCAAGGATTTCCCCCTCCCAGATTCAGTCAACCTGCATAGGAGCGGCGGGCGCGGCTCGAAACGACGTGGCCGCGAAAATAAGTGCTATTTGTGCGGATTTGTCTCTCACAAGCGTAGAGGTTGTCGGCGACACGGTGATAGCTTTGGAAGCTGCATTTTGCGGCGGGCCTGGCGTAATCGCGATATCGGGCACAGGGTCAATCGTCTATGGCCGCAACGCCTTGGGGCGCATCGCACGTGCAGGCGGCTGGGGCTTCGCTGTGTCGGACGAGGGATCAGGTCATTGGATTGGGAAAAAGGCGATTTCAGCAATATTGAGTGCTCACGACGAAGACCGGCACACCCTGCTATCCAATTTAATTTTCAAAAGTTGGCATCTTCACTCCGTCGACGACCTCGTCCAGCAGGCGAACTCAACGCCTCAGCCGGATTTCCCCCGAGTCTTCCCGCTCGTACTTCGTGCAGCAGACCAAGGTGACGAGGTAGCACAAGATTTGCTTCGTGAGGCTGGAGTGAGATTAGCAGCGTTGGTCGCAACCGTACTACGCAAATTCGATCGGCAAAGTGCAACGGACGAAAACATTCCGGTGCAGATTCCGGCTTTGTTGCCGGTTGCGACAACGGGCAGCGTATTCCGGCAGTCCTCGCGAGTTCGCGAAACGTTTACGGCTTCTCTGCAAGCGAAATTCCCGGGCATTGTGGTTCACCAGGAAATCGTGGAGCCAATCAATGGGGCGTTGGCGCGAGCGCGAGCGCGAGCGTCTCCGTCACGACGATGATTTTGGGATCCGCATGATTGTTGACGTAGAGATCTAAGCCTTCAACTTCTAAGCATGGCCGATAAAGAAAAAACCGACCGTGATTTCGAACCGAAGTCCGACCTGACCGAAGATTCAGCTCTCGCTCTTTTGAGTGCCCCGGATGTTGCACCCGAAACCTGCGAGAGGCTGGCAAAAAATGGTAGTTTGCTCATGAGCCGCAAAGTGAAAGTCGCGCTCGTATGCCATCCACGTACACCGAGACACGTATCAGTACCGGTTGCTCGCCAGTTATACACATTCGATTTGATGAAGGTTGCGCTCTCGCCCAGTGTCGTTTCAGACATCAAAGTCGCAATCGACGACATTTTGATTGCCCGACTAAAAACCCTCACCGTAGGAGAACGCTTGACCCTGGCGCGGAGAGCCACCGGACGTGTCGCCGCTGCCCTTTTGGTAGAGAGCGAGCCAGTGTCTACCAAGGCGGACGCCAGCAACGATGATGCCGCCCTCGAATACGAAAAGCGCGACAAGAAGCGCAAATCCAATTTCTCTCAGAAGGATGCTCGTGTGATGCAGACCGCGCTTGAGAATCCGCGCCTGACGGAGGCGCTGCTGATTAAGGCGATCCTTTCGCCGCGAACGGGTTTCGCCCTTATTGATGCCGTAGCGCGACACGTGAAATGGTCAAAGCGCCGAGAAGTTCGCGCTGCTCTTCTTCGCACCGAATATTTGCCGCTGGCGAAGGCGCTTGAATATAGCCGAGAAGTTCCAACAGATGCACTACTGGAGTTGTTAGGCAGTTCGCGTTTACCAGAGCCGCTTAAGATCCTGCTGATTAAGGGGAGCAAAAGCTACCGAAGTTAATGACTAGAGGGAGAATGGGAGGGCGGATTCCCGTGCTCCCGCTTCGAGCTCTTTTCGTGGCGAGTCGAATAAAAACTTACAAGGAGGTATGAAATGTTAATCAACAAATGTCTGGCTGTGATCCTATTTACGCTTTATTTCGCGTTGTCTTCGCAGGCAACGAAGCAAAAGTCGCTTAAGGGCGAGGAGCTGTTGCGCAGCCTTGAAGCAGACTTCGCAGCCGACGTGGCACGACACGGCCACGATGCATTCATCTCTCATTTTGCGGACGATGGCGTTGAAGTAGTCGACGGCGGAGACTTCAATGATAAAGACGCGATGAGGAAGCAGCCTCCGTGGTCGGACGGCACTACGCTCACCTGGACTCCAATTAAAGCAGAAATGGCCAGCTACGGAGATATGGGTTATACCTACGGGAACTACATCTACACCGCTAAGAATAAAGATGGCAAACTTACGAAAAGTTACGGCAAGTACACTTCGATTTGGAAAAAGCAAAAGGACGGGCAATGGAAAGTAGTTGTGGACATGGGCAATTCGAGCCCTGATCCTAAAGCTAAAGAGAGTCAAGACTCAAAGACAGCAAAGTGAGAACGAAGTTCCATCACTGATTAGAAATTTTTACGCTGACGATTTAGCTCGAATCGCACTCATCAGGCTCGAAGTAACCGGCGTATCAATCGCGAAGCGTTCGCCACCTCGCACGATCGGGCCGCCGATAGCGTCTAGCTC
>JAYVCW010000048.1:0-2160 GCA_043749775.1 Acidobacteriaceae bacterium | reverse complement strand
CCAGCGTTTTAGACGCCGAGCTTTCGGGAGGCGGCGCCCTAAGCACGGCTGCTCTGAGCGGTTCGCCATCGGATTGGAAGAAGAGTCAATTTCGCATGGACGTCAGCGGGAAGAATTTTAGTCTTTCCCATATTCCTCGTTTGCAGGATATTCGAGCCAAGCCCGACGGAGTCGCCGACTTCACTTTACGAGCAAGCGGCACGGCGGAAGAGCCCGTATTCGAAACCCATATCCATCTTAGGGATTTGACCCTGGACAAAAAACGCGCGGGCAACTTTTTTATCGACGCGACAACGCACGGCAGGCGGCTTGATGTCAACGCTCATTCGGAATTCGTGAAGGCTGGGCTGACGGTCGCAGGGAATGTTCAACTGGAAGGCAACTTTCCCGCTGATCTCAATCTGGCTTTCAATAATTTCGACACTGATTCGCTCCTCCGTATTTACTTTCCAGGAAAAAGTCTGGGGCAGTCACGGGTCGAGGGATCGCTGCACCTGCAAGGGCCGCTTCGCATTCCGTCGGCCCTGAGAGCGAGCGCCGAGATTAAGACCTTCAGGGTTGATCTGGAGCACGTGCATTTGGAGAACGTCGATCCCTTGCGTTTTGAGGTTGCGGATCAAGTTCTCTCGCTCAAAGATTTTCGTCTCGCCGGGAGCGGAACCGATTTCACCGCCCGTGGCCAGGCACATTTAGCGGGGTCGCGGGAGTTGGATCTTAAGATGGACGGCTCCGTCAACATGGGCCTGCTGCACTCCTTCAATCCAAAACTTCTGGCGCGGGGAAGCCTGGGTATCAATCTCACTGCGCAGGGCAACGTTTCACAACCGGTGCTGCGCGGGCGATTGGACGTCACAAATACTTTCATCAGTCATAACGATTTTCCGAGCGGCCTTAGCGACCTGAACGGAACGCTCTCCTTCGACGGGAACCGGATACAGATTGATCGGCTCAGCGGGACTACCGGAGGGGGCACAATTGGCTTAACCGGAACCGCTACCTATCAATCTGGAACACTGCTGCTCGATCTCGGAGCGACCGCGCAGGACGTCCGGTTGCGATATCCAGCAGGAGTTAGCTCGACTGCGAACGCCAACCTTCGTCTGACCGGAAGCACAAATTCCGCCCTGCTGACCGGAGATGTGGTGATCACTAAATTGGCGATTACTCCCGGATTCGATTTTGGAGCCTATATCGAGAGTAGCCGCCAGGCCATAGCTCTGACGAATGCTGAAAGCATGCAAAACCGGTTACGGCTTGACGTGCACGTTGCCACTACTCCTGAACTGCAGATGCAGACAGCGATTGCGCGGCTTTCCGGAAACGCCGATTTACGATTGCGCGGAACCGCGGAACGGCCGGCAGTATTGGGCCGGGTAGAAGTTCTGGAAGGTGAAGTAACCTTCAACGGCACAAAATATAACCTGGACCGCGGCGACGTGACCTTCGCAAATCCGGCGAAGACACAACCCATCATTGACCTGCAAGCGACTACACGGGTCCGGGATTACGACATCACGGTCCAGTTACGTGGAGACGCCAGCGTCGCTAACGGCGTTAAAGTTACGTGGCAATCCGAACCGCAACTCCCCGAGGCCGACGTAATCGCGCTGCTTGCGCTCGGACGCACGCAAGAAGAATCAGCGGCGGCGGCTCAGAGCGGAGGCTTCGGCTTTGGCGGCGATGCTTCGAATCTGCTCATCAACGAGGCCCTTAACAGCACAGTAAACAGCCGCCTGCAGCGTCTGTTTGGCGCGAGTCGCGTGAAGATCGACCCGCAGGGGCTGGCCAGTGAGACGAACGTAATTCGCGGCCCACAGGTGACGATCGAGCAGGAGGTCGCAAACAAGCTCACGCTTACCTACAGCACCAACGTGTCGGTCTCGAACCAGCAAATTATTCAGGCGGAATATCACTTGACCCGTAATATTTCGATTGTGGCTTTGCGCGACCAGAACGGCGTGGTCAGCTTCGACTTCAAGCTGCGGCGGCGGAAGAGGTAAGTGGCCGTCTGGAATTTCTGCGAACGATGCACGAGCCCATCGAATCCAGCCGAATGATTTACTGTTGAACCACATTAAAAATGTCCCCATGAGACCACATTAGAAGTGTCCCCTTTTAGAGTTCCTTCGGCGAGGAGGAACTGAGATTGGGGAGAACGGG
>JAYVCW010000047.1:0-5928 GCA_043749775.1 Acidobacteriaceae bacterium | reverse complement strand
GAACGCGTCAAAGCTGGAGTTGCGCCACTTTTGTCGGCAGGGTTGGACAAGGGCAAAGATTCCAAGGTGCGAACCCAGAATTTTGTCCTGGCAAGCGATAAAGCAATCATCGCGCTGGAATCGTATCGATCATGGCTTGAATCGCAGCTTAACTCGATGCCCACGAAATCAGCCGTAGGACGAGACAACTATGAATTCTTTCTGCACCGCGTGGCGTTGCTTCCATACACGCCCGAGCAACTGCTCGCTCTCAGCCGGCAGGAGTGGGATCGGTCTGTCGCGTTCGAGGAATACGAAAAAAAGCGGAATCACGATCTACCCGAACTCGCGATCGCTGCTAGCTTGAAAGACGAAATCGAGTCGGCGCGGAAGCAGGAGCTTGAGATAAGAAAGTTCCTCGAAGAAAAAAGCGTGCTCACCGTGCCCGAAAATATCAGACACTACACCCTGCGGCCGATTCCTGATTACTTGAACGCTTTGGCCGATTTTGGTGAACTGGACGATTTTACCGGGCCCTCTAGGCTGAATGAAGACGGCGTGCGCTGGACCCCTCCGCCATCTCCGCAGCTTGGGTATTTCAGTTTGGCTACGGCAAAAGACGCTCGGCCTGACACGGTGCATGAGGGAGTGCCCGGGCATTATTTTCAAATGTGTCTGTCCTGGACGCACCCGGATCCAATTCGCCAGCACTACTACGATTCAGGAGCAAACGAAGGGCTGGGCTTTTACTCCGAAGAGATGATGTTGCAGGCAGGGCTTTTTGATAACACCCCGCGAACCCGAGAAATCATCTACAACTTCATGCGTCTCCGTGCTTTACGGGTAGAAGTGGATGTAAAACTTGCGCTCGGCCAGTTCACGACGGATGAAGCCGCCGATTATCTGGCGCAGCATGTTCCGATGGACAAGAAAACCGCTGCGGGGGAAGCTGCGCTCTTCGCTACGACACCCGGACAAGCCATTAGTTATCAGGTTGGGAAGAGCCAGATCATGGATTTTCTGGCGCAATCTCGCTTAAAGCAAGGCGACAAGTTCAGCTTGCGAAAGTTTCATGATTTTCTCTGGCTGAATGGCAACGTGCCGATTGCCTTGCAGAGGTGGGAGTTTCTTAAAGAAGATGACGATGTCCGGGCCTCGGATCGCTCTGCCGGAGCGTCGCAATAGAATCAGGCGACGATTTTTACCCCAAGCTATCTCAAGCTCTCCAAGGCTGAATTCGCAGCCGTCATTTCAATGCAAAACCGGCGATAGAGTTTTCCGCTTCGGCAATAGGTCTCTGCAAACCTGCTCAAAAACCTGGTTGCGATCGTCGCCGCCTTCAGGCAGAGGAGCCGTGCGCGGCGGATACACTCTGTCTTCAGCAGGAGGTTGAACGGGCCGGTCGGACAGAGAAGTGAAAGAACTATCGACCACTTCGATTATTCGTATCCGAGCTTGCGGCGCGTTTGGGAGTCAAAATCAAAATTCATTCTAGTCCTAACGTTACTAAAAAGTAACCCGGGGTCTATCAGACGTTCGGGGCTCGAAGTGAGAGCTTGCCTTGCTGGATGGGCGTTTTCAGGGCATACCTGCATGTCTAAAAACGGTGTCAATATCTGATAACGTACCGGTGAACCGACAAACGCACGGATTAAGAGTGGATACCGCCCAGAAGGTTGCCGAGAATTATGAGCTTCCTCCGGCCTAAAGTTTGGATTACGGGACGTGATGTCGGGCAGAGATCGTCCCCTAATAGCATTCTTGACAATGATTTAGCCGCACTGTACAACACGATAGCGTTGCCGAATTGATTGAGCAGGTTCGGCTCGTGGCATCGTTTTTTGCTGCCTGGCCCAGGTTTGGGCCAACATTCCGACGCCTGTCTGTGCGTCTGTAGGAAGAGGCGACAAGCATGCGGCCACATCCCCACTGGATCGACTACTCCATTATCGCCGTCTACTTCGCATTCGTTCTGGGCATCGGCGTTGTCCTCAAAAAATACATGAAAACGAGCACCGATTTTTTCCTGTCGGGGCGCTCGATACCTGCCTGGATCACCGGCCTTGCCTTTTTATCCGCCAATCTGGGAGCCCAGGAAGTCATTGGCATGGGCGCAAGCGGCGCCAAATACGGAATTGCCACTTCACACTTTTATTGGGTGGGAGCAATTCCGGCGATGGTGTTCGTAGGCCTCTTCATGATGCCTTTTTATTACGGATCACGCGCGCGGTCCGTGCCCGAATATCTAAAACTCCGCTTTGACGAAAAGACTCGCGGCCTGAACGCAATTTCGTTTGCCGTGATGACTGTGTTCTCGTCCGGCGTTTCGATGTACGCTATGGGCAAGTTGCTGCAACTACTACTGGGATGGAACTTCAACGCCGCGATTATCGTGTCCGCGTTGGTCGTATTGGCTTACACCTTCCTCGGCGGTCTTACCTCGGCAATCTATAACGAAGTGCTGCAATTCTTTCTGATCGTGATCGGGTTCATCCCGCTTGTCTATCTCGGGTTAAAGGATGTCGGAGGGTGGGAGGGGCTCAAGGCTCGCATCGGCAACGATGCCATGGTTCACTCATGGAAATATCTCGGTAGCCCAAGCTCAAATCCAATGGGTGTCGAATGGTTCAGCATGTTGATGGGGCTCGGTTTCGTCTTGTCATTTGGATACTGGTGTACCGACTTCCTGGTGGTGCAGCGCGCCATGGCAGCGGATTCAATGACCTCGGCAAGGCGCACCCCGCTGATTGCCGCATTTCCAAAAATGCTGTTTCCGTTTCTTGTCATCCTGCCGGGCATGATAGCCGGCGTAGTCTCGGCCGCGACTATGAGCAGCGATGCGCATAAAGTTGCTCCATCAAAAGATGGCTACGCGGTGGTCGCGCAAAGAGGAACCGGAGCGGACGAAATCAGCCTCGAGGGTGGGAAGGGAATCATCCCCGCGAAGATCGATGGGAACGGCCAGCCTATGATGAAAGAAGGTCAGATAGTTCTCGATTACGACCTGGCTACGCCGATGATGCTGGTCCGATATTTTCCGTCGGGCCTGCTTGGCCTCGGACTATGCGCGCTGATGGCGTCATTCATGTCGGGCATGGCTGGCAACACTACGGCCTTCAATTCTGTCTGGACCTACGATATCTATCAAAGCTATTTGAACAAGGGCGCGTCAGACGAGCACTATCTCTGGATGGGAAGGGCTGCCACCGTCTTTGGGCTGGCAATTTCGGTTGCAGCCGCTTATATCGCACGCCAGTTCAATAACATCATGGATGTGTTGCAACTGGTGTTTGCCTTTGTCAACGCTCCGCTCTTTGCCACGTTTCTGCTCGGCATGTTCTGGAAACGGGCAACAGGGAATGGCGCTTTCTGCGGGCTTCTCAGCGGAACTGCCGCGGCCGCAGTTCATCACGGACTTACGCTTCCAGCGGGTTCTACACCTGGCGTGAAGGGCGGATTTCTCGGAACTATCGTCCACCAGTATCCGAGCGAGATGGCGCAAAATTTCTGGACTGCGATCTTCGCCTGGACGACATGCTTCGTGGTGACGATTGTCATTTCGATGATGACTAAGCCGCGGCCCGAAGCAGAGTTGAAAGGCCTGGTTTATTCACTCACCGATCGTCCCGAGGATCATGGATTGTCCTGGTACCAGAAGCCATCGGTGTTAGCAGTTGTTGTGTTAACGGTTTTACTCGTGCTGAACTGGGTGTTCTGGTAAGAGTCAGCAGGAGACTTTTCTAGTGGCATTTAGCTAGATTGAGCTGAGGGAATTATGGGATTCGATATCAGATTGCCGATCGGCATGATGTTTACGGTTTTCGGACTGCTGGTCACGGGGTATGGCGCCGCAACTCGCGGGGATGAAATGTATGAAGTCCATTCCCTGGGCATTAACATCAACATCTACTGGGGAGTCATCATGATCGCCTTCGGCGCCGTTATGTTACTGCTGGCGCGTCGTGGCGCGGTCGCGTTGCGTTCGGCTATCGTGCATGCGGATGGCCATGATGCGCTGAAGCCGGCTGCTGGCGAAGGGAAAGGTCATTAGCTTCTGTCCCAAGCTTTCGTCCCAACCCAAGCCTTCCCATACTGATCAGGGCGAACTTCAAGGTGAAGAACCTATGCTGTGCCGGCGCGAAGCAGGTTGCATAAGTCCCTCTGCTGGGTCAGGATCGCATCGGCTTCAAAAATTTTGATTCCTCTTATCGAAAGTATTCATCAAACTTGTTACCTAAGGCTGTTGACCGGGTCAACCGCCGCACCTATGATTGGGAGCAACATGAAGCAGAATCTTTCCGCGACCAGCATGTGCACTTGTTGTTGTAGTGCATTCGTGTGCTCTGGCGCGGGGAGGCTGCCGACCTAAAAGTTCTTTTTTAAAGCCGGCAATTTTTCGAAACCCACCGCTAGAGCGATCTGGCGGTGGGTTTTTTATTTTCCGAAATATTTGCATTTAGAGATTGGGATCCAGCCATGACAACCGTAGTGAAAGAGACCAAGGCGCAGCGTGTGGAGCGACTCAAACGCACCATGAATCCGTGGCAGGGTTTGGAAGAGATCAAGCGCTTCGCGCGCGAAGGGTTTGAGTCCATCCCGCCAGAATGGCTCGGAACTTATTTTCGTTGGTGGGGAGTTTACACGCAGGGAGATGGGGCAGGGGTGACAGGTGGCGCAAATGGAGAAGGCAAGGCGCTGCAGTGCTTCATGGTCCGTATCAGAATTCCAAACGGCCTGCTGAGTTCAAGCCAGTTGCGGACGATTGCCGACCTTACCACGAAATTTGCGCATGGCATCGCGGATATTACGGTGCGGCAGAACATCCAGCTGCATTGGGTGACGATCGAAAATTTGCCTGAAGTTTTGGATTCGTTGGCTCGGGTTGGATTGAACACAATCAGCGCTTGCGGGGACACTCCGCGAAATGTCACCGGCTGTCCGGTTGCCGGGGTCGATGCAGATGAAATTTGTGATGCCTCGCCTTTAGCGCTTGAGGCTTCGCGCATGTTGGGTGGCAATGCCGACTTTTACAACCTTCCCAGGAAGTTCAAGGTTTCTATCAGCGGATGCCGCGTCTGGTGCCCCTATCCGGAGATTAACGATATTGGGCTGACCGCCGCCGTTCGCAAATTGCATGGCGAGAGTGAAACCGGGTTCTCGCTGCGAGTGGCCGGAGGGCTCTCAACCGAGCCCTATCTCGGAGCTCGGCTGAACGCTTTCGTGAAGTGGGACCAAGTTCTGCCTGCGATCAAAGGAATCGCCGAATTATTTCGCGACTCGGAGGTATTGCGCGAACACCGCGAACGCGCTCGCCTGAAATTCCTCTTCATGCGGCACGGGTGGACGGCGGAACAGTTCCTGGACGAACTACAGAGGCGAGTCGGCATTCGATTTGATCCAGCCGAAGAAGAAATTCCTCCGGCTGATGTTTATCGCGATCACATCGGCATTCATCCTCAAAAACAACCAGGGTACTTCTACGTAGGAGCAGCGGTGCTCCGCGGCCGTATCACAGCCGAGCAGATGCAGTTAGCCGCAGGCCTCGCGGATCGCTTTGCCTCTGGCGAACTGCGAGCCACGAATACGCAAAATCTGCTTATAGTGAACGTGCCGAAGGCCAACGCGGAGACTTTAGCGAAAGAATTGGATGCAATTGGATTACGCGTTGGCGGCTCAGCTTTCTATCGCGGCACGATCGCTTGCAGCGGCACCGAGTTCTGCAAGCTCGCAATCACGGAAACCAAGAGCTTCTCCCGCTGGCTTGTAGAAGAACTCGAGGAGCGCCTGCCCGGCTTTGACCAACACCTGAAACTGCACGTCACCGGGTGCCCAAACAGCTGCGGCCAGCATTGGATTGCCGACATTGGCATCGACGGCAAAAAGATGAAGGTCGATGGGCGTCTGGTCGACGCTTACTACTTTTGCGTGGGAGGAGCGCTTGGGCTGCAC
>JAYVCW010000046.1:0-2324 GCA_043749775.1 Acidobacteriaceae bacterium | reverse complement strand
GCGTTTGCGCTGGCTCCATGGGCGACCGGCGACGGCGCGATCTGCTGGAGTTACTCGATCGACTGACTCTGACGATTGCCGAACTCACTCAGGCCATCGAGCAGGAGATGGAAAAGTGTCCTGAGGCGCAACGCTTGCAGACGCATCCCGGTGTCGGTGCCCTGACGGCGCTGGCCTTCGTGCTGATCATCGGGCGGGCCGAGCGCTTCCAATGCGGCAAGCAGGTGGCGAGTTATCTGGGACTGGTGCCGCTCCAAGACTCGAGCGGCAATCGGCGGCGGTTGGGCCACATCACGAAACAGGGGAACTCGCGGCTGCGTTTCCTGCTGGTGGAAGCGGCGCAGGTGACGGTGCGCAGCGTGCCGGAGTGGCGCAGCAAGTATCTCCACCTGATGATGCGACGAGGACGCAAGACCGCCAAAGTCGCGATGGCACGTCGACTGGCGGTGCGCCTGTACTGGATGTGGCGTAAGGGATGGGATTACGAGCAGATGAAAAAGTTCGGTTCGCACGCGGGAGAGCCCGGAAATCGCGATGGTGTGCAGTAGAACACCGAGCTATTGATTGGGTATCCCGCTCCCCTTCATCGGGGGAGTTCGAAGTAGTAATCATGATCGCAGCTGCGACCGAAGAGATGCATGGGTCGGACCGAGAGTCGTCCTGACCTGAAATGGATTACGAGCGAGCCTGGGTTGGCAAAGCAACAGCAACAGCTTCAACGAGAGCGAAATGGCGCGCTCCTAGGAGTACAGGGACCAGTTCGCCCAAAAAGTGATTGACACCGCCGACGTTGTCAGAGAGGCGATTTATCGCCAACTTAGGTCGTACTGCGATCAGCGGCCTTTATTCCCATCGCCTTTCAAAATCCGCACGATCGCAAGTATTGTGTTCCAATTCCGTGTGGTCGCCGGTACACCGAACAATCTGTCGATCTGGCCAAGATAGCCGATGGTTTTCATGTGACGACGGTACACTCCGAAAACGAATCGGTCTCTTAATCCGATAACTCGCAAGGACCACTCTCCACCTGACGGAAGTGTGATCGGGATACAAGGCCGCACGCGGCAGGCTTTCGACAGAATGCTCACGAATCGGACAACATCAGAGCGTGCCGGCTCAGTTCCAAACGGATTTTCCATCTCCAACCGGATAAGATCGCGGCTCTCGCAGAGCGCAACTTCCGCTTCGAACGGTAGTTTCCGAAGCAACTCAGCATGGAACTTTACTCGAGAGCCAGGTTTACGAACAACAAACGTGCCCGCAGCACCAACATTCACGACATCATATGCGCTCAGTTCTCTTGCGAGGATGCTTGGGCGAAACGTTCTGTGTCCACCAACATTCATGCCTCGGACGAAAACGATGAGCGCCATAGTGGCGATTATGAAGAAAAAAGCCGAGCCGCGCTATGCCAGCAGGTGCTCGATTGGGTAGTGGCGAAACGAATCGCCCCAAGCGTCCGGGACGGGTCTTGAGCGCAATCGCGATATTTCAACAGTTGGTCGCGAGAGGATTGTACGGTCGAGTGGCTGGACGTTCCTGCACTGCACTTCATTCCGTAGGACACGTTCTCTTGCGCTCTTCAACTGTCGAACGTGAAGCCCTGAATGTAAACTAGCTCTGCTGATCCGAGCCAAGGAGCCTTCCGTGAAGCTCTCAGTATTCGTTGGAACCAGTCTCGACGGCTTTATTGCGCGCCGGAACGGCGAGTACGATTTCCTGCCAGCTGGCGGCGGCGAGCCGCATGGATACGACGAGTTCATGGCCAGTGTCGATACGATCCTGATTGGACGAAACACATTCGAAGTAGTTCTGAAATTACCGAGCTGGCCTTACGGCGATAAGCGCGTCGTAGTTCTAAGCCATCGCCCGGTAAACCTCTCGGGAATCACAGGACGTATTGAGCAAATGAGCGGAGAGCCAGCACATATCGCTCAAAAACTCAAAGCTAGCCGCGCAAAGCACGTCTATGTCGATGGCGGGATCACGGTTCAAGAATTCCTGCGCGCTGGGCAGATCCACTATCTCACGATTACGCGCGTACCGGTATTGATCGGGGACGGTATTCCTTTGTTCGGAAGCGTGCCACAGGACATCAAGCTTCGCCACATCAGTACTCGTCAATACAAGAGCGGCCTAGTGACAAGTGAATACGAGGTCACGCCGTAGAGTTCCGAGTGCTGTGGTTCGGCGGGTCTCGAACGGATAGTTGGCGAAAAATCGCCTCTCTGACAACGTCGGCGTTGTCAAATACTTTTGGGCGAGTTGTTCCCTGCACTCGTAGGAGCGCGCCATTTCGCTCTTGTTGAAGCTGTTGCTGTTGC
>JAYVCW010000045.1:0-2292 GCA_043749775.1 Acidobacteriaceae bacterium | reverse complement strand
CAGGTTGACCTCAAGCCCCTTCAACACTGCGCAACATGATGGTTGCGCGCCGGCATTCAACACTGCTCACGTCCAATTGAGGGACCGCACGCGTATCGTGGGATTATGAGCGTTTCTTCCGTGAGAACCCGATCTTTCTGGCATTCGCCAATCGGTTTTCTAACATCTAGTTCCACGTGAGCAAAAAGTCTGCGGTCGATCATGCCAAAGTCGCGACTGGAATTCCCGGTCTGGACGACATTCTGAAAGGCGGACTTCCGCCGCGCCGGCTTTATCTTTTGCAGGGGGCGCCCGGTGCAGGAAAGACGACGCTCGCCCTGCAATTCCTCCTGACCGGCGCGCGCGCCGGGGAAAAAGTTCTCTACATCAGCTTGTCCGAAACGCGCGATGAGGTGGAGGAGGTTGCCCTTTCACATGGCTGGTCACTGGATGGCATCGAGATCGTGGAATTGTCCGCAATCG
Source organism: Acidobacteriaceae bacterium (assembly GCA_043749775.1). Classification (GTDB taxonomy): domain Bacteria; phylum Acidobacteriota; class Terriglobia; order Terriglobales; family Acidobacteriaceae; genus Acidiflorens. Next base: position 1,830 of record JAYVCW010000045.1, on the reverse strand, counting down.
AACAGCAGCTTGAGGCGCAGGCGCAGAACACTTTATTTCATGCTTCGGAAGTGGAGTTGACGGAGACGACTCGCCTGTTGCTCGATGCCGTGGAGCGGATCAAGCCGACGCGCGTTGCGTTCGATTCGCTCTCCGAGCTTCGCCTTCTTTCGCAAACGCCGCTGCGTTATCGCCGGCAGATCTTGGCCTTCAAACAATTTCTCGCCGGTCGGAAGTGCACCACGCTTCTACTCGATGACCTGAGTATTGATGGAATGGACAGCCACGTGCTGAGTCTGGCGCATGGAGTTCTGGTGCTGGAGCAGTTGGCTCCGGAATATGGCGCGGAGCGCCGGCGCCTGAGCGTGCAGAAGGTCCGCGGCACTACTTATCGCGGGGGTTATCACGATTACGTGATCGAGAAGGGCGGGATTGCAGCGTTCCCGCGGCTAATCGCGGCTGAGCATCATCGGAATTTTCCTAACGAGAATGTGACCAGCGGAATCAAAGGGTTGGACGTGCTCCTCGGCGGAGGACTTGCGCGCGGCACGAGCACATTATTTACAGGTCCTCCTGGTTCAGGAAAATCCAGCATCGGCCTGACGTTTGCCGTCGCGGCCGCGAAGCGCGGCGAGAAGGTGGCCATTTACACCTTTGATGAAAGTCTGCCGATTCTATTTGCCCGCGCCAAAGGGCTTGGGCTGGGCTTGGATAAACTCGTCGATCAAGGTCTGGTCTCCGTTCTTCAAGTCGACCCGGCTGAACTTTCCCCCGGCCAGTTGTCGTCCCGGATCCGTACTGCAGTTGAAGTCGACGGCGCGAAGTTTATCTACATCGATAGTCTGAATGGCTACCTCCATTCGATGGCGGAAGAACGGAATCTGAATCTGCAATTGCATGAGCTTCTGACTTATCTGAATCAACTCGGCATCGTCACCATGCTCGTGATTACGCCGCATGGATTACTCGGGAACATGCAGACACCGATCGATGTCACTTATCTCGCTGATACCGTGGTTGCGCTGCGCTTTTTCGAACTGAAGGGCGCGGTGCACAAAGCCGTCTCTGTGATTAAGAAACGCACCGGCGGCCACGAAAATACGATTCGGGAATTGAAAATCAGTGCTGCGGGCATTTCCGTCGGAGCGCCGCTGAATAAACTCCGGGGAGTCCTGGGCGGAACGCCCGTTTCGGCCGAGGGCGGAACTCTCAAAGAGCATGAGCCCGACGCGCCTGACTCAGACTAAGACTTCGCCCGGCGTCGTCTTAATCGTTGCACCGATCGGCAAAGATGCGCCGCTCGCGGCCGAACTTCTGCAGAAGTCCGCGATTCGCGCTCAGATTTGTCCCGATCTTTCCGATCTCGCCCAGAATCTCGATGATGACACGAACGCGATCCTCATCTCCGAGGAAGCGCTTGTCGCCAGCCAAGTCCCGCAATTGCTCGACGCCCTCGAGCAGCAACCGGCGTGGTCGGATATTCCGCTGATTATTTTAACAAGCAGCGGTGCTGGACAAGACGTAAGTCTGCGCACGATCGAAATCTTCGGACCGAAAGCGAACGTCACGCTCCTGGAACGGCCGTTGGGTTCGGTCACGCTCGTGAGTACCCTGCAGGTCGCGCTGCGATCGCGCCGTCGTCAACGCGAAGTGCGCGACCTCCTGGAGCAGCGCGAGAACGCGCTCACCGGTATCACTGACGCGTTTGCGGCCTTTGATTCCGAATGGCGCTACATTTACGTGAACGATCGTTCCGCCGAGCTGGCGGCGATGTCCCGCGAGCAGATGATCGGACGTAGCATCTGGGACATTTATCCCGACGCGGTCGGCGGGACTTTTCACACCCATGCG
>JAYVCW010000044.1:0-7454 GCA_043749775.1 Acidobacteriaceae bacterium | reverse complement strand
GCCGACTTCGTGCCGCATTTGCCGGATGGCCTCAATGAAGGGCAGGGACTCAATATCGCCCACGGTACCGCCGATCTCGACGATCACCACGTCCACATCCGCCGATACGCGGCGCATCGCGGCCTTGATTTCATTGGTAACGTGCGGGATCACCTGCACCGTCTTGCCTAAATAATCGCCGCGGCGTTCTTTAGCGATGATCTGCTCGTAGAGGCGTCCGGTGGTCCAGTTATTGTCGCGAGAAAGTTTGGCATGGGTGAAGCGCTCGTAGTGTCCGAGATCGAGATCGGTTTCGGCGCCATCGTCGGTAACAAAAACTTCGCCGTGCTGGAAGGGGGACATGGTTCCCGGATCGACGTTCAGATACGGGTCAAACTTCATGAGATTGACTTTGAGGCCGCGGCTTTCGAGCAGGCACCCGATGGAAGCGGCAGCCAACCCCTTTCCCAGAGATGAGACCACACCGCCAGTTACAAAGATGTACTTGGCCGACATCGATTCCTCGCTTTAAATTTGTTGGGAAATTTGTGCGGGCTGGGGTGCACGAATAATTATGGCAGAAGTTTTTTAGAAATGGAATGTGGAAAAGAGGGACGGTTGGGGCTCTCAGGTGAGCTTCCGGTTATTTATTGCCGAGCAAACTTGGCGGGCTTATGCCGCGCCTCGACCTACGATGCGCGAGGGGCGATAATACTATTTGCAATGAGATCTGCGCGCCATTTGAGGCTCATCGTCCTCTTCTGTTTCGTTGCGGCGCCACTCGCGTCTCTTTTCTTCCTATCCGTCCCATCATTGGCGCAAGCTCAGGCACGTCGCCTCATATTAAAAGATGGCAGCTACCAATCGGTCACAAAATATGAAGTGAAGAGTGATCGCGTGCGTTACTTCAGCGCGGAACGTGGGGAGTGGGAAGAAGTTCCAAATTCACTGGTTGACTGGGACGCGACCAACAAGTTCGAGCAGGGACGCTCCCAGTACAAGCTTGCTCCTGAGGCGGTCGAACTTGATAAGCAACTTGAAGCCGAGCGCAAGGCGGAGCAAGCGCGGTCGCCGCAGGTCGCTCCGGGTTTGCGACTGCCGGACGACAGCGGGGTGTTTCTGCTCGATGCTTATCAGAATCAGGCTCAGCTTGTGGAACTCCAGCAATCAGGGGGCGAGGTAGAGAACCATACGAAGGCGAAGATTTTGCGTTCGGCGGTGAATCCGCTGGCGGGGGCGAGGCAGACAGTTGAGCTTCCGGGGTCGCACGCAAAGATTCAGTCACACACACTGGTACCTTCGCTCTACCTGAACATCGGCGCAGGTGCGACGGCTTCGACAAGTGAGGCTGATCCACTCGCTCCGGCGGAGCGGTTCAAGCTGGTTCGCATGGAAATTAAGGGCGGCAAACGAATCGCCGGATCGATGAAGACAGGGGTGACGGGGAAGACGAAATCCGACGCGCGCTTTGTCGCTTCCACGGTGAGTGTTTTGACTGGAGGCTGGGTGAAAGTGACCCCGAGCGATCCTCTCTCGTCCGGTGAGTACGCGGTTGCGGAAATGTTAGGGAAAGAGGGAATGAATGTCTATGTATGGGATTTTGGTGTAAATCCCTCGGCGGCGGCGAATGCTTCGGCGTGGAAGCCCGAGGCTGGAGAAACGAAGCCGAAGGCTGATGAACCTGCCGAGATCAAGAAGCGGGAAGACAATTCGCGGAATTTTTAGCTTGCGAGGGGCAGAGTAAATAGTGCACAGGAGTCGGGCCGTCGCCCGACGGAACGCGCGCGATCGCCTCGTCACCGCCCCTCCGTCGCTCTTCACTCAATCCCGAAACACACGTATGCTCGGCCGGAGATGACAAATTGTCCGAATGACGAATCCGCTGGCGTCTCTTTAGCGTAATTCTAGCGAGGACGGTTAATCGGATACAGTCTCGATCGGCGTAATTCTCTTAATTCTAGCGAGAACGGCTCAGGCAACACGGTCACCATGGGGCGATTCTGCATCGAAGGTACTGCGCGCTTTCATAGGTGTTGGCTGCGATGGTTAGCTGCGATGTGAGCTGCGCAATCGACTGAGAAATTTTTCGCCGCCCCACGCGGGAAGTCTTTCTAGCCGTACTTCTAAGAAGAGAGATTCACGTTGCATCATAAAGCGACGAATGTTGTATCGTCGGACGCGGTGACCGTGTCCGCCATCCGCTCAGGAGATGAGCACGCCATGGCACAGCTTTATGAGCGCTATTCATCGATCGTGTATTCTGTTGCGCTCCGGGTTTTAGGCGACACCGGGGCAGCGGAAGATGTTTTGCAGGAAGTGTTTTTGCAACTCTGGCGCAATCCGCAGGCGTATGACGAGGGCCGTGGCAGTCTCCCGGCATGGCTTGCAGTTATTACGCGCAACCGGGCTATCGATCTGCTGCGCAAGCGCAAGCCGGACGCCAACATTGCCGACGTGGTGGTCTATTCCGACTCGAACGCCTTCAGCCTCGCGGAGTGGAGCGGCTCGCTCGACAAGATTCGCCGCAGTTTATCCGGCATGCCGGTGCAACAGAGAACGGCACTGGAGATGGCGTTTTTTGAAGGTCTGACGCATATCGAAATTGCGGAGAAGACCGGCGAACCGCTGGGAACGATCAAGACTCGAATTCGCAGCGGGCTGTCGACGCTGCGGAAAGCTTTTCGCCCATGAGCGTGCACGAACAAATTATCGAGAACTTGCCGCAATACGCTCTGGGTGAGCTGCAGGGGGAGGAACGTCTCCGGATCGAGGAGCATCTCGAAAGCTGCGCTGACTGCAGGAGAGAGCTTGCGGAAGTGCAAGGCGATCTGGCTGCGTTGGCGTTTTCGGTAAGTGGGCCTGAGCCTCCGCTGCGATCAAGGCAGCGCTTGATGGATGCGATTGCGAAAGAACCACGACTTCTCGACCGCAGTCCGAAGGTAGCGACGGCGCGCCGCGGCTGGTGGAGAGTGCTCGAGCTGGCGGCAGCCGCCGCAGCCGTGGCGTTCGTTCTTTTCGCGGTGAGAGAAAAGAAGAATTTGGTGCGCGAAGTTGCAAGCCTTCAGGGTGAGTCTGCGAATCAGCAGCAGCAATTGTTGCAGGCGAATGAGCTCCTGACTTCTTTAACGTCGGCTGAGGCGGAGCACTTTACGCTGGTCGCGGCGAAGAGTCCTCCGCAGCCGCAGGGCAGAGCGATCTACGTTCGCCGGAACGGCACGCTGGTGTTTCTTGCGAGTAACATGGCACCGCTGCCGGCGCAAAAAATCTATGAATTGTGGCTGATTCCGAAAACCGGGGCACCGATTCCGGTCGGACTTTTCAAGCCGAATTCCGATGGCAACGCCACGCTTGTGAAGCCACAGATTCCCGCTGGGGTGGAAGCGAAGACTTTCGCCATCACGATTGAGCCGCGAGAAGGCTCTCCGGCGCCGACGTCGCAGCCGATTATGGCTGCGGCTCCGTTAGCTTAATGAATCATCAACAGGCTGTTTGATTTTCTGCAGCAGGCCGGCTTTGTGACGGGCGGGCGGACCCGTCTTCCCGAGCGGGCAAAGGCCTTTCCACGCCAACTTTGTTGCCCACGACTTTGTGGAAGCAGGACTTTTGTTGAACGCTGCTAGGGTTCCATCAGTCCGCGGGAGGCGACTCCGATGTTGTCGCGGGTGGAGTTCTTCACCATGTACATCATCTCGTCTGCCTGGCGAATGATCTCTTGCGGGGTCTGCGCGTCGTTAGGAAATGTGGCCAATCCCATGCTTGCCCGCAGGTTCAATTTCAATCCCATCTCAGAGCAGAACGTTCCTGAGCGCAACGACTCGCGCAAACGCATCGCGACTACTACGGCTTGATCTTTGCTAGTCTGTGGCAGCAATACTACGAATTCATCACCGCCGTAGCGGAAGGCGAAATCGATCAAGCGCAATTGCGCTTTGATGACATAACCGACCTCTGCGAGAAGACGGCTGCCGACCAAGTGTCCGTGGGTATCGTTGACCTGCTTGAAGTGATCGAGATCGATGAATAAGACGCTGAACTGATATCCGAAGCGCGCGGAGCGGTAGACTTCGGTCTCCAGAGTTTTGTGCAGATGACGCGCGTTGAAGAGGCCGGTGCAATCGTCGGTGATGGTCAGTTCCTGAATTTTTTCAACGGCCCGGGCGTTCTCGATCGAGATGGCCGCGTAGTCACAGAGTGCCTGCAGGAAGAACAATTCCTGCTCTGATAAACCGACGTTGGCGTTGACGAGTTGAATCACTCCGAGCACGCGATGCTTCGACCGCAGCGGCACGCAGATGACGGAACGCGTCTGCAGGCGAGTCATCTCATCGAGACGCGATGAGAAACGAACGTCGTTCTGCACGTCGGGAACGATGAGCGCCTGACCGTGTTTTGCAACCCAGCCGGCGATTCCCTCCCCCACTTTCAGTCTCGCTTTTGAAAGAACCTCGGCCGCGGCACCGACCGCGATGGCGAAATAAAGTTCGTCTTTTTCTTCATCCACCATCAGAAGCGACCAGGTGTCGGGACGGAAATATTCCGCCATTTTCTCCATGATCGTCTGCAGAATGGAATCGAGGTTCAACGAAGAAGTGAGCGCCTTCGCCACATCATGGAAGATGGTCAGTTCTTGCGACAGGCGAATTGGGGAGGTTCCCGCTGCCTCTGACATGAATCCCTCGATCAGACGATACGAAATTATAGGATTCGTTGGCCCGCGCGGGCAACGAACGACGGTAACCTGAACCACTACCGCCAACCTTGCAAGCCTTGCCGGACGTGATATCTCGGGCGATTTCGAGATTTCCGCAACCCGGGCATGCCCCTTAATTTGAGAGCGAGGTTACGCCCAACCCAAAAGGGAAAACGGGAGTGAGTAAGCAACAAATTGAATAACTATGAAGAAAATGGAATAAATATCAAGAAAACCGCATTTTTTTTGCATGTTTGGATGCGAATTGGCATGCCGAACGGCAAAACCACAACCTAATCAAGGCCTCACACATCCCATAGTGTGGCTTCTACACTCGTTGCGAGGACTATTAGTGACTGGTAAAAATTTGTCTGCTCGATCTTTGTCGACCTTTGTGGCGTCTGCCCTTTCGGCGTTTTGCCTGATGGCGTTTTGTTTCACGTCCAGTGCGTCGGCGACTACTTACCAGTTAACGGTTCAACTTGCTGGGACTTCAACTGGCACCGTGGTGAGCACTCCCACGGGAATCAACTGCAGCCCGACCTGTACGGCGGCGATGCCTGCCGGGACAGTGGTATCTCTCAAAGCGACACCGAAAAGTGGTTCATACTTCGCCGGATGGTCTGGGGCCTGCAAGGACACGGGGCTCTGCAAGCTGACCTTGAACTCCGACCAGTCGGTCACGGCAACCTTCAATTTAAATCAGACTTCAAAGGTGCTGAATCACATCATTTTCATGGCGCAAGAGAACCGCTCGCTCGACCACTACTTCGGAGCGTTGCGCGCCTACTGGCGGGCAAACAAGTTCGCGGATATTTCTTTTGACGGACTCCCGCAATTCAATCCAACTTCCGGGGCCGCGCCCCTTTATGGCCCTCCGCCGACGAATCCGGGATGCGATCCGGCCTACCCAGTTCCTTCCGATTGCACCATCGATGGCGCCAGTCCGGAGATCGCTTCTTTTCACCTCTTGACGCAATGCATCGAGAATCCAAGCCCTTCATGGAACGAGAGTCATGTCGACTGGAACCGGGCAAATCCACTTTCCGCAACCGCGCTTCTCGATGGTTATGTTTGGACCAACGCTCACGATTCGCGCAATATGAGCCCCAATTTCAACGATACGGATGGAAAACGGGCGATGGGTTACTACGATTCCGGCGACTTGAATTACTACTGCTTCATGGCGTCGAAGTTTGCCACATCCGACCGCTGGTTCTCGCCAGTGATGAGCCGCACCGGTCCAAATCGCGAATACCTGATGGCTGCTACGTCGCAGGGCGAGGCTTACCCGATTGGAACAAACAGTCGCGATTCGTCGCTGCTCACAGCAACCACGATTTTTCAGGAATTGGAAGCCGCGGGGGTATCGTGGAAGATTTATGTCAACACGACCAATACCAACTGCTCATCCAATCCGACGCCGCAGTGTCTGCTCGGATTGAGTTACATACAAAATTTTCAATGGGGACAAAGCATCCCGAACAGCTACCCGAACAATATTGCGACTATGACGCAATACAATTCCGATTTGCAGAACGGAACCCTACCGCAGGTGGCGCTTATCGAACCGGCGGGAAGCGCTGGCCTCGACGAGCACGGCTCGGATTCCGACCAGTACCCGATCAATATTCAGCTCGGCGCGAATTATGTTTCGTCGCTCATTAACCAGCTGATGGCCAGTACTTCGTGGAAAGATTCGGCTTTCATTCTTACTTATGACGAGTTTGGCGGGCTGTATGACCACGTGGCGCCGAAACCGGCAGTGAGTCCAGACGGCATCACACCTCAGGACTTGCAACCGAACGATGTTTGCACGAACGCTACGGGGCCAACTTGCGATTTCACTTATACGGGTTATCGCGTGCCCATGATTGTGATGTCACCGTACGCGAAGAAACATTACGTGTCGCACACCGTAATGGACTATACGGCCATTTTGAAATTCATTGAAACGCGCTTCAGTCTCGCCCCCCTCACCAAACGGGACGCAGCACAAAAAAGCATGGCGGAATTCTTTAACTTCAACATTCCACCGTGGATGACGCCGCCGACGCCGCCAAAGCAGTCGACGAGCGGTGCGTGCTACTTGAATGCCTTGCCCTAGCCGAAGGCGTTACCCCGAGGCGGACCACTGCCTAGGCCCCGCCGCCAAAGTCAGAATGCTCCGCTTCAAAAACCTTCCGCCTTTCCGGCATGACCCTGGTCGTCAAAACCACGTTTGAGATATTCACCAGGGTTAGCCCCGACAACTCGCTTGAACGCCTTACTGAACGCAGCGTCGGACTCGTAACCGACCGACCGAGCAACGTCTATGAGCTTCTTGTCACGCTGTTGTAGTAACTGCATCCCCTTCTGCATCCGCCACTCGGTTACGTATTCCAGCGGTGTTTGTCCGAGTAGCTCTTTAAAACGCGCTGCGAATGCGGAACGAGACATGCCCGCCGCATCGGCCAGGGATTCGACCGTCCAGGGTGTCTTCACACTGTCGTGAATGGCACTCAGAGCAGTGCCCATTTGAGGATCGAAAATCGCACGAAGCCATCCTTTGTCGCGCCATCCCACTCCCGACGCGATATGCGCCCGGAGTGCCTGGATAAATAGAACCTCGGCTAGCCGAGTTGCGACCACTTCAGATCCCGGCGCCTGTTCTTCCATCTCTGACGCGAGCGCCTGCACTGTGGTGTGAAGAGCAAGCGTGCGTGCCTGATCGGCCTTCATCAAAATGAAGTTCGGCAATAACTGAGTGATCGACCTCAGGCTCGCGCGATCGAAACTCAAGGAT
>JAYVCW010000043.1:0-13224 GCA_043749775.1 Acidobacteriaceae bacterium | reverse complement strand
CTTCCCTGATATGGTGTGACCCTGTCAACATCTTCGAATCGTTGGGGTAGTTTTTGCATTTGTCTTTTCGAGGACAGGATCAGCAGCAGCCGAGGCAGGTAATGGCGACGATTGATCAAGCTGATATTCGCGGGTCGGAACCGCATAATCATGATCCGTCGGGAGCTGCCTCTGACTAAGTGCGCGAATCCGGCTAGGCCTGTCGCATAGGGAAGGCGAGGATTCTCCTTCGTGCTTGCTCCGGCTGCGGCTGACCCTGTCCTCGAATTGGAGAGCGTTGTTCATTGGTTGAATCGTTTTTGCTTTTTCCTTATTTGGAAAGTCTTTGCTTTTGTTCTTTCGGTTCCCCTCATGCCGCCAGTTGTTGTTTGCAGGACGCTTCGGCCTTGATCCCGATGGCCCAGATGAAGCCCAACAACTCGCGTGCGACTGCCGTCATGGTCTTTCTCTGCTCCTTGCCTCGAGCCATCAGCGTCATGTAGCGCTTGTGCAGGCGGTTCTGTGCTTTCCATGCAATCTCGGTAATTTCTGCCGGAAGTCCTTCCTGTCGCTTGCGCAACCGGGCTCCGATTGCAGGCCGGTGTCGATAGCTCCAGGCTGATTCGACCACGATGCGTCTGAGGTGCGCGTTACCTGACTTGGTAATGCAGCCTCTTCGAATACGCTCGCCGCTGGAGTCTTCGCTGGGAAAGGCTCCGCTATACCCCATAAGGTCACGCGCGCTCTTGAAGCGGGAGGTGATGTTGCCCAGCTCGACAGCAATTGTGACTGCCGAGATATGCGCAATACCGCGCAATGCCTGTAAACCGCGAACCACTTCCCGCATCGGCGCGGGAGCCAGCTGAATCACTTCCACAATCGACTGCTCCAACCGCTTGACTCGTTCTTCCATGTGCTGAACTTCGTTCAGACAATCGAGCAAAGTGGCCTCCTGCGCAGGATGCGTGTAGCGGACCTGCTGGACCCACTCGACGTATTTTTCCGTCCACGCCTTCACTCCCAGCGGAGGACGCTGGCCCGTACGCAGCAGAAACTTGGTTAGCCGATGCTTTGCTCGCAGCTGATCCTGCTTGGCCGCCTCTCGCGCCCGGACAAGATCGCGCAATGCTTCCGAGCCTTCATCCGGCACCCACACCGCAGTCAGATCGTCGGAGCGGTGACTGCGCGCCAGCTTCAGAGCATCCCGCCGGTCGGTCTTTACCCGATCCCCGGGCTTCTTCGGAACCAGCGACGGCGCCACCACATCGCACTTGACTCCCAACTGCGTCAGTTGCCAGTACAGTACGAAGCCCGTCGGGCCGGCTTCATAGCAGGCTCGTAGATGCTCGGGCGAATCAAGCTTGCGGATGAACTTGCGGATCGAATCTTCGCGGTTGGCGATCATTCCTAGGCTGCGAACCTCGCCATTCGGTTCGGCTACTGCAACAGCTATCGTTTCGGCATGGACATCCAAACCCAAAAATCGTAACTTCTCATTCATGACCGGTTCCCTCCGCTTGTGGCTCTGGACTAAAGTTCTTAACAAACTCAGCCTAACCCACGACTAGCGCATCGAGCCGGTCACACCATAATGACTAAAGTAGAGCGAGCCTAAAGCAGAGCGAGGCTTAATTAAACCGAGCTCAGTGAGTCGAGCTTAGTAAGGCAAGCCTAAAGTAGATCAAGCGCCGAGCGATCTTCGCGCTGCACTTGTTCCTGCGTACACTGTTCCGGGCTCTTGTCGGGACGCCAGCGCAGAAGTTTTGTGCCATGGCGAAAGCGGCCGCCGGTGAAATGATCAAACTGCACTTCAGCGACAAGCGAACCATCGAGCGGCTCCCACTCAGTTGAGCGCTTCGTGCTCCAGCGGCTCGGCCCGCCTGGAGCCTTGCCCGTGAAGCCCGGAGGTTTGATCAACTTTTTCAGTTTTCGAGTCAGGGCCGGTCTGTCTTTTGCGCTGATCGAAGAACTGAAGCCGACGTGATCAAGCGTACCCGCCTTGTTATAAAGACCTAGAAGTAAAGACCCGACGAGCGGCTTTTTTTCCAGGTAACGAAACCCGCCAACCACGCAATCAGCGCTTCGCATCTTCTTGATCTTTTGCATTCCGGAGCGCTTGCCCGACTGGTAGTCCAGGTCGCTGCGTTTGGCGACCACTCCGTCGAGCGCGACTCCCATGTGGAACCACTTGCTCGCGGTATCGAGTTCGAGGGTGACGGGAGAAAGGCGAATCATTCCTCCACTTTTAAAATTCTTGGCGGCAAATCTTTCAAGAGCTTTGCGCCGGTCGTCAAGCGTCAGTTCAACAAGCGACTTGCCATCGGCATCCACGAGCAGGTCAAACACAATAAAAATGCAGGGAGTTTCGCGGCTCAACTTTTCTACCCGGCTGCTTGAAGGATGAATTCTCATGAGCAGCTGATCGAAAGAGAGTGCGCCTTCAAAAGGAATTACGATTTCGCCATCGAGCAGACACTTTTGCGCTTTCACTTTCTGTATTTCTGCGGCGAGCTCGGGAAAATATCTGGTGAGAGGCTTGCCAGCTTTCGACTGCAGGTCGACTTCTTTGCCGTCACGAAAGGCTAGGCAGCGAAAGCCATCCCACTTGGGTTCGTACTGCCAGTCGGGGCCGGTGGGAAGAGCGGTTGCCGATTGCGCTTCCATCGGCGGATAGTCTTTTGCAATCGGAAAAAGCATGGGAACATACATAAGATGCGCGACGCGACATTATGTCAGGTAACCGAGCCCAGCGCGGTCCGGCAGCGACCTTTTGTGCTACAGGATTTCCCTGAGAAAAGAAGGCCTTCGCAAAAGAAAGGGAGTAAATCTGTCACTCTTCTGTCGCGCTCCTGTCGCGCGAATCAACATCTAAGTTGCTGATCAATTCAGAGACATTGTGCTCGGGACAATTCGTGCTGTGCGATCAATGTCTTTTACAGGGAGGACTTTATGATTTTGCGTTCACTTTTCACCGGGGTGCTGCTTTGCGGAGCATGCCTGGCTCAAGATTCGTCTCAATCACCTGGCAACAATGCCGCTCCGCCCTCGGCGCAACCTTCGGCGGGTCAAACAACTCCGACGTCATCCTCCGCTTCGGCGCAAGGCCAAATGAGCGGAGCCAATCGCATTGCGCCGGGCAGCGTGATTCCGGTAGAGCTAACCAAATCGATCGACGCAAAGAAAGCAAAAACCGGGGACCAAGTCGAGGCCAAAGTCACTCAGGACCTCAAAAACGGGAATGGCGACGTCATCGTAGCGAAAGATACTCGTGTAATCGGACACGTAACTGAAGCACAGGCTCGCAACAAACAGCAGAAAGAATCGCAAATGGCGATCGCCTTTGATCATGCCGTAATGAAGGGTGGCGTCGATATGCAAATGCCACTATCGATCCAGGCGGTGATCGGAGCGCGTAAAAATTCCGACAACGCCACCGGAGACAACCAGACGCCGAATCAACCCGCGACCGCAACTTCAAGTCCCGCAACGCCATCGGGAAGCGGGCGCGCGGGAGGAATGGGGTCTGGTAATGCATCCGCGGGGACGGATACTGGCAGCGCCAGCAATGCCGCGACCAATAGCAAGAGCGCAGGCAACGAGGGACAGGTCAATGCTCCCATTACTGGAGAGACGAAAGGCGTCGTTGGTATTTCAGATCTGAAGTTATCTACAGAAGCGAATGCAACCCAGGGATCGGTGCTCACCTCGGATAAGAACAACGTGAAGCTCGACAGCGGAACGCTGTTGCTGCTGAGAGTCACTCAATAATCGCAACGAGGTCAGTAGGATTTGAAGCGCGAAGAAGGCCCAGGCTAGGCATCTGGGCCTTCTTTGGTTGTGCCGAAAAAAAACGATTGTGGACAGACCAAATCAACATCCGACAAACGAGACTGTGAACTCTTCCCTGGGAGCGGTGACAACCTGGGTGTGCGGGACGCAAGGCACTTCCAGTCGATAAAGGACTCCGAGCGGGCAGAGCTTGCAACGCTGAAAATGATCACCCTCGAGGTATATTACTCGCCATGGCAGGCGGTGCGGCGTCGAATGGAGCGCCTTGTAGACCCCCGATTCCGGCACCACGTCACCACCCTTGAATGTTTTAAAGAGCGCCATATTGTTTCGGTTGCAATTACCATATACATCCTCGCGCTCCCGAAAGCCGCTCGCAATACAGCTTTTGCCGGATACAGCGCGCCGACTCCACCCCCTCCTCGCGGGAGAACTTGAAATCGAGTCGCATCCGTGGGTTTGCCCGATAGTCCGAATACAGGAACTTCGCTGCCCGCGTCCGGATGCGCCCTGATGCAAAGGGATGCACTTCGGGTGTTTCATACTGCACCCAGGACCATGTCAATCCATGAATGATTTTGAATCCGTTAACGCTTCGGTTTTTGTTGAACGCCGTAATCGCAGTCACTGATCGAGTTCAATGATCGCAGTCACTGAGGTCGCTTGGAGTTCGCGCACTAGACCCGGGAGTCAAATCGAAACAAATGCCAAAGCAAAAGCCGACATCGAAATTTACGACGGAACAGGCGGCCATGCATTTTATTGGACCGAAAGTTTTGACCGTTCCAAACACTCGGGGAGCATCGATCAAAGAATTACGTGAGGAGGCTCGCGACTGTCGTGCCTGCGATTTATGGAAAAACGCAACCCAGACTGTTTTTGGCGAGGGCGCAGCCAAACCGACGATCATGTTCGTCGGCGAGCAACCTGGAGATCAAGAAGACCTGGCTGGTTCTCCTTTCGTTGGACCTGCGGGAAAACTACTCAATGAGGCGCTGGTCGAAGCTGGGATTGAGCGCTCTGAAGTCTACGTCACAAATGCAGTGAAGCATTTCAAGTGGGTACCGGATGAACGCGGTAAGAGGCGCATACACAAGAAGCCCAAAGCCGATGAAATTCAAGCTTGCCGCCCCTGGCTTGACGCTGAACTTAACGAGATCAAGCCAAAAGTGTTGGTCTGTCTCGGCGCGACTGCGGCGCAGGCCTTGTTCGGACGTAGTTTCAGCGTAACTCGTCAACGCGGTGCGCTGGTGGATTCGCCTTTGGCCCCGACGGCACTGGCCACCGTTCATCCGTCGTCAATTCTGCGCGCGCCGGATGAGAATGCTCGCCGCGACCAAATGGCAGAATTCGTTGCCGATTTGAAAAGGGTTGCAAAATTGGCGCGAGTGCGCGGCGGCCTGGGAGAAAAGCGTGAACCAGCGACGCGCACTAACGGCGCTGCGCAAACAAATGCACAAAGAAGCTAAGAATGGAGCAATCCGCTGTGTCGGCGAAGCTCCCAGACGCTGAAGTGCGGCTGTTCTACAAGCACCGGCGAGCCCGGCGGTCAGACGTAGCTATTCGTGGCTGGCGGTCTACCATCTTGCCACCCTCTGTCAACCGCAAGCGCTCATCGGCGCCGCGCGGCCTACAGCAAACAGCCTAATGCCCTACAGAATCCATGCGATGGCCGCGCTCAGGGGTATGACCTATTCTTTTGGTCAGAGTTTTGCACGCCTGACCGGGAGACACTAGAAGGCGCCTATGGAGATGCCGGTGAAAGGAGATCTTTTAGTGCGTGGGCGCGGAAAAACTGCGGAAACGGTACTCCAAAGTAACGAGCCCCGGTAACAAAGTTGGTAACCGGGAGAGTGGCGTCGCCAAAAATTAGTTTGGTTAGGGTCGTGCACTGAGAAGTTTGGTATACGAGTTTTAAACGGGTGGCCAGATGTTGGCGAGTACTTTGAGAAACGCCGTAAGGCGTCGGGAATCCGTTCGAAGGTTAAGGGCTGCACAAGCCTTCGCTTTCGCCGCCTGCGTTATGGTTTTGGGGTCTTCCGCCAGAGCGCAAAAGGCGCAGCTCAGTTTGATTTCGACTACCTACAATTCAGCTTTGGCCTCTGGGGCCTCTGGCGATGGAGTGGGCAGTTCGGAATACGCTGGCGTGCTCGATCTCGGCATTGCGCCCGCTCCGGCTAACGCTGCGATCTCGACCAGCCGAGCCTCGAGCAGCGAGATGCTTTTGGCCGCGGTACCAACCAAGCCTGCCTCAGACAATTGTCTGGAAAAAATACCTTCCAATTTTGGTCAGAGCACTCCTGGAACTCCGCCCGATGCTCCATCGGCTTACCTCCCACTCTCCGCCCATTGCAAGCTGCTGCTGTTTAAGCGGAGGGCTTATTCGCCTTACACATTCGCCACGGCCGCATTCGAAGCAGGCATCGCCCAAATGTCGGCAGAGTGGCCGCAGTACGGGGGAGGAATGCAGGGCTGGGGAAAGCGCTACGGCGCAACGTTGGCCGATACCGAGTCACGCCGCTTCATTCAAACTTATCTGTTCTCGACTATCCTGCATCAGGACCCTCGCTACTTCCCTTCTACCCAAACAAGTTTGATCGGGCGAGCGTGGTACGCGGCGACCAGAGTTTTGATTACGCGTGGGGACGATGGCCGCACGGAATTCAATACATCTGAAATGCTGGGGGCGCTCTCAACCAGCGCGTTACAAAATGCCTATTATCCCCAGCATTATCGTTCAGTTGACGCAACAATCGATCGCTTTACAGGAGCGCTGAGCTCCGATGCAACGTCCGCAATTCTGCGCGAATTCACTCCGGACTTAAAGCGTATGTTTAACCGCCATTGCCCTAAGAAAATTAAGTCGCTTGAGGCGAGACTGCCGCTGCCGGAAGATGACAAACCGTAAAATCGGCGCGAAGATTTCGAAACGAGATTAAACTCTTTAAAAGGCCCGCTCAAGAGACAAAGCGAGAATGAATAAAGCTACTTCAGTGGATCAGGTCGCGCCGACTCAAGCAAGTAAGTCCCTTCTCAAAGTGTGGCTTTCCGCGTCACTCCTGGCCTCTGGCGCGTCACTGTTTGCGCAGGTCCCCGACACACGCTTGTCTGCGAATACCGTTCTTCGCCGCGCCGTTGACGGAGAGTTGAAAGCCCAGGCCGACGACCACAGTCATTGGATGTATCGAGTAAAACGGACTGACGGCGGTAAAGAAGAAGTCAAACTCGTTGTCGAGAGCAAGGACGGGGAGATTGATCGCCTGCAATCTGTCAACGGACGAGCGATCAGCGAAGAGGAACAAAAACGTGAAGACCAGCGGATTGGGAATTTGCTTCATGCTCCCGACCGCCAAAAGAAGCGTCAAAGGGCCGCGGCAGAAGACGCCGAGCAAACGGCGAGAATGTTTAAGGTTTTGCCCGAGGCCTTGAGCGTTCGCTATGGCGACCGTAAGGGCGATTTGGTGGAACTTTTGTTCGAACCGAATCCCGATTATCACGCGTGGTCGCGCGAAGCAATCGTCTTTCATGAAATGGAAGGTCGCATCTGGATCGATACACGGCAGAACCGCTTAGCCGAAATTCAAGGTCGGCTCATGCACACGGTTAAGTTTGCCGGCGGCCTGTTAGGCTATCTCGACAAGGGCGGAGAATTCAATGTACGTCAGGCGGAAGTCGCTCCCGGACACTGGGAGGTGACGTTCTTGCATGTGAATATGCACGGAAAAATTCTCTTCTTAAAAACGATCTCGGAACAGCAACACGAAATCCGCTCGGATTATCGGTTGGTTTCGAACGATTTGACCCTTTCTCAAGCAGCCGACGAATTGCAGAAGAGATCGTCGATTCAGGATGCCGAAGAGAAAAAAGGGGAAGCTTCAAAGAATGGGGACATAGCGGCGCAGGCCCACAAACAATAGCGTAGCGCCCCTTATTTTTTATTTATTATTTATTGATGCACGGTTTCAGGCGTGCGTGAATGCGGCTGACCGCGCAGGACGCGTACCTTCACATCTGCAGAACCCTTCGTGACCTTGACGCTAACCGTCTCCCCATCGCGGGAGACGCGTAGATCGATCGTTCGGTCACCGACACAGAGTTTTGTGAGGTCGAGATAACTGATACTTGAAGGCAATCTGGGATCGGCGAAGTCCACAACGCGATCAGCGGCGTGCACCGTGATTCCAAGGCACGATTCAAAGAGCGAATAGGGAGCAGCAGCCGCCCATGCCTGGGGAGAGCAGGCCACTGGATAGAGCGTTGGACCTTCAACATCGGAACGCTTGTGGAATCCGCAAAATAATTCTGGAAGTCGGTTAAACTCCATGAAAGTGCTGGCGTCGAAGAGCGCCCCGAGAACTCTAAGAGCTTCATCTTTGTAACCATATCGGGCGAGACCGCTGGCCACGAGAGCGTTATCGTGCGGCCATACCGACCCGTTGTGGTAGGACATCGGGTTATAGCGGACTTCCCCGCTCGACAATGTTCGAATTCCCCAACCGCAGAAATAGTCCTCTTGCATGAGAGATTTTGCGAGGGTTCCAGCGTGTGCCGCGTTTGCAATTCCCGTCCACAAGCAATGCCCGGCGTTAGAAGAGCGGACGCGGCAAGGCTTTTTTTGTCCGTCCAGTGCGAGAACGTAAGCGCCCAGTTCCTCATCCCAAAACGCTCGCTCGAACTCTTCCTTCAAGCGGTCCGCTTTGCGATTCAGCGTCTCCGCGAGATCGGAGTTCCCGAGATGCGCGGCGATGCGTGATGCCGCCTTTTTTGCTCCATAGACATAAGCTTGCACTTCACACAACGCAATCGGAGTGGCGGCAAGGATGCCGTCTCTGTAGAAGACGGAATCGTGCGAATCTTTCCAACCTTGTTGCGTTAGACCGGTCTTTGATTTGCGTTCATATTCTACGAACCCATCTTTATCGATGTCGCCATAGTTATCAATCCAATCAAGGGCTGCCAGGATGTTTGGCCAAATTTCTTTTAGAAAGTCGCCGTCGCGCGAGTAGTCAAAATATGCGCCGGCGAGCATTACAAACAATGGAGTTGAATCGACGCTGCCATAGTAGCGCCCGAACGGCACTTCCTTGAGATTTGCCATTTCGCCATGACGCAT
Organism: Acidobacteriaceae bacterium; assembly: GCA_043749775.1. Taxonomy (GTDB): domain Bacteria; phylum Acidobacteriota; class Terriglobia; order Terriglobales; family Acidobacteriaceae; genus Acidiflorens. The sequence continues at coordinate 4,343 of JAYVCW010000043.1, read as the reverse complement.
CTCGTGCAAAATCTTTCCCGGCTCCGCGTCTTCTTCCGGAACAACGCTCGTGGCTTGGTGTTCAGCGAGGAACTTGAGCACGCTTTTCGCGATGCCGGGTGCGGCCCAAAGACATTCCATGGCGGTCAGAATGCCATCCCGTCCGAAAACCGTATTGAACCAGGGCACGCCGGCATAAGGATAAGCGCCCTCTGGATTACCGCTAATCATCATGTGAACGTCGGCCTGCGAACGCGAGAGCCAGGTATTAAAGCGAAAGTCGGAAGTTGTAATTTCACAAAATTGATTTCGTCCCTGCTCCAGAGTGGAGAGCGCCTGATCCATCGCGTTTCCGAAGTCGATGGTTGTTCGATTCGAAGTCTGCTGCTCGCAGAATGTTGTAATCGAAATTGCCATCTCGTCTTTCGGATCAAGGGCAACTTTAAAACTTACGGAACGTTCAGAAATCTGCTCAGGCTCGGGCGAGAACTGAAGGCGCGTGCAGCGCATTCTTCGGTCAAGGCCTCGATAAGACAGAACAACACAATCGCGTTCAATAACAGGGGGGAGTATCTCACCGGCATGCTCGCGCTTCGTGCCGCGCACCTGAAATATGTCGGCATAATCGGCGGCAAATTCCAAAGTGATGGAGGTTTCAATCGGAAACGAATGGAAGTTAGCCAGACGTAATTTGTCGTAACAGACATCTTGCCAAAGAAATTTCGACCGAAAGAGGTGGACCGCTCCCCGTGGGACCAGAACCCGACCATCTTTATATACGTCGGGGTTCATCATATCCAACGTCAAAAATGCGTTATCATTCTGAACCGTTGAGCGCAGGAGCTGAGGAATCTTGTCGCCCATACGGAGCGTTAGGCGCGACAAGTACCGGGTACCGCGATGATAGAGGCCCTGCTCGCCGACCCCAATTGACTCGATGTCGCCAAGCCGATTGAACACAGCAAACGTGTCGCCCCACTTCAGCACCCGGGTGCGATCGTCAGCGAGGGAAGAAGTAGCGAGTACGTAGTACTGATCTTTGATTTGGATTACATCTTCCAACTATGCAGCATCCTCTGCTAGCGCTTCATGCTCCTGTTCCGACAGTTCACTCAGCATACTTTCATCAAAAGGCATGTCTGCTTCGGCAAGTTGCTGGTAAATTTTCAAATAGTCGTTCGCCATGCGCCGGACGGTAAAACGCTCCTCGAATGCGTTTCTGCATGCGGCCCGCGACATCTCTTTTACCCTTTCAACGGCCGAGATTGCTTCTTCGACGCTTTCAACAATTATTCCACTCACGCCATCGTCAATGAGTTCGGGAACAGAACCGTGAGCAAACGCAATCACCGGAGTTCCGCAAGCCATTGATTCAATCATATTCAGGCCGAAGGGCTCTGGCCAATCGATAGGAGCGAGACAGGCAACCGCGTTGCCTAGAAATTCAGCCTTCTGATGGTCGCCGATCTCTCCTAAAAATTCGATGTTCGGCTGTGACAACAATGGCTTAATGACTCGGTCAAAGTAAGCACGATCTGCCAAATCGACTTTAGCCGCGATTCTCAACCTCATTCCGGCAGCTGTGGCGATGGCGATGGCGCGATCCGGACGCTTTTCGGGCGACATGCGACCGATAAATGCTAAATATTTTCCGGCGCCGCTATGAAACCGAAGCAAATTTGCGGGGAGGCCGTGGTACACGTTGCCGATCCAATTCGCGCCTGGCAAGGGGTCACGTTGACGATTCGAAATCGAAACCAGTGGAACATCCCTGAACTCACGGTATACCGGGACAAGGTCCGGCAGATCAAGACGACCGTGCAGCGTTGTGACATTACTTACAGTCCACTCTCTGCAAAGCGGGAATTGCAGGTAGTCGGTATGGAAATGGATCACGTCGAACTCGCCACGATGCTTGCGAACTTTCTCCAGCATCACGGTGTGATGAGCGAGCGGATCCTTCAAATTAGGCATTGAGCGCAGTGAAGCCGAACTACCCGCAATGAGCTTTGCTGTCGTCTGGGAATCGCCGCTGGCAAACAGAGTGACGTCATGGCCAAGGCGAACCAGCTCTTCGGTCAGCCATGAGACAACCCGCTCCGTGCCACCGTAGCCAACCGGCGGAACGCTTTCATATAAAGGCGCTACTTGGGCAATCTTCATGGCTTTGACTCAAAATGATTATTCCTACTGTCAAGATTGTAGAGAGTGAAATTGAATTCAACAATCCGGATAAAGCTGTACAAACATTTGCAGGATAAAGCTGTAGAAACATTTTCGATTCGCGCAGCTGAATACGCGAGTTTAACAGCGCGGTAAAGACTTATGGTCTGCTCTAAAACAGTTTTCTAGATATCAAAAATTCGATACACCGCTGGAGGGTCTTGGGACTGCAGCAATGTTATCGCGACGTTATGTACCGGAACTCCCGCGGTAGTCTTCCCGTCCTTTGTTCCGTGATGCGCGTGGCCGTGAACCACGAGATCTGCGCCGTGCCGATCAACGACCTCCGCCAGTCGCGACGTTCCAAGGAACGGGAATATTTCGGGAGCCTCTCCTTCTACTGTGGCAGCTATCGGAGAATAGTGCAACACGACAACCCGTTTCTGGGTGCGCAGTTGCGACATCGCTCTTTCCAGCTTTAGAGCTTCATCGATTCCGGCGCGAACAAATGTTTTTATCTCTGGCTCGCCGAAGGCCGTCAACATGCCACGACCGAAACCACCTACGAATCCTTTCGTTCCAGCGAAGCCAACTCCATCCCGCTCGTAGGCACTGCCGTCGAGAACTTTGATTCCTTCTGCCGTCATCATGCGTGACAGTTCAGCTTCTTTACAGCTCTCATAATCATGATTCCCAAGCACAGCGATGACAGGCACGCGAGCGCGCACCAGGGCGTTAAGCAGCGGCTCCATTTCATCGGGCTGGCCGTAGTTGGTGAGATCGCCGGCGATAATCAATACATCGGCTTCATCGCGAACGCGGTTTAGCTGGTCGCGCAGCACGTTGTAACGCTGAGGGGTGAAATGCAAATCGGCTGTGGCTGCAATTCTCATCGGTTATTCCGGACCCCCGTTGCGGCCGAGGCATCGGGCATACTCAAGACGGGACTACGTTCCGCGCGGTAGCGAGCGAGAACATTTTCGAGACCCCACTCCTCCACGTCAATCGCAAACATGCAGTCATCGATCAGGCTACCTCGAAATTCTTGTTTGGGATCAGGCCGAGCCGTTGCCTTGCTGATCCGCGAGATTAAATCCTGCCAAACCGTCGCGGGCACGTAATCGCTATTCCCAGGGTAGACGTAGCGAAACAGCAATAAAGACCAAAGTAAAATTTCCCAGTGCTCGCCGACGTACTGAAATATGCGCGCCCAATCAAGCTTGCCTTTCGTTACATAAACTATGTGGGCGATATCCGCACCATCGAAGCGCTCGCGCCGGGTTACGAATAATTTCGAGGCCAGCAACTCTTCGGGAGCGAGTATCCGCACCGGAACCCCGAGCACGGTTCCAGGATGCGAATGCTCCATCCATGAATCCTCGACTGTGATGACTGCGTTACTCATGCCCGTAATGAGGTCGACAAAATAATTATCTCGGCGAGCTTTTGCTAACCAGACCGGATCACGCACCTCACAGTTAAAACCATTTTTCGTCAGGCACGCGAGGGCACGTTCGCCATATTTCGCGGCCAGAAAAATGTCCAGATCTTTTGTGTTGCGGCATATGCCGGTATGCTGCTGGAGCGCAATCGCACCCGAAACAGCAAACGGAATCCGGCTGTCGTTCAGCGTTGTGAGAACGTCGCGAAACAGCGCCTCCTGCTTTTTCGGGAGCTTTTGCGGCCTCGTCGACGTGAGGGAACCGCTTTCAGGTTCTTTGCGAGAATGTTTCGACACGTAGGCCCTTCGATGGCGACGGTCAGAGTGCGGTTGCATTCCGCGCCCGCCGAGGGGCGACGCGACCGCGCAGGCATTATGTTGCGCCTTAATTGATACAGGCATACATACTGTCGTCTTGGTATGCTGGAGTAGGCGCAAGCCGTCCCTTCGGATCCTCTAGAATGCAAGTAGTAATCGACGTGTTTTCGCAAATTTTCGCCACCCTGTGGGCGCATAAGCTGCGCTCGTTCCTAACCATGTTTGGAATCGCGTGGGGGGTCGGTTCCCTGCTGCTTCTAGTGGGTTTAGGAGAAGGGTTCCGGAGCGGCAACAAACGCAATCTGTCCGAATACGGCGAAAACATCATGATGGTCTTCCCCGGGCGTGCCCCGGTAGTTCAAGGCAGCATGAATTCAGCGCGCGAATATCGGTTGAATTACCAGGATTACCTGGATGTGAAAAAAGAGGCCGCGCACGTAAA
>JAYVCW010000042.1:0-17427 GCA_043749775.1 Acidobacteriaceae bacterium | reverse complement strand
AGCAACACCGCGGTCTTGCAGATAGGCGTTGGATTGGATGTTTGGCCTTGGGAGCGTTGGGGCGCACGAGTTGAGGCGCGCGATTTTTATTCCGGTGTTCCCAATTTGAATGTTGAGACGAACCGCGGCCGCCAGCACAACTTTTACGTAGGAGTTGGAGTGATTCACCGCTTCTAGAAATTTAAATCACGCCGGCATGTTCGTGATCTTTGGGAGAAACTGCGGATGAGTTTTCGCCCGCGAGATCTTTGAACAGATCTGGCAGGCTCTTAGCATCCTCCGCAGAATTGCCGAATCGAGCCGACTCATAAGCCTTGGTGAAAGTTTTGACCTTCCGCTGCAACTCGGCTTCCTGAATCGAACTCACAAAATCAACCGGCGTCTGTGATGGTGTTTTGCGCCATCCGAGCCTGGCCATCCGGCGCACCATGCGCTCATACCAGAGAGTCGCCGCTTCGCGTGGGGCGCGCTCTGGATGAGAAGCCAATTTCAGGTTTCGAATCCACGTCACCATGTGGCGAATTCTGGTTACTGCGATCAACGCCATGAATATGGCGATGAGTGCAGCCACCGAGCGCATTGGGAACGCGGACATATGATGGTGGGCGCGGCGAGCCGAACGCAACATTGCTCGATGCTGGCGCGCAACCCATCGCCTGGCGTCGTCGAAAACTTGCCGACTGCCGACCGCTGCATCGTGGCCCAGGGTTCGTTGATGGCCGGCGTCGTAGTTTATGATCCACTCGCGCCAGAATGATGTTGCCGCATCCAGATAGAGGCGCATGCGAGACCATCCGCTTCGGGTCGGCAAGCCGCCGGCGGGAGTGGGGTCGAAGCTGATCCAACCGGATCCCGGAAAGTAGGCCTCTACCCACGAGTGGGCGTCGCTTGCGCGCACTACATATTGGCCGGTGAGATCGTTATATTCCCCGCCCCGAAATCCGGTGACGATACGCGACGGAATATGCTGAGAGCGCAACATCACCGCCATCGCGCTGGCGAAATATTCGCAGTGCCCCTTCTTTCTCTCGAACAAAAAATTAGCGACAGGATCCTGATAGAAATTGCGCGGCAGTTCCAAGGTGTAGCCAAAATGAGTGGATAGATAATGTTCGATGGCGAGCGCCTTGTCGAAATTGCTCGGAGATGCTCCGGCGATATCATCAGCCAATTTTTCAATCCGCGAATCGAGCGGCGGCAAGGCTAGGTATTTATCCATTCCCTCCGGCACAGTGTTTGCTGCCACCCGAAGGTCGTCTGCGTTGAATGCGGGGAGCAGCGATTCCGCCTCGTACTGGCTGACCGGGTGGTCCGTATCAATGTCGTAGACACCTCCGCCCGCGTCAACCGCGATCTGTCGAAAATTTCCGGTAATCCGCAGTGGGCGCTCGGCGAGAAAGAAAACGTTAGTGCCGAGCGGCTCCATCATAATGCGGTAATGAAGCGGCTTTCCAGGCGCCACGCCTCGCTGCGGCGGAACCAGATGGTAGCTTCCGTCCAGTCCCGCTCGCAAGCCGGTTTGAGCGTACGAGTTTGCCCACAGATGGCCGTCGAACGAGCTTAAAGCGACTCCGCGCCATTTAAGGTCATAAGCACCTTGCAAATCGTTTTCGATCTGGACATGCATTACGACAGCGCTCGATTGTTGAATCTGCCCGATACGCCCAAGTTGAACGCGGTCGGTGAAGCCGGTGGAAACGTCGCTGGTCGGCGAATAGGCGCTCAGATAGCGGGAAGAAACACGGGGTAGCAAAAAGAAAATCAGGAAGCTCCCCGCGAGAATCATCATCATCAGAGCGGGAGCGATTGCGAGTAAGCCGTGCGCCATTCGATTACTGGGTACCGCCGCCGACGGGTCGGCGATGTTTCTATCGGCAACGCGCGCCTGGTCGGTGACCGAATGCTGCATTTCCATGAGCACGAATGTGATGATCGCCACCAGCAAAAACAGTGCGAAAGAAAAAAGGAAAATGGTTCCAACCGTAAGGACTGCCGCCGACAAAACCATTAAAAACGCAAGCACTGCCAGCGCGTAGTGATCGCGAGTTTTTTGTAGGGAAAAAAGTCGCACCACCATCGTAAAGAGAACCAGGTGAACGCTAGCGCCCAGAAAACTCCGGGAGACAAAAAAATAATCGGCGAGATAAACGAAGATGTATACGAGGGTCAGCGAGTTCGTCCAGCGCTCGGGGATGACGAATTCGCGACGAGCGATGAGTTGATATCCACGAACGAGGAGCGCTGCTCCAACGACCAGCACGGCTGGCAAATCGATTCCGCCGGTTGACGCCAGGGCGCCAAAACCGGTGAGTACCAACACATAGAGCGATACGTTGAAATATCGTTCAACCGCCTTGGCAGTTGTGCTGCCGTCGCTCGTGGCAAGTATTTTCACGGTAACTTTCAATTGTTGGCGAAAGATGGGCGAAAGGGAAGTGTCTCAAGTAACGTACGATGCGAGATCGCAGGACTCACCTGCCCTTAATTACCCATACCTCCGTTTACTGTACCTCCGTTTACAATACCTCCCCATGGACTACCTTCTTAAGACGGAACCCTCGGTCTATTCCTTTGCCGACCTTGAGCGCGAAAAAAGCACAATCTGGGATGGTGTTACCAATCCCACAGCGGTGAAGCATCTACGTGAGATGAAACCAGGCGAACATCTTGTGATCTACCACACCGGCGACGAAAAGAGCGCGGTGGGAACAGCGTCGGTGGTCACTGTCGATGCGAGTGATACGAAGTCGCCGCGGGTCAATATCAAGGTCGGTAAAGCGATCGGTAAGCCGAAGACACTGGCAGAGATCAAAGCGAATAAATTATTTGCCGAGTCGCCTCTGGTGCGGCAAGGCCGCTTGAGCGTAGTCCCTCTAACGGCGGCACAGCTGGCCTGGATTATGAGCGAGTAATTCAACGGATGAACTCCGCCGGTGAAACTCGGCACCGAACCGCGGACTAGGGTCGCAGAACTCGTTCGGAACAGCCCGGTTCGGGGCAGGCGTAGGTTACGTGATTACGCTGGCGATCATGACTGACGATGAACATCGGGCGACCGTGGCGGTCGCAGTTAGGCTGGTTAGGCGTCAAGACCGGCGCGTCTCCTCGTTTAGGCGTAATGTAACCGACGCGCTCGCCAAAGCAGCGGTGGCAGAATTTATCAGTACAACGAAAAAATTCGACCGAGAAGTCGGAGTTATAGGGAGCGAGTGCGGGCTCCATGGTGCGGAAATGCTGATCACACAGGGGTAAGATGTCCATCCGCATGCGAAAGCGAGTTTAGCATCTGAGCAGTTGCCAGACAGCCCAGAGGCCCATCTGAATCAACACCGCCTTCGATTCAGCGCGACCCTATTGCAAGGCCTTTCGTAACTCGCGCCGTAAGATTTTCCCCGACGGCGTTCGCGGCACGTGATTTACAAAGTGAATCTCGCGCGGCTGCTTGTGGCGTGAAAGTCTCTCGGCCACGAAACTTCTTAGTTCTTCGTCGAGCGCAGGTGACCCTGCATAATTGTCTCGAAGCACAATGAAAGCACAGGGAATTTCTCCGGCTGCAACATCCGGTTTCGCAACTACGCCGCAATCGCGAACCGCGGGATGTTCGAGCAGCACAGCCTCCACCTCCGCGGGCGCCACCGGAAACCCCTTGTACTTGATCATTTCTTTGCTGCGATCGAGCACATAAAAAAATCCTTCATCATCGCGGCGCACAATGTCTCCGGAAAAATACCAGCCGTCGCGCAACGCTGCGGCCGTTGCCTCGGGCGCCTTCCAGTAGCCGACCATGAACTGCGGGCCGCGCATCACCAGTTCTCCCGATTCGCCCGGCGAGACTTCGTTGCCTTCTGCGTCCAGAATTCTGCATTCGGTCATTGCAAGCGGTTGCCCGATCGAAGCTGGCCGGTTCATCTCGGGCGGCTCACAAAATCCGACGTGAGTTACTGGCGATGCTTCCGTCATGCCGTAGCCCTGGTTGACGGCGATTCCCGTGAGTTCGGTCAGTTTCCGCGCGAGTTCTGGAGCGAGTGGGGCAGCGCCACTTTTAATCCATCGAATGCGATGGTCTTTGGGAAAGTTACCCGCCTCCGCCGCCTGACACATGGCGTTAATAGCCGGAGGAACGACTGGCATCATGGTCACACCCTCTTGCGTAATCAGCGAGCACAACTTCAGTACATCAAAGCGCGGCATGAGCACGAGGGTTGAGCCGAGGGTAAGGGAAAGCGTGAGGGCCACCGTCAAGCCATAAATGTGGTAGAGCGGCAGGAAGCAGAGCATCACGTCGCTCGCGATAAGGGGCGCGGCGTTCGGACCGAGAACTTGATACACATTCGCGACCAGATTGTAGTGCGATAGCATCACTCCCTTCGGCATGCCGGTCGTGCCGCTGGAGTACGGAAGAGCCGCAAGCAACTTTTGCGGATCATTCGCAGGTTGGGGAAGCGTTGCCGAGTTGAATCGCAGTAACCCCGAAAACTCCTCGCAACCCGTGCGCCTCGTGCGTGTGGTGTATACACGGCGTAAAGCGAGCCCCGAAAGATTTACGGTCTCTAACAGCGGACCGTCGGTGATGAGAAAGGCTGCTCCAGAATTTTCCAGTTGATAGCGAATCTCGCGCTCTCGATACGACGGATTAAGAAGCGTTGGAACCGCTCCAGCCAAGGTTGCTGCGTGATAAGTGACTGCGAACTCCCAGGAGTTAGGAAGTAGAATCGCAACGATTTCACCGGGGCGCAGACCGGCCGAAACGAGGCCACGGGCAAGGGATTCAACGAGCGAGCCGTATTCACCAAAAGCGATGCGGCGCCCGCACGACGCATCGACCAGAGCAGTCTTGCCGGAAAATTCCGCACAACTTCGCAAAACAATATCATGAACGTTGAGGCCCGACGGGTCTGCATAGAGATGGGTGCGAAGCATCGGCGCTGATTGTAAATGCATCGCGAGGAAGTTAGAAGCAAAGCAAAGACGAAATGGTGTTGCAGCAAGTCAACCGCGAGCGCCGCCGAGTTCTACCGCGAAGTACGAAACGAAGGATTCAAATCAGGCATCCGCTCAGCAAGTGCAAATACGAGAGTGCTCGACCTTGCCGTTTGAGCGGCGTGTCGCGTGACTTGCACTCACGCGTGTAACTTCCGCAAAAATTCCTGCTCATCCATACGGTATTTAAAGGCTTTCCGGCCATTGATAAAAACCACCGGAACCTCGTCACTGTAAAGCCGCCGCGTTTCAAAATCGCAATCAACATCGACTTCACGCCAAGTGAAACCCCCGCGCTTGTGGAGTTTGGTCAGGCTCTCCTTAACGATTTCGCAAAGATGACATCCCTTGCGCGAATAAACTATGACCTCTCGAACCGGTGCCATGCCGGGGAGTGTAGCAGTAACGTTGTCGCCCCACAATCCGGGAGCATCTGCTTTCAATCCGCAGCTCGTTCTGTATCGAACCGACAAAAAACGAAGCGTAGAATCTCGAAATGGCAGAGTCTCGTGACCTCAAGGATCAACGTGAGCTTTCCGGCAAAACATTCATTATTACCGGCGGCGCCAAACGCCTGGGGCGTGCCATCGCCATTGCTGCCGCAAAGAACGGTGCAGACGTCGCCATTACCTATCGCAATTCCCAGCGCGAGGCACAGCGCCTGGTGGAAGAACTGTCAGACGTCGGCGCGCGGGCGTTCGCCTTGCGCGCCGATGTCACGGACGAGCGCAGCGTACGCGAGATGATAAAGGAAGTCGCCGGAGAGCTCGGCAAAATTGACGTGCTTGTCAACAATGCCGCAAATTACGAGACAGTCGATTTCGCCAACATCACCGTCGCGCAATGGGACGCCATCTTCGCTTCGAATACGCGCGGACCATTTCTCGTATCGCGCGAAGCTCTCCATCACCTGAAAAAGCAGCGCGGCCGAATTATCAACATGGGCTCGCTTGGGGGCCTTCGTCCATGGCCAACGCATGCGCATTACTGTTCCTCAAAAGCGGCGTTACACATGCTTACTGAAGTGATGGCCAAAGCCCTGGCGCCAGCGATCGCGGTCAACACCGTAGCTCCCGGAATGATCGAGCTAGGAGAAAAGTCTGCCGCCGCTTTTATGCAGAAAATGTCCAAGCAGACGCCCATGCGGCGCAACGGCTCTGCCGCCGACGTTGTGTCCGCCGTGTTGTTCTTCGCCACCGCGCCTCATTTCATCACGGGGCAATTGCTGGCTGTCGATGGCGGCCTCGGCCTGTAGGCCAGTTGGCTGGCATCGCGAGACACAAGACAGGTTTTGGAGACAAGAAAGGAATCAGCGCAGCGATGAGAACTATTTGTTTAGTTGGATAGCTTCGAGTATCTTCTTCGAAGTTGACTCTACGCTTGTCTGACCTACGACTCGGCCTACGAATCGACCTACGACCCGATCTACGATCCGATCTATGACGCGATTGCCCCGAAGCCCCTGCGGATTTTTTTGCCTTCTCTTAATGGTCGCATCTTTCACCGCGAATTTTGCCCAAGCCCAAGACCGTCCAGAAGACGGCGGTCGCGAACTTCAAGTTTGGACGGGAGGCGGCCACTCGGTAGCAGGCGGCACACAGAACACCAGCGTGTGGAACGCGGGCGTCCGCTACGGTTGGATCCTGACGGCTCCGCACGGCCCCTCTTTTCTCAACGGTCGCTTCGAAGTCGCGCTAGAGGCGGTGCCCGCCTTCGTAGTTTCTCAACCAGGCAATACGGCCTTCGGAGCGGGAGTCAATCCCGTCGTTTTCAAATGGCTATTTGCTTCACGCGGGCATCTGGCTCCCTACCTCGAACTGAATGGGGGAACTCTTTTTACGACGCACGAAGTTCCAAGCGGCACGTCTACCATCAATTTCACGAGCGGAGCTGCGCTCGGCGCGCACTTTCTAGGTGAGCGAGCCTGGTCGCTCGATCTGCGCTACGTGCACATTTCCAATGCGGGATTGACGGTACCGAATCCTGGCGTGAACACGATCCAGGTGCGGCTTGGGTTAGGAAAGTTTTTTGCGAAGAAGTAAGAGCTGCACGTTGCATGAAGCTTTTTACTTATCTGATCCACCATCGAATTAGCCCCGAAGTTGATCTACTGAACAATCAGCGTCACCACCGCACTTTGCGACGTGCCACCCGAGGGAGTGGCCGTCACTGTGATCTGTGAAGATCCAAGCGCTGTGGCCGGAGAAATGGTGACGAACGAAGAGGCCGGGGCCGAGGTAAGTGTTGAGGTTGCCTGTACGGTTACGGTTGAAGGGTTCGGAACGAATGCGGGACTTGTAAAAAGTCCCGTTGAATCGATGGCGCCACTTGCGCTTCCGCCTTGCACGCTCCACGTGACCGTCTGATTCGTGCTTCCACTAACGGTGGCTGCAAATTGTTGTTGTTTCGCAATTGCCGGCCAGGCGTTCCCAGTCTCATTTGCAAACAGGGTCGCCGAGCCGGGGTTGACAGTTACGGTCACGGTTGGCGGCGGTGGTGTTGTGCTAGAGCTGTTGGCCAAGCCGCCACACGACAGTTCTGACATCGATCCGAGCGCCAGGAAAGTTGCTAGCAACCCAGCGCCGAGCTGCTGTTTCGTGTCTCGTCGTAAAAATACGATGATTCCGGCGGCGAAGGCCCACCCAAATGCGAACAGCGGCAAAATTCTGGACTCAAAACCGATCCGGCGGAAACTAGTTGTGCTGGTCGTCGAAACGGAATTGTGATTGGATTGCGAGCGCGTTCCGAAATTAGGGCCGGCACTGGAAATCGAAAGTGTGACACTTCTTGCGGCGGTTCCAGTCTGAATGGAAGCTGGAATAAATACACAACTGGTTAGCGCAGGCAAGTTGCTGCAAGAAAAATTTATGGGCGATGTGAACGTTGGTCCACCCACAGGAGCCGCCGAGAACATATAGCTTGCAGCTTGGCCGGCTAAAACCGATACCGAGGAGTTGCCCGTATTCGTCCACGAAACGTTTCCTCCAGTACCTGTAACCGAAAGAGTTTCGATCGGCGTGGCATGGGTGATCGTTCCGTCGGCCCCTTGAATTGTGAAGTTGAAAGTTGCGGCGGTGGCGTTGCCGAGCGTAAGCGTGAACGGAGAGCCCGCGCCCGTGGGGGCTATCGTTCGAGGATTAACGCTGCAAGTGGCCGGAGCGCCAGCGGTGCACGACAGCGTAACCAAGCCGCCATAGCCATCGATCGATGTCAGGGTTCCGTTCCAACTCACATTCTGATTGACCGCCGTCGTGGATGGTGCGGCTGTGACAGCGATGTTAAAGTCCGGAACCGGTACGGTGACCGTCAGCCCAAAAGTCTGCAATTTTGCCGATGGCGCGCCAGCCGACGTCGCAGAGAGCGTAATCGTCGTGGGGCCTCCCGTTGCGATGCCAGTCGATGCCGATACGATCAGCGAGACGGGCACTGGATTTGATGCCGTAGGGTTGACCGTGCTTGACGGCGAAAAAGAACATGATGCGCCGCTTGGCAATCCCGACGAACACGTCAGCGTCACGATTCCCGAAAAAATGCCCGCTGCTTTCACCTGAAACGTACTTGCGGCGGACGTTCCGCCTTGTGATACCACAACAGAATTCGGACTTGGTGCGGTCAATGCAAAGTCCACGACGTGGAGCACCAGAGAGACATCGTGCTTAAGAGCGCTAGAGTCAGTGCCTGCGGCATGAGCCGTGAACGTGTAGTCGCCGACTATCCCGCTGGCATTGACGGTATACGGCACACTCGAACTCGCGGCCAGGTTTGCCTGGCTTGGAACCAAGACGCAGCTTGTTAATGCCGGAACTTCATTGGTACAGGTTAAGTTGACCGGACTCGCATAATTCGCCTCGGCCACTAAAGCGCCATTAAAAATTGCACTCTGTCCGGCAAAAATCGTTTTCGCAGAGTTCGAGATTACATTGCTGTAGTTAGGGGAGAGCGGGAAAATCCAGACGCCTCGTCCGTAAGTGGAAGCCACTAAATTTTTCGTGCCCGCGCCGTCGTTAAAAATTCTCAACGCTGATACGGGCGCGTTAGGCAAAAAGCCGGATGTCGTGGGGCCCGGTGCGGGCCCGATCTCCGTCCAACTAGGGCCCGAGATTGGGCTGACAAACACGCCTACGTCGTTCCCCGCATAAACCAGTCCAGCGGCCGAATCGACGAGCAACGCGTTAACAGGAGCATTTGGTATCGCCGTCGCGCCGGCACCCGTCCAATTCGTCCAGCTCGCACCCGCGGTTGACGTTCTCCAAAGGTGGGACGTCGGATGCGATAACGTGCTGAAACCCATGATGCCTACATAGGCGGTGTTACCGCTGACGTCGGAAGAATCCAAGGCAACGGCTCCCAGCGCATACCCAGCTGGGTTTATCGGTCCCGTGACGTTACTCATTTTTTTGACGCCAGCATTCGTCGTGACCCAGATTTCACCACCTGGAATACCCGTCAGCGGACCAAATCCATCGGTTGTGGCATAAACGACCGAGGAGTGGTTAGCGAACACCGGGCCGCCGGCGGCAAGCGCAGTCACTAAATTAATTTCACTTCCGGTGCAAACACCGGTCCCCAAGGTGTCGAAATCGTCGCTTAATTCCAACGGGGCCGTCGCGGATGTACTGACGCGCCAGACTCGGCAAGTCCCCACAAGAAGCTCGCCGGCATTCTTCGGATCAAGAATGTACGGGGTGTAGAAGGCCCCCTGGTCGCCTCCGAGCGTAGAAGAACTGATCAACGGGATGAAGTCGGTGTCATTGCAAGCCGCTCCCGCCTCGCATTTGAGGATGTTCAAGTATGGATTCGCGGCAAACCACTGGTTCGTGCTCGAAGGGTTGATGGCGTTGAATCCGCCATCGCCGCCGAGCGCATTCTGCCATGTCGCGCTGCTTGTTGCGGTCGAAGTCTTCGGCGAACCGTTATCCTGCGTGCCGCCGAGCACAATGTCTGGATTTGTCGGATGAACGGAAATCGACACGAATTCCGTCATGGACCCGAGCGTTTGGCTTAGGCTATCGAATTGATTGGCTCCGAAGCAGCTTCCCGAGGTCAATCCGGCGTAGCCGTCTAGCGTCCGGCTCACTCCGCCATCATGCGCGAAATATCCAACCGCCTTGCCGTTCGCGACCATGAACGAAATTCCGTGCTGGTCGGGGTGCACGTTCGCCGGCTCTCCGAGCGGCCCGGGATTGCATCCGTAAACATGGGTTAGGTTGATCCAGTCGCCTTGCAGGCAAACCGTGCCACCAGCGATGGTGCACTTGTAGAGGTTGATTGCTCCCGCATACAAATCGGTGGCGGTACCAGACGGGACAGCCGCGAGAGCGAGATTGTAGTAACCCTGTTCGACCCCGCAACCGCTGTCGGTCGGTCCGAAGGCGCTGTCGCCGCAGTTCGTGATTCCGTTGTCCAGGATCTGCGTCCAACTCGCTCCGCCGTTAAGCGAACGCCAGATGCCTTCGTCTGCCGGCTGTTCATTGCCATCTACATCGGGCTGGAGATCGACGATCCACGCATACATCTCATTTCGCCCCGGCACCAGCGCAAATTCTCCGCGGTAGATCAGGCACGCCGAACTGTTCGCTCCGGCAGGGCAATTTGCCGATGCGAGACCTGGAGTCGGCTGTAGCGAACGCGTGAAATGCTGGCCGTCCGTCGATGAGTAGAGTCCATGGCGGCGAACGAAGGCGTAGAAGGTTCCAAGTGCGCCTTGGCTCGGGTTGTAGACGATGGAAGTCGCCGACGCGGCAACCGCGCCGTCAGAGAGTACTGCGTGGCCCCATGTAACCCCGGCGTCGGCCGAAAAGTAGAGCCCGCGAGCGCTCGAATTGCTGTCCTCTTCCAGGCCGAGTTCCAGCCCGTTGTCTCCGGCGGTCGCGGCTACAACTAGATTCGGGTTTGCGGTGCTGAATGCGATCTTGCTAAATCCCACTCCGACAAAACTAGTGTCTGGAGGTTGAGACGATCCGATCCCCTCGATTTGTCTCCATGTCGACCCGCCGTCGGAGGAACGCAATATTCCCAGTCCATAGTAGGAGTCCCCGGAACTGTTCGTCTCTCCCGTTCCCACTAATATGACGTTGCTCGGGTTTCCTGCGGCCACTGGTTGCAGAGCGATGGCACCCACCGCCAACGAGGGTTGATCATCGATTAAAGGCGTCCATGTGACGGAGTTTGGGATTTGACTTAGGCTTCCAGCATTAGTCGATCGCCATACGCCGCCATAAGCTCCGCCAAGCAGGACGGTATTCCCGGTTGAGTCGGCTGCATCGATCACCACCGAAGAGGCGCGGCCTGAAACCCAGTTGTAATCCTGCATTCCTGACCCGGTTGCGTCCGAGGCTAAAGGTGCAGGACCGACTGGGATCCAAAACGCCGGGCTAGAGGAAGAGTTACCGCCGCCAAATGCCCCCGATTTTAATGCGGCAGCGCGAACCGCCCGCATCCTCAGTTTGCTCTGGTAAGCGCCTAATCGAAGCTCGGCAGCGGATCCCGAGGGTACCTGTCTGCCACGGCGACTCCAATTCGATTCGAGGTTGTCGCGACGGTAGGGCGGATTTACTTCGCGTTTGCTGCTCGGCCGAGCCGCAGGGGATTGAGAAAAAGCTGGGGTCCCCGCCTCACTTAAGAGCAGGACCCACGCAAGGATCAAAGCGACCTGCAGTCGACGAATTCCGGTTCCAGTTTGGATGACAATCAACTCCGGCGGCACTTGCGCACACTACAGTTTCGACAATTTTGCGCAGATTTAAATGTGCTCGAAAGGCCAACCGCCGTTGGTGGACATTGGTAGACAAGATTTCGAAATGATTTCGATACCGTGCTACGAAGCTTGTGCGCTTGGTATCCGATATACTATTCACGTATGTCGGTAATCAAAAACATCGGGGCCATCGCCCACGGGATGAGCATTACTTTCCGGGAAATGTTTCAGCCCACCATCGTTGAGAACTATCCGGACGGTCCCGGCCCCACGAAAGGCGCAAAATTTCAGGAGCGCTTTCGCGGCATGCACGTACTGCAGCGCGACGAGAACGGGTTGGAGAAATGCGTTGCCTGCTTTTTGTGTGCGGCGGCGTGTCCCGCAAATTGCATTTATATCGAGGCGGCCGAAAACACAGCCGAGAAGCGCGTCTCAGGGGCGGAGCGTTACGCGCAGGTTTATAACATCGACTACAACCGCTGCATTTTTTGTGGATATTGCGTCGAGGCATGCCCGACCGACGCGATCACCCACGGCCACGGGTTCGAGCTCGCAACGTTCAATGCCGGCAACCTCGTCTACCGTAAAGAACAGATGCTGGCGCCGGCCCCGGCTCACATGGGAGCCAATCAGGTGTTCGCGCAATCGGAACTGGATGCGGGATTGAAACAAAGCTAGACCGATTCGAATTGCGCCGAACGCCGGTCCCGCGAGGACCGGCGTTGTTGTATGTGAACTTTAAGTTTGCCGTCGCGAACTTGCTATGGAGACCCGGGTAGCCACATTTCCCGCCTCTGCTTTCGAAGTATTGAAACGGGCTAGCCTGATTTCAACAAATAAAATGTCGAAATTCCTACAAACCGTGAAGCAGCGCGTGGTGATCTACGACGGCGCGATGGGCACCAACATCCAGATGCGCAACCCTACCCTCGACGATTATTGGGGCAAGGAGAACTGCAGCGAGGTTCTGGTATTGAGCCGCCCCGATATTATTCGCGATATTCACGCGGATTTTTTTCGCGTGGGCTGCGACATCGTGGAGACAAACACTTTCGGCGGAACCAGCCTTGTGCTCGCCGAGTTTGACCTTCGCGACAAGGTTCACGAGATCAATTTGAAAGCGGCGCAACTCGCGCGCGAAGTCGCCGCCCAGTTTTCGACCAGCGATCGGCCGCGCTTTGTTGCGGGGTCGATGGGTCCGACCACCAAGCTGCCCTCGCTCGGTCACATCGGCTGGGATGCGATGGAGGCGTCATATATAGAGCAGGCGCTTGCTCTGATCGAAGGCGGCGTTGACGTCATGCTGATCGAAACCTGCCAGGACCTGCTGCAGGCGAAGATTGCAACCGTCGCCGTCCTCGAAGCCATGCGTCAGGCAGGGAAGCGCTTGCCGCTCCAGGTTCAGGTGACACTGCAGGATTCTGGCACCATGCTTTTGGGAACCGAAATCGGCGCCGCGCTGACCGCTCTGGAACCTTACGACATCGACATTATCGGCCTGAATTGTGCGACGGGTCCGGCGGAGATGAATGAGGCCGTGCGCTATCTCGGGCTGAACTCGACCAAACACATCTCTGTTCTTCCGAACGCGGGCATGCCGCAAAACGTGGGCGGCCATGCGGTCTACAAACTTGAGCCGAAAGAACTGGCGGAGTTCCACAAGCATTTTGTCAAGGACTACGGAGTCCGCGTCGTGGGCGGATGCTGCGGCACAACGCCTGAGCATATTCAGGCTGTGGTCGACGCGGTGAGTGGAGTTGAGCCGGCACAGCGCGATGTGAAGCCGGTAGGTGCGGCATCCAGCGCTTACACTTCCGTACCGCTCGATCTAGAACCCAAGCCTTTAATAGTTGCGGAGGAGATGAACACCACCACACGCGTCGAGCACTTTCGCAAACTGGTTCAGGCGAAGAAATACGACGACATTCTGACGCTGGCAAAGAAACTGGCAAATGAAGGCTCGCACATGCTTGACCTCTGCTGCGCCATTGTCGGCGAGGACGAGAAAGGATACATCTCGGCGATCCTTGAAAAGATCGCGACCCGCGTTCCGGCGCCAATTCTGATCGATAGTACTGAAGCGGATGTTGTCGAAGAAGCGCTCAAGCGCATACCCGGCAAGGCGATCATCAACTCGATCAATCTTGAAGACGGCGAGAAGCGAACCTCCAAAGTTTTGCCGATGGCGAAGCGCTACGGCGCGGGTGTGATCGCGCTGACTATTGACGAAGAGGGAATGGCGCTTACTGCCGACCGAAAAGTTGCGATCGCACATCGCATCTTCGACCTGGCGACGAAAAAATACGGCATTCGACCGGTAGATCTGCTTTTCGATACCCTGACACTTCCGATTTCAACCGGTCAGGAAGAATATCGCTCGGCTGGGATGGAGACACTGAAAGCGGTCAAGCGCATCCACGACGAACTGCCGGAAGTGAAGACTGTTCTCGGCGTAAGCAACATCAGCTTCGGTCTTGATGCCTATCCGCGCCGGGTTCTTAACTCGGTATTCCTGCATGAGGCGGTCGAGAATGGTCTTGATGTTGCTATTGTCAACTACACAAAAATCTATCCGCTCTACAAAATTCCTCAGCAAGAGGTTGAACTGGCGCGCAAGTTGATCCATCAGGACCGCTCAAACGGCGATCCGCTCCAGCTTTACATGCAACACTTCGCCGGAACGAAAGGGAAGGCCCAGGCGCAGACCACAGCGCACGTTGAGACTCTCTCCATCGAAGACAAGCTCAAGTACGCCATCATCAATGGCGAAAAATCGGTTGGCGAAGGCAGCAATAAAAAGACGCTGGAAGATTTATTGGAAGAAGCGCTGGTTTCCTACACTCCGCTCGATCTCATCAATACCGTCCTGCTCGACGGGATGAAAACTGTTGGCGACCTGTTCGGCGCGCGCAAGATGCAGCTTCCCTCTGTGCTTGATTCTGCCGGAGTGATGAAGGCTGCCGTCGCTTATCTGGAGCCGAAGATGGAGAAAAAATCGGGCTCGCAGCAGAAAGGAACCATCATTCTCGCGACCGTAAAGGGCGATGTGCATGACATCGGAAAAAATCTCGTCGACATCATCCTTGCAAACAACGGCTATAAGGTTGTGAACCTGGGCATCAAGCAACCTGGAGACGTCATTATTCGTTCCGCCCAAGAGCACAAGGCCGATGCGATTGGTCTCAGCGGGCTGCTGGTGAAGTCGACGCTCGAGATGAAGTACGTCATTCAAGAACTTGAGCGCCAGAAACTTGAGTACCCGGTAATCTGCGGCGGCGCTGCTCTTACCCGCAAATACGTCGAAGATGACCTGCGCCGAGAATATTCGAATGCCGTGTTTTATGGCGAAGACGCATTCGGCGGACTCCACGTGATGGAGGATCTGGTCTCCGAAGGTGGCAAGCGCGATCAGCGCCTGAAAGACGGCCGAACGATCAAAGAATACGTCAAAGCTGTCGCCGTCGACGAAGAAACAGGCCCGGTATTCTCGGAGCGCAGTGCCGTCGTCACTGACGCGCCGAACATCCCCACCCCTCGATTCTGGGGAGTGCGAGTGATGAAAGATTACGATCTGCGTGAAGTTTTCAATTACATCAACGACACCGCACTATTCAAAAACCAGTGGCAATTGAAGACCGCTTCACAAGAAGATTACGCGCGCCTGGTAGAAGAAAAATACCGGCCCATCAAAAAGAAATTAGAAGAAGACGTGATCGCCGCAGGATGGTTCGAGCCCAAAGTAGTTTACGGCTATTTCCCCGCCCAGGCGGAGGGCAACGACGTGGTCGTTTACGATCCCTGCAAGTGTGCGGACGGCAATTGTGGAGGCTCGCAGTGTGGTGGCGGACAATCCCGCTCGACCGAGACCGACGATGCTCAGCGACAGCCATCGAGAGAACTACTGCGCTTCACTTTCCCGCGCCAGCGCGAAGGGCGGCGCCTCTGCATCTCCGACTTCTTCGCTCCGCGTTCATCCGGCAAAATGGACGTCATTGGGCTGTCGCTAGTGACAATCGGACCAAAAGCTTCAATCGAGACCCAGCGCTTGTTTGAAGCCGGAGAATACACACGGTATCTCTACCTCCACGGCCTGAGCGTCGAAACGGCCGAGGCACTCGCAGAACTGCATCACAAGAAAATGCGCGAGGAGTTAGGTATCGCCGGAGAAGACTCTCCAAACACGCGTGATCTTTTCCATCAAAAATATCGTGGGTCGCGCTACTCGTTCGGATACCCGGCCTGCCCACATCTGGAAGACCAAACCAAGCTATTCGCACTTCTACATCCGGAAGAGAATGTTGGCGTGCGACTCACTTCGGGATTTCTGCTTGAACCGGAGCAAAGCACGTCTGCCCTCGTAGTGCATCACCCGGGAGCAAAGTATTTCGTGATCTAACCTTCCTGATCTCACCGCAGATCAGACCGCCTTCCGGTTTCCCGGACCGGGCCTCGCATCTCTCAAAGTGCACCCCTCGACAACCCCACCACCCACCTCGCCATTCGCGCGAGCCCGGGGGTCAGGAACGGCTCCCTCTTGAGGATTAAAAGTGCATCGAAACCGGCTCCGCAAAACAAAAAAGTGTGCAATAACGGACGGTGTTATGAATGCGATAGGCGTACATTGAATTGTCTTAGCTAGCAACAATTTCCGCCGCCCGAGGCGACGGCACTGAGCGAAATCAGACGATTTTCGCTGTGCAAGGAGCCGTCAATGGTCGACAAGGCGCGTGTGGTACAACTCTCTCGCATGTCTACAGAATTCGAACCTTCTCCAGAGCCCAGATCTCCCCAAGTGCAGGACGGCGATGGAAACAGCATTCACAATAAGATTTTGTTAGGACTGCCTCCCAAAGAAGCTGAGATGCTGCTTCCAAAGTTGGAATTCGTGCGCTTGAAAGTGCATCATGTGCTGCACGAGCCAGGCGATAGCTTGAGGTCGGCTTACTTTCCCAACAGCGGGTTGGTCTCGATTCTGAGCGTTTTTCCAGATGGAAAATGCGTCGAAGTGGGGCTAGTCGGCAAAGAAGGCTTCGTCGGGCTACCGTTGGTGGCTGGCTTCCGTACGGCGAACACACGAGCCATTATTCAAATCGAGGCTTCCGCCTTGAGGATTGATGCCGACGTTCTCACTACGATGCTGCTGCAGAATAGAGGGCTTGACCGCCGCCTGCAGCAGTTCTCGCAGACACTGGCTATGGAAGTCACACAAGTCGCCGCCTGCAACCGTCTCCACGAGGTAAACGAGCGTCTGGCGCGGTGGCTCTTGATGAGCGCCGATCGGGTCGAGTCGAATTTCGTTCCGCTCACCCAGGAATTCTTAGCGAACATGCTGGGGACACGACGCTCAAGCGTAACGGTCGCAGCCGGAATGCTTGAAACCGCCGGTCTCATCCAAAATTCACGCGGAAGGGTCGATATCCTCGATCGTCCGCGACTGGAAAAGGCTGCGTGCGAGTGCTATCAGATCATGCGCGACCAGCTTGCAGAATGGCAGAGCGAATCGTCGCAATCATGATACATTCCGTCCGGCCATCCTCACTCGACGACCTCGCGTTCAAGCGAGCATAGAGACGGGCGACTCCGCCGTCACCATCGTTCCACTCAAAGCATTCAGTGGCTCAGTTCGCGGAATGGAGTAGGCCTGCTGTGCGGACGCTTGCTGCCCTAATGACAGGTCGCCTGCAGCGAGCGCCTGGCCGATCTGCCTTAACAGCGAAGCCTGCAACGCGGCATTGCCGGTAATGCTCGTC
>JAYVCW010000041.1:0-2658 GCA_043749775.1 Acidobacteriaceae bacterium | reverse complement strand
TTTGGATCGCAAATATCTGCGAGCCGCACTGTGGTTAGCGTTCGCCGCCGCGGTTCATCCCTTCATGGCGAGTTTTGCGATCCTGTTCTGTGCATGGATCCTACTGCTCGATTGGGGTCGTCCACAGGCCCTTGGATTTGCGATTGCGCTTCCCTTCGGCATTACCCTCGTTCCTCCTCCTACCGCGTATCACGAAGTCGCGCTGCGACAGCCCGCGCACTTTATCTTGCGTTGGGAATGGTATGAGTGGCTGGGATTAATCGCTCCAATCGTAATCTTCTGGTGGTTGGGTACTTGGGCACGCCGTCAGGCAGCGAAAAATCTTGAACTCGTCTCGCGCGCGATGGTGCCGTTCCTGGCAGTGGGGACGTGCGCTGCCATCGTCTTGTCGAGTTCCGTTCGCTTTGAAGCTCTGACACGTTTGCAGCCTATGCGCAGCCTCGCCATCGGATACATGGTGCTGGTGGTTATCGGAGGAGGTCTGTTAGGCCAGTACTGGCTGAGAAATCACGTTTGGCGCTGGGCTTTATTATTCCTGCCGCTTGGCTTGGGAATGTTTTTCGCGCAGCTTAGCCTGTTCCCAAATAGCGCGCACGTGGAGTGGCCCTGGGCACATCCAAAAAATCAGTGGGCCGAGGCGTTCGACTGGATCCGGTCGAACACGCCGCCCGAAGCCCTGTTTGCACTGGACCCCCGGTTTATGGAATTGCGAGGCGAAGATGAAAATGGCTTTCGCGCCCGCGCCGAACGCGGCAGGCTAGCCGATCTAATCAAAGACAAAGGAGCGTGCTCGATGTTCCCGAAGCTTTCGACTGGTTGGGCAGAACAAATCGCGGATCTGCAGAATTTTTCAGGGTTCCAGCCTGAAGATTTTGAGCGGCTGCGACAGAAGTACGGAGTGACATGGGCGGTCGTCCGGCAATCAGATTCGTCGAGTGCTCAAGAAAAAGCGCTGGAGTGTCTCTTCTCCAACTCCACAGTGCGAGTATGCCGGATCCGCTAATTTAAGAAGCACTCTGGCTTTATAAGTACTTCTAACTGCCATGAGATCCTGCCGCCGCTTCCGCTCCGGCGTAGTAGTTGTCCAGGCCTTCTTCGAGAGTCTTGCCCTTATCGCTGAAGATAGGGTTGTGCGCAACCCCTAATCGCTGGAGGAAAAACTGGAAGGTTGTGCCGAGCACACCCAGTCCATATTGCACGCTGCGGCGGAAATTGATGGAAGATGCTTCTTCAAAATATTTTGTCGGGCAGGAAACTTCTCCGATGCGAAATCCGAAGTAAACGCACTGCGCCAGCATCTGGTTGTCGAAGACAAAGTCGTCGCTGTTTTCGCGCAAAGGCAGGCGGGTCAAGACTTCCCGGCTGAAGGCACGATAGCCTGTGTGATACTCCGAAAGCTTGACGCCGAGAAACAGGTTTTCGATCGCGGTCAGCAGTCGATTGGAAATGTACTTATAAACCGGCATGCCACCATGCATGGCCGAGCCACCGATGATGCGCGAACCGAGCACGACGTCATAGACGCCGTACGCGACCATGCTGGCCATGGCAGTTACGAGCAGCGGCGTGTATTGATAATCGGGATGCACCATGATGATGACATCCGCGCCTGCCGCCAATGCTTCCCGGTAACAGGTTTGCTGGTTTCGTCCGTAGCCGTAATTGCGGTCGTGCACGAAAAACGGCAAATTCAACCGGCGCGCGAGTTCGACCGTGCCGTCTGAGCTATGGTCGTCAACCAGAATCTTGATGTCGACCACGGGAGGGAGTTCGCGTACCGTCGCCTCTAGAGTCTTTTCCGCGTTGTAAGCCGGAAGTACTACGGCGATCTTTTTCCCATTGATCATGCTGCTCGTACCTAACCTTTACAATTGAAGTTTGGTTAAGATGATAAATGGAAAGATGGGCGGTGGCGAGAAGCATCTTCCGCCTCCAACCCGACGAAATCGTGATTGATTAGCGCATTTGCATCGGACCGCGGCACAAAGCGTCAATATTAATTATGGCTGGTCGTACCTTATTCGAAAAAATCTGGGACGCTCACCTGGTCGCCGATCCCCAAGGGCAATCGGCGCTGCTTTACATCGACTTACATCTCGTCCACGAGGTGACATCGCCGCAGGCCTTCGATGGTCTGCGAGTGAACGGGCGCAAGGTGCGCCAACCGCTCCGCACCATCGCCACCGTGGACCACAACATTCCCACCACGCCGCGTGGATTGCCCATCATGGATGCGATCGCCGCGAAGCAAATTGAAGCCTTGCAGAAGAACTGCCGTGAGTTCGGCGTCCCCTTGTTTGACATGGACTCGCCGGAGCAAGGGATCGTGCATGTAATTGGACCCGAACTCGGAATCACGCTGCCCGGCATGACGATCGTCTGCGGCGACAGCCACACCAGCACTCATGGAGCTTTTGGAGCGCTCGCCTTTGGTATCGGCACGTCGGAAGTCGAGCAAGTTCTAGCCACCGAATGCCTGCCGCAATCCCGCCCGCGCACCTTTCGCATTTCAGTCGAAGGCGAGTTGCCGCCCGCTGTAGGAGCCAAGGACATGGCGCTCGCCATCATCGGCCATATCGGCACCGATGGCGCGTCCGGTTGCGTGATTGAGTACGCTGGCTCGGCCGTTCGTTCGCTTTCGATGGAAGGCCGCATGAC
>JAYVCW010000040.1:0-2645 GCA_043749775.1 Acidobacteriaceae bacterium | reverse complement strand
TAGGACAAAAGGACGAGAATAAGCGGAACGGTCTAGATTTGGTAGTTGACTGGCAGCGCCGGGGATCTATTCTCCACATGAGAGTTGAAGCTGGAAACGATTGAAGAAGTTGGGTTATAAACTAGTTTTCCACTTCTGCGAAGCGCCTACTGTTACTACTGGTTTTATTGCTTTTGCTTTTGATATAAGGAACTAACAGAAGTAGAGTCGGGAGACATCAATATGCCGGTGGAAGTCGCTCCTGCCGTCGCCACGTCGACCATGGAAATCACGGTCAGCAAATTTGAACTGCTTCGCGAACTGACGGCCACGCAAGGCGTGGTCGAGCGCAAGACCACGATTCCTATTCTCTCGAATTATCTGTTCGAAGCGAGCGGCGACAAACTCTCGCTCACCGCGACCGACCTCGATTTGAGCCTGCGAACCTCGTGCAACGCCAAGGTGAAAAAAGAAGGCGCCTGTACGATTCCGGCGCGCAAACTCTACGACTACGTGAAGTTGTTGCCCGACGCCGATATCACCATTCGTCTCCTCGACAACCACTGGGTCAGCATTCGCTGCGGAAGATCCAACACGAAGATGGTGGGGATGGCAAAGTCGAATTTCCCTGGCTTGCCAGTGTTTCCGTCTGCGGGAGCGATTAAGATTCCGGCGGGCGTCTTGCGGTCGATGATCGCGAAGACTGGATTTGCGATTGCCAGCGAGGAATCGCGCTACACGCTGAACGGCGCATTGATGGTGCTGAAACCCGAATCGATCACCATGGTAGCCACCGACGGGCATCGTTTGGCGCACGTGGAGCGCAGCGGCGAAAAGTTTGATGGCGTTTCGGGCGAGATGAAGACGCTTATCCCGAAAAAGGCGATGGACGAACTGAAATCGCTGCTTGATTCGGATATTGAGACCATCGACTTCGCAAAAGACGAATCGACTCTCTTCTTTCGGGTGGGGCCGCGACTGCTGACTTCTCGCCAACTGACCGGGCAATTCCCTAATTACGAAGCAGTGCTGCCGAAAGATATTACGAAGTCGATCGCGCTGCATGGCGAAGAGCTGGGCTCCGCCATTGCCCGCGTGGCGCAGTTTGCCGACGAGCGATCGCGCGCGGTACGTTTGCGTCTGGAAAAAGGAGATTTGAAGATCTCCGCTTCTTCTACCGAAACCGGAGAGTCCGAAGACTCGATCGAGATCGTTTACGACGGCGATCCCATGGCCATCGGCTTCAACGCTCAGTACTTGATGGACTTCATTAAAGCCACCGGTTCCGGCGAAGTGAAGCTTGAATTGAAAGACGCGCAGTCTGCCGGCCAGTTGCGACCCGCCGATTCCGAAGACTACAAGTACCGCTATATCGTCATGCCCATGAGAATCTGAGGCCTGAAGCAACTTCCCACCCCTGCCCGCCATCAACTTCGTCAGGTGATCTGCGTCGGTGCCCTTTCCTAGGCTCTGCTGACGCTGACTTTGCTCAAATTAGGAGAACTTGGTGAAAAACTTAGCGCTCGCTCTGGTGCTGGCGCTTGCTGTTTTTGGTGTCGGGCCGGGTTGGGGAGCCACAAGACTCTTTGCCCAAGTGGTACTTCCTCCAAATGTTCCTTGGCCCGCGGGTCTTCCGGTTTACGACCATATAGTGGTTGTGGTCGAAGAAAACAAGGATTACGAGGAGATCATCGGCAGCCGGAACGCTCCCTACATCAACAATGTCCTGAAAAAAGAAGGCGCCAGCCTCACGCAGATGTTTGCGGAGGAGCACCATAGCGAGGGGAATTATTTCTTTTTGTTTTCGGGCAGCGATCAGAAGGTTGGCTATACCGACGTTATTCCACAGTCCACCTTTAAGACGATGAATCTTGGCTCGGAATTGATTCGCACCGGGCATTCGTTCAAGGGATATTCCGAAAGCCTGCCCGAGATCGGATCGATGGTCGGGCGGCAGGGGCTGTACGCGCGTAAGCACAGTCCGTGGATCAGCTTTGCGAATATTCCGAATGGCAAGACGGTGGCCGATTCTTCCAATCTGCGATTTCCAGAGGATTTCCCTTCGGACTTTAATCAGTTGCCGACTGTTGCCTTTGTCATTCCAAATCTTCGCAATGACATGCACGATGGGAAGGCTGCTCAAGCGATAGCCACAGGGGACAAATGGCTGCGTGATCACCTGAATGCCTACTATCAATGGGCCAAGCAGCACAACAGCCTGCTTATTCTGACGTTTGATGAGAATAGCGAGTTCACTTTCGCAGGTGGAGTGACGAATCCCGGCGACAGGGATTCTCGCAAGACGAACCGGATCGCGACGATTATCGCGGGGGCGCACATTAAGGCTGGTGAGTATCCGGAGGATAAAGGCGTGACCCACGTGAATATTCTTCGGACGCTCGAAGCGATGTATAAGCTCAATAAGTCAGGTGCGCAGCAGTGGAACGCGTTGCGAGCGAATATTGGCGACGACTACTTGATCAAAGATATTTTCGACGTGCGGTCGCAGTGATTTTTTCCCGGCAGTCATCTTCCTGCAACCTGCTTGACCATAGACCACACGTCGTTTAGATTTTTGCCACTCGTTTTCTGGAGGGAAACACGATGCTATCGGGTTTCAAGCAATTTATTCTGCGCGGGAACGTGATCGACTTGGCGGTCGGCGT
>JAYVCW010000039.1:0-48989 GCA_043749775.1 Acidobacteriaceae bacterium | reverse complement strand
GCTGTAACTCCGGTACTGTCGACCAATGATGTGCATGCTGTCAGCGAATTTGCAAGTGCCAGTGGACAAATCACCGGGGCCGAACCGCAATATAACGGCATTCGGTATCTTCCGATGAAACAGGGGCGCTGGTTAAACGACCTTGATGAGGTCCAGAAGCGCGACGTGGTTGTGCTCGGCGATGAAATGACCCGCAATCTTTTCCCCGGCCGCCCGGCAATCGGTTCGTTCATTATTCTTAACGATCATCGTTTTGAAGTTGTCGGCACTCTATCCCGCGTGGGCCGGGGAGACGAGAATTCCACCAACACGCGGGCCTATATTCCCTTCCAGGTCATGCGCAGTGATTTCCCGCTCAAATCCGAAGAATCACGCGACGCTATCTCTGCACTAAATTACCAGCCCTGGGTCGCCGACGACCACCTGCTGGCGCAAGAGGAAGTGCGCAAAATAATCGCTCGGAATCATCACTTCGACTACAAGGATCAAGACGCATTCGAAGGCTGGGACACCGTAAAACAGGCGCAGATGATGGGTACAATTTTCGACGCGATGAACGAATTTCTCGGGACGGTAGGCTTGGTCACGCTGGCTTTAGGGGGCATCGGCGTGATCAATATCATGCTGGTAGCGGTTTCTGAACGGACGCGCGAAATAGGACTGCGCAAAGCGCTCGGCGCAACCAATCGCAGCATCATGATGCAATTTTTTGCTGAAGGCATCTTATTAACTCTGGTGAGCGGTTTAATCGGCATGGGCCTTGCAGGCGGACTTATGGCTCTGATGGGCAACTGGAATGGTCCGGGCGGCTTCGATCCGCCGCGGCTCGTCCCGCGCACCGCGCTATTGGCGATCGTGAGCCTAACATTGGCAGGGGTTACGGCTGGTTTGTATCCGGCAAACAAAGCCGCGCGGTTGCAGCCGGTTGAAGCCTTAAGGCAGGAATAACAAATTCATGCTCCGCGATCTTCTTCAAGAGTCTTACAATGCGATGCTCTACAACCGGCGCCGCACCACCCTCACCATGCTCGGAATGGCATGGGGCATTGCCACGGTTGTCATGCTGCTTGCCTACGGAGACGGATTCGGCCGGGCTTGCGCCAACATCTTCGCCAACTTTGGAACAAAGCTTTTTATCGTGGTGCCCGGGCGCTCATCCATGCAGTCTGGTGGAGAAAAAGCCGGAGCGCCGATTCGACTCACGCTTGAAGATGTTGACTTGTTGACGACAAACATCCCTCAGATTACCCACATTACGCCGAGCTGCAGCAAAGATGCGATCGTGCAGTACGACACCCGCTCGTTCACAATGCCGGTGAATGGCGAATACCCGAACACTTTCACCATTCGAGCGCTGGGTCTAGATCAGGGCCGCTTTTACAATTCCGAAGATCAAATTCAGCATGCCCGTGTCGCGGTCATCGGCTCCGAATCCAAAGATAAGCTTTTTTCCGGCCGAAGCGCGCTCGGCGAGCACGTACGTCTTAACGGCATCAGTTTCGAGGTTATAGGAGTGCTTAGCCCGAAGATGCAAGCGGGAGACGATAACATTAACCGTGTCATCTACGTGCCCTTCACCAGCATGAGCGATTTGAAGGACACTCATTATCTGGGTTCGGTCTGGTTCAACTATGAAACCAACGATTATCAGCGGATTGAGCAATCAGTGCGCTATATCATGGCCGCGCAACATAAATTTAATGCCTCGGACCGGCGTGCGGTTTTCGTATTCAACCTTATGGAGCAGGTCCACCAGTTTGAGATCATAACGCTCGGCTTGAAGATTTTGCTCGGCTTCATTGGCACGCTTACGCTTGCGATCGGCGGCGTCGGCCTGATGAATATCATGCTGGTCTCCGTCACGCAGCGAACTCGAGAAATCGGCATTGAGAAGGCCCTCGGAGCAAGGCGCAGGCACATCTTCTTTCAATTTCTTGCCGAGGCGCTTACCATCACTTTCATCGGTGGCTTACTGGGAATCGTACTCGCCTATGCAGTCGCTTTCTCGGTCGGTCGGCTGACTCTCTACAGCGCGATGGCGAAGCATGCAGAAGCAGGAGACATCCGGCTGATGATCAATCCAATCACATTGTTGGTTGCGGTCGTGATCTTGAGCGTGGTGGGATTAGTGAGCGGGATGATTCCAGCTGTGCGCGCTTCGCGTCTCGATCCGATTGAGGCCCTGCGCTACGAATAATCCGTTTTAATTGAACCAAGCTGGCACGCAATTGCAAAAATAATCAAAAATAATGAGGAGCTGGAAAGTGCCAGCTCCTCAAATTTTTTTCATCCCTTCGGTTCTTACTGCTTCTCTGGAGCCTTCTCGTCCTTTTTTTCCGTGTCGGGCTTATCGCCCGCGCTCTTTTCATCTTTCGCCTTTTCGATAGAGACGAGCTCTACTTCAAAAATAAGAGTTTGGCCGGGCCCGATGTCAGCGCCAGCGCCGCGATCTCCGTAGGCCAGGGCCGCCGGAACGAAAAGCTGCCACTTGGAGCCGACGGACATGAGCTGCAATGCCTCCGTCCAACCCTTGATCACTTGACTCACGCCAAATTTGGCTGCCTCGCCGTGTTTTGCGGAACTGTCGAACTCAGTCCCGTTGATGAGCGTTCCGCGATAATTGCACGAAACCGTATCGGCCGCAGCTGGCTTGGGGCCGGTTCCTTCTTTGAGAATTTTGTATTGCAATCCGCTGGGCAAGGTAACAACTCCCGGCTTGCTCTTGTTAGCGGCGAGAAATGCGTCGCCTTCAGTCTTATTCACTGCTGCGGCTTTCTCCATTTTCTCCTGTTTTTGTTTATTGACCTCAGCCTGCATGTCGGTCAGCACCTTCTGTGCTTCCTGCTCGGTGAGCCGGGTCTGGCCGCCAGACATCGCGTCCTTCAAACCTTGAGACAACAACGCTGGATCAAAGTCGATACCCTGCTTCTTCAAGCCCGGACCGACTTTGCCGCCGATGTCCATTCCGAGCGCGTAGCTAAACTTTTGAGTTTTTGTGGTCAGCGGTCGACCGACTGAAGTC
Organism: Acidobacteriaceae bacterium; assembly: GCA_043749775.1. GTDB lineage: Bacteria > Acidobacteriota > Terriglobia > Terriglobales > Acidobacteriaceae > Acidiflorens. The sequence continues at coordinate 45,967 of JAYVCW010000039.1, read as the reverse complement.
TTGGCGGCAGTTCCAGTTTTTTTGGCAGGCGTTTTCGCCGTTGTCGAAGTCTTGGGAGTATTGGGGGTTGGTGCGGCCGGGGCCGATTGCGTCGTTGCCGAGGGAGCGCTTGCTGGCGGCGTCTGCTGCGAGTAGCCCTCCGCTGCTAGCAGCGTCGTCGCTGCGGCCAATAGAAGTGCTGTCATTGAGTGTCTTTGCATTGTTCTATTGTCACATCCAGAGCGCTTCTGCGCAAAATACTGTTGTTACAGTCTGCTAAACTCTTGCTTTTGTGCGCGGGCGACTGCGTGCATGCTTTAAGAATTCTGAATGCTTGATCTCAATCAATATTCCAGCCTCGGAGCTGCACTCACGGACGCCCTTGATCGTTGGCCCAACGAGACGTGCCTGATTGAAGCCGACCGCGATCGCGAAAAGTTACGCCTGACTTACTCCGACTTTAAGGAAACCGCTCGCCCCTTGTGTCGAGCGCTCGAAGACGCAGGTCTTAACCCAAACGACCGCGCTGCGATTATCATGACGAATCAGTCTAAGTGGCTGATCTCCGCCTATTCAATATTTTTTTGCGGCGGCATCTTAGTTCCTCTTGACTTCAAGTTGTCTGCCACCGAGCACCTGCAACTTCTGGAGCATTCGAAGGCAAGATTCTTAGTGGTTGAATACTACCTGTGGAAGGCTATTACTCAGTCTGCGGAATTCTGTAAGCTTGCGGTGGAAATTGTACTGGTCACGGAAGCGCCGCCCGGCGTGGATTTACGCGGTGGTTATCGTTGGGAAGAGTTTCGGCGGAAAGGCGATCCGACATTCGCCGAACGCAAGCGCGAGGATACTGCCTGCATCGTCTACTCCTCTGGAACGGGCGGCCGCCCAAAGGGGTGCGTGCTGACACATGAGGCCTATCTGGAACAATGCGCTTCGCTCACCGCATGGTATCCCTTCTGGCCCGGAGTTCGTTATCTCAGTATTCTCCCTACGAATCATGCCATCGATTTTATGGTGGGGTTTATTGGCCCTTTTGTCTGCGGTGCTTGCGTCGTTCACCTGCGCACACTTCGCCCCGAGTTTGTACGTGACGCGTTTGTGCGTTACAGAATTACCTACGTCAGTCTTGTTCCCATGGTTCTAAAAAATCTCGAGCGAGGTATGCGCGCGAAGTTCGACGAGCTTTCTTCCGGAAAGAAATGGGCGTTAGATCGGTTGATCGCGCTTAACAAAGCGCTCACTAAGCGGCGCCCTCATGTGGCGCTAAGCCGCAAATTGTTGCCAGAGGTCCACAAGGCTTTTGGCGGCGAACTACGGGCACTGATAGTCGGCGGAGCCTTCACCGATCCCGCTACATTGCAATTTTTTTACGACCTTGGAATCCCGGTCACGTGCGGGTACGGCTTGACGGAAGCTTGTACGGCCGTGACTTTGAACGATCTCAAACCGTTTCGCGCAGACACGGTTGGAAAGCCACTGCCTGGCACGGAAGTCCGCATTCTGAATCCCGATAACGACGGGATTGGAGAGGTCGCGGTGAAAAGCCCTGCTGTGATGTCGCATTATCTTGACGATCCGGAGTTGACGGCGCAGACCATCGTAGAGGGATGGCTACTCACGGGCGATCAGGGCCGCTTTGAGGACCATGGCCACCTGCAACTCTTTGGCCGCAAGACGAACATGATCGTCACCGAGGGCGGTAAGAACATTTATCCCGAGGATATCGAAGGAGTCTTTGACGGATTACCTGTGAAGGAATTCTGTATTTTCGCGGCAAATTACTTGTGGCCGCAAAAGGCTCTCGGCAAAGAAATGCTGATCATACTTTTGCGGCTCGAACCGAACCAGCAATTGGACGACAGTTTGCGCCAACAAATCGCGTTACGAAACAGAAGGCTTGCGGATTTCAAGCGTGTCGGCGGGTATCTCGTTTGGGACAAGGATTTTCCCCGCACCGCGTCGCTTAAAATCAGGCGCGGAGAATTGGCATCGGAAATTTCGAATGGCGCGTCGCGTCAATCAGTCGTCGAAATTTAGGCATCCATAATTGAACCAGAGCTTCTTAGCGATCATCAATCCGGCGGCGGGCGGCGGGCGTTGCGGCAAACGCGTCGGAGCGGCGCTCGCGCAATTGCGGTCCGCCGGAATCGTGCTTGATACAGTTGAGACTCGAGCCACTTCCGACGCTACACGAATCGCACGCGATGCTTACGCGCGCGGATACCGAAACTTTCTGGCGGTAGGCGGGGACGGCACAGCTTACGAAATCGTGAATGGGCTGTTTCCAGTCTCCCAAACGAACGTTGTGCGGCAAGATCCGGCCGATGAGAAGCCCACTCTTGGACTCTTACCTCTCGGCACGGGCAATTCATTCCTGCGCGATTTTCAGGATATCCCTGCGGGGGAAACAGGTCTGCAGCACGCGATGCTCGCTCTTCGGGAGCGCCGTTCCCGTCCTTGCGATGTCTTGCGGCTAACGCATGCCGACGGCGTGGTCTATTACACCAACGCGCTCAGCATGGGTTTCGCCGGAGACGTCGCTATGCTGCGGCATCGCCGATTTCAAACTCTCGGAAATTTTGGCTATTTGTTGGCAATTTTTGTGTGCCTCGCCAGACTGAATCGACGCCCCATCCCGGTGCGTTATTCTTTTTCGGAAGAGAGGCAGAATGATTTCGATCGAAGGCCCTGCCTCTTTTTAACTTTCAACAACAGCAAATTTACCGGGGGCACGATGATGATCGCGCCAGACGCACTCACTGACGATGGACTGATCGAGTACGTCCGCTGGGGACCGATCGGCCGCTTGGCCCTGATTCGCAATTTGCCGACTTTATATAGCGGCACGCACACCAGCCATCCATTGGCGGAGCACCATGCCGTGAGCCGCGTTGAATTTGAACTGCATGCGCCCATCGATGTCGTTGTCGACGGCGAAGTTTTATCCCTCACATGTCAGTCCATAGATGTGCTCCCCTCCGCTCTGAACGTCGTCGTTTGAGCGAAAAAGCGTGATATAAAACATCCATGTCGCAAGAGCGCAGAGAACGGCGGAGAGAAAAGCTGAGCGGCGAAAACAGCGCTGCCTCCCAATCAACGCGACTCATCTTGTACGCGGTGGTCACACTTTTAGTGATTGGCGCAGTCTACTTTTTCTACCATCGCAACGAGCACCAGCACGACTCGTTTGCCCGCTGTCTTACCGATCGCGGCGTCAAAATGTACGGCGCCTACTGGTGCCCTCACTGCCAGGACCAAAAAGAAAAATTCGGCGCCTCATTCAAAAAAGTAAATTACATCGAGTGCGGAGTGCAGGGTGATCCCCACGCCCAGTCTCAAGCTTGTAAGGATGAAAACGTAAAGCACTACCCGACCTGGCAGTTCCCACCCATGGGCGAACGGGTGGAACGAATCTTCACGCTCGACGAGTTGAGCGAACGCACGGGCTGCGCATTACAGTGAATATTTCTTCTGACCGCCTGTTGAGCCTGATCGCCTTGTTTGCGGTGTGTGGCCTGGTCGTCTCTTCCGTTTCGCTGCAACATCACTACGCCACTTCGAAGACCGCATATTGCGAGATCGGTGAAGCGTTCAATTGCGACATCGTTAACCGCAGCGAATTTTCGACACTCCTGGGGATTCCCGTGGCTTTGATTGGAATGGGTGGTTATGCCGCGCTGGCCGCACTGGCAACCGTCTTCCGAGAACGTCGCGACTCGATGCACCTGCTTTTCGGAGGCTCCATAGTGGGTCTTGCTTTCGCCTTATATCTCACCTACATCGAGGGTCACGTTTTGGGAGTGTGGTGCATTTTGTGTTTGACGTCTCTGGCGTTGATTTCGGTCATCGCAATCCTCTCTTCGATGGCTTGGACTAAACGAAGGTCCAACAGGCTGCCGTAGAAGATTGCCGTCCCGCTCTCGCGGATTTCCCTAGAAAATATTCTTATGCCGCTGCTACTGATTCGAAAATCGCAGATAAAAGTGCAGTCCCCCACTCCTCTTGCCGGGGCCCAGCTCCGCTCCCAGGGCTGCCCAGCAGGATCATGCGAAATACGCGGCTATTGCGGGTGTGGCTCCCTGCGGGATTTAGTAGATTTGGAAGGGCGTCTTACCAGTATCGGCCTCGGCGGCTCTTCATTCGGCGGACTTGTCTCTTTGTCGACACAAGTTGCCGTGCCGCACGTCTTGGGCGGCTGCTTTTCCCTTCTCTATTCGTAGCGCATCACAAAATATTTAGGACTCCCGCCGCTGCCAAAACTGGCCGGCGCGCGTCTACCTTGGGGTGGGCACTAGGAAATTGCCCACCTTGAGAAGGACGCGAAGATGATCGGGGACCTGCGCAAACTGGAAACGATTTTTCGCCAGGCCGACTTCGACGAGCGTTCTGAAAAGCAACACCTGAAGGTTCGCGTCGATGACGGAGCCCCCATCGAGAGTCTGCCTTGGCAGCGCGTTTCCCTAGACTTTGAAATTTCTCTACGCCGATCGAACTTAGCGTCTGCAGGCTTAAGTGTGGGGACACTTCTAACAAGCTATAACAGGTTTGGATTGTGTCTGGTGAATGTATAGGCACCGTGAGTTATGATTGTCGGTCTTCTTTTCTTCGGTCATTTTATGAGGGGGAATCTATGAAGGTTCGTTCATGGGCGGTAAGTTGCGTGGTGATTGTAGCGCTCGGAATTTCTGCGTTTGCGCAACAGTTCAATGAAACTCAATTCAAGGGCATGAAGTGGCGTGACATCGGTCCCTACCGAGGAGGCCGCGTTCTCGCGGTCACTGGTGTCACGGGGAGCCCTTACACCTATTATTTCGGCAGCGTCGGTGGGGGCGTGTGGCGCACCACGGATGGTGGCACGAATTGGGTGCCGATATCGGATAAGACCGTGATCTCCTCGATCGGTGCGATTGCTGTTTCGGAATCAAATCCAAACATTCTTTACGTCGGCTCGGGTGAATCCTGCCTGCGCGGCAATATTTCGTATGGCGATGGAATGTATAAAACAACCGATGGCGGCAAAAGTTGGCAGCATATCGGATTGAAAGACACGCAGCACATCGCGCGCCTGTGGGTCGATCCCCGCAATCCCGATCATGTGCTGGTCGCAGCGCTTGGTCACGCTTACGGCCCGAATTCGGAGCGTGGAATTTTTCGCACTAACGATGGCGGGAAGACCTGGGACAAAGTTTTATATAAAGACGACAAATCCGGCGCCATCGATCTGTCGGTCGATCCCCACAATCCGAATATCATGTTCGCGGCACTCTATCAGATTCAGCGCACTCCGTGGAGTCTCGAAAGCGGTGGCCCGGGCAGCGGCCTCTATCGATCGACCGATGGCGGGAATACATGGAAGCATCTTGAAGGCAAAGGATTGCCCGAGGGCATTCTCGGACGTATTGGAGTCAGCGTTTCCGGAGCGGACTCTAATCGCGTGTACGCCCTCATCGAATCGAAAGCAAGCGGTTTATATCGCTCCGAAGATGGCGGCGATTCGTGGGCACGAGTCAATGACGATCAACGACTGACGCAACGTGCCTGGTACTTTACTCATATCTTCGCGGATCCGCGAAGCGCCGATACCGTTTACATGCTGAACACGGGCATGTTCCGTTCCACCGATGGCGGCAAAACGTTAAGCCTGCTGCCAGCGCCGCACGGCGACCATCACGGTCTTTGGGTTGATCCGCAGAATCCCGATCGCATGATCAATTCGAATGATGGGGGCGCAACTATCTCCGTCGATGGCGGCAAGAACTGGTCGACGGAATACAACCAGCCGACGGCGCAGTTTTATCACGTTGCCGCTGACAACGATCCGCTCTACAAGATTTACGGTGCGCAGCAGGATAATTCGACGATCGGCATTTCGACTCGCACCGACGATGGATATGTTGGCCGCCAGCATTGGTTTGACGCGGGCGGCGGCGAGAGCGGTTACATTCAGCCCGATCCGCGCGATTCGAACATCATCTATGCCGGTTCCGGCGGCGGAGCGGTCACGCGGCTTGATCGAAGGATTAATCAGGAACAGGACATTACGGTGTGGCCCGAAGACGCAGCTGGACACGGGGTTGGCGACATGAAGTACCGGCTGGGATGGACACAGCCGATCGTGATTTCACCACACGATCCGAACGTGATTTACACAACCGCGGAAAAAGTTTTCAAGACTACCGCCGAAGGAAAAAGTTGGAGCGAGATCAGCCCCGATCTAACTCGAAACGACAAAAGTAAGCAGGTTTCTTCGGGCGGTCCGCTGACGAAAGACAATACCTCCGTCGAATACTACGACACGGTATTTGCGCTGGCCGAGTCGCCAGTACAAAAGGATTTGTTGTGGGCCGGTACCGACGACGGACTGGTTCAGCTCACACGCGACGGCGGCAAGAGCTGGGCCAACGTTACTCCGAAAGCCTTTCCTGAATGGAGTTTGGTTAGCATCATCGAAGCTTCGCCTTACGACGCTGGCACAGCTTATGTCGCGATTGATACCCACAAGCTTGACGACAACCGTCCTTACATCTTTAAGACTACCGATTTCGGTAAGTCGTGGAGCAAGATCACGAACGGAATTCCCGATGGCGCTTATACGCACGTAGTCCGCGAAGACCCGGTGCGCAAGAACTTGCTCTACGCCGGAACCGAGACCGGCATTTACGTGTCATTCGACGCCGGGGCGAACTGGCAATCGCTCCAGATGAACCTGCCGAACTCTCCGATTCACGACTTGATCATCAAGAATGACGATCTTGTCGTCGCGACTCACGGTCGCTCGTTCTGGATTTTGGATGACATCACGCCACTTCGTGCCGCGACTGCGAAGTCGAGCTCCGAACCAATGCTCTACAAGCCCCGCGTCTCGAATCGCATGCGTTGGCCTGATTTCTTTGAGCGCCGACAGCCGGTGGGCCAAAATCCGCCGACTGGCGCGGTAGTTTATTACTATCTTCCGACCGCGCCGAAGGGCGTCGTTGCACTGGAGTTTCTCGATGCGTCGGGAAAGTTGCTCCGCCGCTATTCCAACGAAGAAAAGAAAGAGGCAGATACGCCGCCTGAATGGCCCGATCAAACTCCGCCGAACGAGAAAATTCCGACCGACGTCGGCCTCAACCGCTTCGCTTGGGATCTGCGCATGCAAGGTGCGGCGCCGCTGGCCGGCGAGCCCAGCGCGGAATTCCGAAATCGCGGGCCGATGGTGCCGACGGGCGCTTATCAGATGCGTCTGACCGTTGACGGAAAAACGTACACGCAACCGCTGGAGCTGAAGCTTGATCCGCGGGTAAAAGTGTCCACTGAAGATGTGCAGAAACAATCCGAATTAGGCCGACAAATTGTGGCCCAAGTTTCGGAAATTCACGAAGCCATTGCGGCGATTCGCGAAGTTCGCCTGCAAACCAAAGGCTTCGACAAGCGTTTTGGCAACGACTCGAAGTATGCCCCATTGCTCACATCAACTAAAGACTTCGATAAGAAGAGCTTCGAGATCGAGTCGCAGCTTCTTCAAGTCAACTCGAAAAGTTCAGAGTCGAACCTGAACTATCCGGTCTTGGTCGATGAGCGCTTGCACTCGCTTCTTTTCAGCATCGACATCGCCGACGCTGCTCCAACCAAACAACAATATGAAGTGTTTGAGGAGTTGCAGAAGCAGGCACAGCCTCTGCTCGCGAAGTATCACGACCTTATGTCAAAAGATCTGCCCGCTTTGAATGAGATGGTCAATAAGCAGAGCGTACCCGTGATCTACGTTCCGAACGCAAGATAGAACTGCCGGTTCACGACCGCAGGTTTCGGGGAGGGCACGGCGGTTCAGCCGTGCCGCCGCATTCGTCAGCTTTATCCTCTTAGGTGCTGGGCACGCTCGCTGGCGCCGATAGCTCACTCTGGGTGAATGTTGATAAGCCGTCGCTTGAACACTGCGTTCCCGCACTCACAGTCGGGATCGGATGCGATTCGCAAGCGTGCGAAAATCCGACACTCCCTGCAATTCATAGTCAGGGAGTTCAATTTTAAAATGTTGCTCAAGCCGGGTAAGAAGATCGAGGGCCTGCAAACTATCAATGCCAAGCGTTTTGAAAAAATCATCGTCGGGAGTCAACTTTTCCCGCGGCACTTTAAAGTGCGACGCCGCGAGATTCAGAATCTCGTCGAGAGTTTGATCGGTTGTGGAGGAAGACATAGAGCCAAGTCCTTTTTTGTTCAACAGTTCTAGGGTAGATAGGGTTGCGGTCCTTCGTTTTGCACGAACTTGCGCAGTCCTTCTTCGACGGCGGGCCGGGAATATAAGTCGCAAAAAATGTCAATCTCACGCTTCAATTCATCGTAAGGGATTGGCTTCACAAAGGCTTTCGCCGCTGCGGAAGTTGTCCGATCAAATTTCCCCAACTGGCCAGCCGTGCCACGCGCTACTCTCAACGACTCGCCTTCCGCTGCAATCTGACTAACCAAGCCGATCTGTTGCGCCTTCATGACGTTGAAACTGCGCCCTGTAAGAAGCAGATCACGAACAACGGCATTTCCCAAATCACGCTTCAGTCGCGGGATGCCGCCGAAACCGGGAATAAGCCCAAGCCGGAGTTCCGGAAAACAAAATCGTGCCATACGGTCGGCGACAATCATGTCGCACACCAGGGCAAGCTCAAATCCTCCGCCAAACGTGACGCCGTGTACGGCAGCAATTGTCGGGATCGCGGCCGCGTCGATGGCGTTCATGACAGCATGAATGCGTTCCAGAAACTCGCGCACCCCTTGCAAGGCCCTAGATTTTTCCATTTTCTGCCCCCGCTCGAAGAGCTCGCGCAGATCGGCACCAGCGCAAAAACCGGCTTGCTGTTTCGAATAAATAATGAGTGCATGTGCGGATGAGGCAAGTCGCGGCAGCGCCACAGCAAACTTTTCCAGCTCGGCAAGGGTCAGCGAGCCGATCTCATTGCAAACTTCTCGGTGCAGGGCTAATTCGATCGCGCCGTTCACGATCTGCCACGACAAAGTCTCGCCTTTGAAATCGCTCATGCCGTCTTTGCCGCCTGGTCGCCGGATGAGTTATACATCGCATCAATCTCGCGGCGAAAGGTGTCTGCAATCAGGTCGCGCTTGAGTTTCCCGTTGGCCGTTAACAAGCCGCTGTCGATCGAGAAGGGCTCCTCTACAATATGGAACGACCTGACCTGCTTATAGTGCGGAAGTTCCGCATTGACGCGATCGAGCGCCGCTTGCACCTTCTCTGCTGTAACTTTACCGGTGGCCAATGCAACCAGATTTCCGCGTCCGTTGCCCGATAGAACAATCTGATTGGCATCGGGAAGTTCCTGCAAAATTTTATCTTCGATTGGTTCGGGCGCGATGTTATGGCCCGAGCCAAGAATAATCAGATTCTTGATGCGCCCGACAATTTTCCAATTGCCGTTCTTATCCATCTCGCCTTGGTCGCCAGTGTGAAACCAGCCGTCCCGCAAAACTCTCGACGTCTCTTCCGCACGGTTCCAGTAACCGGGGAAGATGTTCGGGCCTCGCACAACGATTTCTTCATTCTCCGCGATCCGCATCTCAACCCCCGAGATCGCGGGGCCGGTGCGTCCTGGCACAACTTCGGCGCCGGGGTCGTCCATGGTGCAGATTGCCGTCGTTTCAGTGAGTCCATAGACCTGCAGCACCGGAATTCCCAGCATCATGAAAAATAGTTGTGTTTCAATATTCAGCGGAGCCGATCCGCAGATCAGCGCCCGCAGATTTCCGCCAATCATTTTTTTACGAATCGTAGGAAATACCAGCTTCCGCGCCAAGCCAAGCCAGATGCCGTCTCTGGGGCGAGGCTTGCCCTCTTGCGATCGCACGTATGCTCCCTTAGCTTTCGTATAAAGCTTGAGCACCACACCGCCCGACTTCCAAAGCTGTTCGTCGACTGCTTTGCGCATACGTTCAAGCAAGGCCGGAACGTTGAGGAAATAGTCAGGCTCGGATGAACGCATGTCACCAGCAATTTTAGCCAGGTCCGTGTTCAGCGTAAGTTTGCTGCCGCGCAGAAGGCAGGTCAGCATCATGATCCACGAACCGGCGAAGCATAACGGTAAATAATGGAAGACTGAATCTTGCCCCGCCTTGTTTTTCATTAATTGGTCAAGACGACCTGAAGTGCAACGGAGCATGTATCCGACGTTGCCGGCATTCAGCATTACGCCTTTCGCCTCGCCCGACGTACCCGAGGTGTAGATGATGGTCGCAACATCGCCCGCCCCAAGCGCGGGGAGCGAGTTCTCTAAGGGCTCACGCTTGGCGGTAAATACGTTTTTGAAATAAAAGACAGGCGGCGCATCCGGCCACTCCGCGACGATGGCGTCCGTCAGCGCTTGGTCTCCACATGCGACCACAGCTGGCGCGCAATCTTTCATAATCGCAACCAGTTCTGCAGGAGCTTGCCGCGCGTAAAGCGGAACTACCGTGAGCCCCTCGGCCATGATCCCGAGATTCATGGCAATCCATTCTATGGAGTTATGCGCCAACAACCCGCAGCGCTCGCCTTTTTTCAGGTTTAACTGCCGAAGGTATGCTCGCGCAATATGTATCTGAGCAAGCAATTCCCTCCCTGTGGACTTGACAGGGTTCCCGTCGCGCAGTTCCTGGAGAACGACTGCGCCCCCGTTCTGTTCCAGGCTCGTAAATATTTGGTCAAGAAATGACATTGGAAAGCTTCAACAAAGGTTCGACTGAGCGAAGTTTCAATTTGCGATGGCCCTTTGTTTTAGCTGTAAGCGGTCACCAGATGTTTGAGTCTATCGCTTATCGGCGGTAGATAATCTTCCCAGCTCCACTCGCCGCGACGGGTCGGAAATTCAGGATAACGGCGCTGCACTTCTTCTTCGAAGTACACACCCATGCGCGCCATCAACTTCAAATTGCGAACAACGGTTCGGGCGATTCCGTCGGCGATGCGCTCGCCGTCACGATCCAGGATTTCGAGGGCGGCTAAAGTCCGAGCCTCAAGGTCTTTGTCGTCCACGTTCATCAGTAATTCCTGGTGCCCACGTTCGTTCATCAAGTTGCGAATGCGCTCGTCCATGGTGATGCCTGCGGACGGAACAAGCGCCGGCATCGAGGTCACAATACCGTGATAACGCGACGATACCATCATGCGGCAGGCGCGCAGAATGCTAACCATTTGGTACATGTTGTAATCATCAGACGTCAGCACCGGAACACCGCCCAGCTTTTCTGAAATGCGTCGGCAGGCGCGGGCATCCATGCGTTCGGTCGCAGCCATAACTACGAAGACGTTTTTCTTTTTCCTGAAAGCCGCAACCGCGCCGGCGATTGACTTCAGATAATGTTCGTAAGCGCGATCCGCCTCTGGACCTGCATTGTGAAAGTATGGGCCCCGATAATGGCTCTCTTTGTACGCACCAGCCACGCTGTGCAGTGCAGCTTTTGCGATTGACGCCTTCACCGGCCATTCGAACGGATTGATGGGACATACGACCAGGACAGGCGTTTGTCCATCCCATCCAACATCGCGTAATGCTTTTTGCCCGTATTCCGCGCCCAACGGCTCAAATGTCCAAGCCGTGTCGGTCCCGAGTTCGGTGGGCACTCCGAGTTCGCGCAGTATTTTACGGGATTCATCGTTGCGCGTGATGACGAGAGAATTGCGGCAATAGCGGCCGCACATTTTGGCGACCAGCGGATCCATATGCCCCGCCTCCGCGCCATAACCGACCGACAACTTATTCTCTGCCGCGGCGATGCCGAGCGACCCAATCATCATGGTGGCGAGCGCATTCGCAAATTTCGACTTAAACATCGAGCCTTCGCAAGCAACTACTCCGTGATGCTTCGGAACTTCGTTCGCTAGAAAAGGCGGGAAGATATCAGGCAATCGAACCTGCGACGTGCCATCGAAATATCCGCGCGAGCGATCGAAGTTAAATGTCATCATGCTGAGATTTACGTTCTCCGGCCCAAGAATCCGCCGGATCTGCCGCAGCATCTCTTCGACGCGAACATCCGAACCCGTATTGCGCGTTCCGTTGTATCCCGCAAATAACAGCTTTATCTTCTCCCCCGGATGCCAGGGTTCCCGCTTGCCCATCATCCATTGAATTTTTTTCGTCTCGATAATGCCGGAGACCCACGCTTCGAGCATGAAATCCATCATGCCGCCGACCCTCCGGCCTTCGTACTCTCCGGCCAGCTTCGGTAGGGATAGTCGAAGTTATGTTCGCGGCTGAAGCGCAGCAATGGCAAACTGTATTGCGAAAATGGCACGGGCTTGCGTCCCAGTTCCGACGTCACACGGGTATTGTCAAAGACTGTGTTCCACGTCAGGTAAGGCATGAACACTTTCATCAGCGCCGCCCCGTGACCGACCGCGCCCTTGCGGTTCGCCATCAACTTCACCATTGAGTCGAACGGATTTTCGAGGATGGGTACGAATATCGGAGCACGCTTGCTCTGTTCTTCCGCAAGAGCCTTTGTCAATTGCTGAAAGGTTTGTGCGTCGTTGCCAGAGGACAGGTGGTAGGTGTCGAACATCGGCTGAGCTTTCATGTGGAGCGTCGAAATCGCACCCGCGACGAAGTCGACATTTACGATGTCAATCTTGTCTTGCGGGCGAAACGGGAGCACCGGAAGCTCCGCCAAAAATACGAACGAGCGCACCATGTCGAACTGCGTAGTTTGAGGATACCGGCTGTCGCCGAGAACGATGCTTGGCCGAAATATCGTCAGCGGAACATCCGGGAGAAGTTCGCGAACCATATGCTCGCAAAACTTCTTGGTTCGCGCGTACGGGTCGAAATCTGAACGGTCCCATTCGATGGAGCGGTCTTCGGTAACGACTTCATGATTTCGCTTTCCGGCGACGGCGACGGTGCTCACGTTCGAAAATCTGCGGAGGCCGTGATAGTGCTGCGATTGCCGAGCCAACTGCAGAACCTCCAGCGTCCCGCGAAGGTTTACATTCATGCAGCTTTTTTCCGACTTTCGGTTGAGCGAGGCGGCGCAGTGGAGCACGGAGTCGGTGGTGTGGACCAGTTTGTCGTAGTTGTCCGGATCAAGTCCGAAGTGCGGAAGTGTTATATCTCCACGAAAGATTCGAATCTTCGCTTGCAGGTATTCGTGGAATTTGGCGAATGGGAGATGCAGTTGCAGCGCACGCCAGAGCCGGAGTTCGGCATCTCGCGCATCGCGCCCGCGTACCAGCACATTTAAGGTAGTGTCATGCTGATCAAGAAGATTTGCGGCGACGTGCGCGCCGATGTATCCGGTACCACCGGTCAGGAATATTGCCACGTTGCTCCGTTCGTCCCTGTCTTCATCGCGCTGCCGCCTTCGTTCCCAGCGGCTTTGTTCTGCCCTGACGATCGCTCCGGCATATGGAGTAAACGCGGCGCGCGAGCTTCCAGCGGCCGCCCTTCAATTAAAGGATAAGTCCAGCGTCGCAAAGCGGGAATATGAATGTTGATCCAGTATTCCCACCAGTCCAAGCCAGCGGTGTTGTATCCGAAGATTTCCTTTTCTTCAAGCGGCAAAGCCTGCGACAACTTTTCAACGTTATCGGCAACGAAGTCGTGTTCGTTGTGAAGAATAAACGGCTCAAACAGCCCTACCAGTTTTTCGACTCGCTCGAGATTCCGTTCCGTCTTGGCCAGCGGCTTCGTCATTGCAGATGGCAGCGGCGACATGATTCGCTGAATCGATTGCACGATCATTCGTTGCGCCGGGGCCGACATTCTTCGGTATCGCTCTTTCGAAACCGGAATGGCGTCCATGCGCAGCCGCAACCAATATTCAAGACCTTCCTGCGCCCGATAGTGACGGCGATGCCCGAGCGAGGTTAGTTCAATCGAACGGCCCATGTCGCAAGGGTTGGTCACCGAAGTAGCCAATTGATAGAGCGGGTCGTGCCTGCGCTCCAGCAGCGCCGCGCCAATCAACGTCATGCCAGCGCACACCGCATCAACTGGGATGATATCGAGTCGCTTCCGCTCATTCGAAGGCAGCTGCCGAAAGGCGGTCCCAAGCAGATAGGAGAGCGAAGCGGACGTGTTGATGCCTTCATTCCACCCGCGAAATGGCATGCTGACCGAGGTTTCTACAATTGATGGACGAACGATTGCAATTGGCAGGTCGGCGCCGTGCTTTGCAATTAACGACTCCGCCAAGCTCTTGGTGAAAGTGTAGGTGTTCGGCCAGCCCAACTCTTTGGCTCGTTTCGTTCCTTCTTCCGTCAAATAGTTTCTCAGCCAGCGAACCCGATTCTTTCGTACCTGGTTATCAAGCGCTGGCCCGCTGAGCCCTTTAGCGGCATGCTCTTTCAATAGGGCCTGCTTCTTCAATTCCTCGGTGACTTCAGGACCGTTAGATCGAGTCTCGGCCGACTCAACCAGGTCGTGAAGCCGATACCACTCTTTCTCGGCATCAAAATTCGCTAAACCTGCCGGAGTGTAATTCGGGCGCAAACGCTCGCTCACGCGCCCGTCGCGCTGCCCCGCCACATAGCAGGTCGAAAGATGAAGCAATGCAGCTCGCTTTGAGGATCGAATGAATTCGATGAGATAGTGCGTAGAGTCGACGTTAACAGCCAAGGCATCCCGCAAATCGGGATTAAAATCGGTCAGGCCTGAACTATTGATGATCAGGTCGAGTTCACCTCGCAGCCTACCGGCAACTTCGGCGTCCATTCCAATCTGCGGTAATGACACATCGCCTTCGACGACTTCGACCTTTTCCGCCAGCAGGGCGCCCAAACGATCGCCATATTTTTCAAAGAGCGGGTCAAAGACCGGAGACCCTTCAAACATTTTTTCGAATCTTTGATGTGCGGGACTCGATTTCTGCCTGCGAATCAGGAGATAAATCCGACCAATCTCCGGGAGACTCATCAGTGTGTTCGCGAGCCAAATCTTTCCGATAAATCCGGTCACGCCGATCAGCATTACGCTCTTGCCGCCCAGCGCTTTGCGCACGGAAAATGGAGCGGCATGCCGCGGCTCGTCGAAATAAACGATGGGACGAACTTGATGGGGTTCGACTCGCGCCGAAGGGACGATCGCAGATTCGAGGGCTTTCGGGCCGCGCAGTCCTAACGCGCGCACCCAGCGGGCCAGACTTTGCTGGCCATCCGGGCCAGCTTCCCTGATGCGGGCAAAAATTCCGCGCGGACGAATCACAGGATGAAGCAAGCGCCCTGTGGCCACGCCATCGCGAAAATCGAGCCGATTGGCGATGATCCAGCCAACTCCCAAATGCCGCGCCAGGGGCCGCATGACATGGTCAAGGCCCTGGCTCACCAAAACCACCTCGGCACCGGTAGCCTGCAAAGCTTTCAGTTTATGGACACCTTCTTCTTTAAGCAGTGGCCTCAATTTGTATTCAAATTCTTCCTCGCCTAGAAGATCGAGCCGGTCACGTGTGATTCCGCGTAGCACAGCATGCACCGTCCGGGTAGCAGCAACCCGGTGAGCGGCGTACAAAAATGGCCGGAGCATTGCCATGAGCAACACGAGGCTGCGCCGCGCGGCGCGCGCGATGAAAGTCTGGCTATTCCAAGTGAAAAACGCTATCGGGCGAACCGTGGTGAGTTCTAACAGGCTTCCCTCAACCCGCCAGTAAACCGGAGATACGGGACGCGATTTGGCGGCTGCTAGGCTAGTTATCCTGTCCGGATTTGTATTGCGCATTGAAGTACGCATAGATGAACGGGATGACGGGGTGCCCTCTCCATTCGCCGACGGTCGCCTCGCTTCGAGATTGCTTACTGGTTCCAATTATTTGGTCGGAGCTCCCCTGTAGATGAGTGCGCTGTTTCCGAATCCATCATTTTAACCTCTATATACCAAAGGGAGAAACAGATACGGCGGGCTGATTATTTTGCGAGTTGGGTAATCTTTTTCTTTCCCGTAGGTTTCTTTTTCAGCCGCTCGATCACGGCGGCGACAATCATAGGAAGTCCGACCGTCGCGTCCACAAACACTTCGCCGAATTTTCCGCCTTCCGACGGCGGCACAAACTTGCCCCACGATATCGCCTCACTGTAAGGGCTGCCCGAAAGGCCGCCCCAGTGAACCGGTTCCGGGCAAATACGGAGGCCGTAGTGATATCGCTTAAGGGGCAAGTCTTCCCCTCCCCGGCGATGACGGAGTTCAATGAACGGGCCAAACTGTTGCGACCAATTCCGAGGAACTCCTCCGCCGATGGTAAAAATGCCGATTCGCTTTTGACTTAGAAGGGTAGCCGCAAAGTGCTCGAGGTCTTCGAAGGGATCAAAACGAAAACGCGCTTTCTTTTGTTTGTCGCGCTCGCGGTTAGTCAACGCGTAGTCGAGGCCAAGCTCGGAATCAGAAAATGCTGGAACAAACACGGGGACGTTCTGCTCATAAGCCGACTTTAAAATGCCGCGCTCTGATTTTGACCGCTTCGCGAGATGTGCTCCAATCGCCCGATTCAGTTTGTACGAACACATGGTCTCATCGGAATTCCATTCGCCAAACACGGCATGCATCACGCGTTCGACGTCGTCGAGATTCTGTTCCGGCTCGAGCGTGTCATAAACGCGGTTATATCCCGCCTCATATAGCTCTTCATCACTGAATTCGGGATTATGCCTGAAATGTGCTCGCCCGGTTGCCTCAACCAGTCCGTGCGCCATCAAGGCGCCCGTGGATACGATAGCGTTCACGATGCCGCGGTCGATCAATTCCGAGACGATGAGCCCTTGCTTGGCAACCGTCATCGCCCCCGCGAGCGTCATCACTACAAAACAGTCCTGGTCGCGAGCCATTGCTTCCAGCACGTCCGCCGCCTCGCCTAGCTGCCGGCCGGTGAATGCGGTCTTCGACATCGCGCGAACCAGGTCGTCGATCGACTGAATCTTTCCAAGATCAAGCGGCTCTAGCGGAATGAGGCGGTCGGCAACCGGGTCGTGCAGTTTGCGGTCGATGCCTGCCCCTTCTGCCTGCTTATTATGTTTTCCCTGACCCACTTTCGCGACATTCTTTTGCTTCAAAGGTAGTGCCTCCCAAAAAACGAATTTCGCCGAAGAAACAATGTACTAGATCGAGAAGCAACACGTCGGGCGCCATATAGCCTCGTTGTAAATCGTGCAGCAGCGTTGACTTTGTTATCCTACGCACTTGAAGTTTGTGTCGAGCAGGGTGCGAAAACGATGGGAGTTGGCATTGCCGGAAAAATTTAATGTGGCCCTAGTCCAAATGTCGTGCGGGCCCGAACCCGCCGACAACTTAGCTACGGCGATCGACCGCATCGCCGACGCAGCTCGGCAAGGCGCTGACGTCGTTTGTCTGCCCGAACTTTTTCAAACGCAATATTTCTGTCAGCGCGAAGACGCGGAGCTATTCGATCTCGCTGAACCGATACCAGGCGAGGCGAGTACGACTTTAGGTGAGGCTGCGAAAAAAAATAAAGTTGTGCTCATCGCTTCGCTTTTCGAGAAGCGCGCTCCCGGCCTCTATCACAATACCGCTGCGGTTTTTGAGAGCGATGGTTCGCTCCGCGGACTTTATCGCAAAATGCATATCCCCGACGATCCTCTTTACTACGAGAAGTTTTATTTCACCCCGGGCGATCTCGGTTTCAAGGCTTTTGATACGTCGGCGGGTAAGCTCGGGACGCTCGTCTGCTGGGATCAGTGGTATCCCGAGGGGGCGAGGCTAACGGCTTTGCAAGGCGCGAGCATACTTTTTTATCCGACAGCCATCGGATGGCATCCAGATGAGAAGGCAGAGTTCGGAGTGGCGCAACATGACGCCTGGCGAACTATTCAGCGCGCGCACGCAATTGCAAATGGAGTCTACGTCGCAGTCGTCAACCGGGTCGGCTTCGAGACCGGCAACATACGCGGCAATTCCGCTCCCGGCAAGGGGCTTGAGTTTTGGGGCGGATCATTCTTCTGCGATCCGTTCGGCCGCGTGCTCGCCGAAGGCTCACACGATAAAGAAGAAATTCTTATCGGACAAGTTGACCTGAAGCATCTCGAAGACACGCGCCGAAACTGGCCCTTTCTCCGCGACCGGCGCATCGACAGCTACGCGCCCATCACCAGCCGCATGCTGGACGGCAAGTAGTTAGCAACGCGAAAGCATTCGCAACATGCCGAAATTTAAACAATCGAACCGGAGCACGGCAGCCAAGGCGGCGCGTTTGCTGCCCGCGGCGCAGGGTTATCGCATGCCCGCTGAGTGGGAGCCGCACGAGTCCACATGGCTCGCCTGGCCGCACTATCGAGGAGACTGGCCGGGCAAATTTGATCCGATCCCGTGGGTCTATGCGGAAATCATTCGTAATCTCGCGCGCCACGAACGTGTCAACCTGGTCATCAACGACGCCGCTTCCGAAAAGAAGGTCCGCGCCGTGCTCGAAAAGGCCGATGCGCTCTCAGATAACGTGAGCTTTCATCACTGGCGGACGGATCGCGTCTGGACACGCGATTCAGGTTGCATCTTTCTTACACCCGCCCTCACTCCCACGAAAAACAATGCCGATCCGCTGCTGGCTTTGCATTTTCAATTCAACGCCTGGGCGAAATACTCCAACTTCGCCGCGGACGAAAAACTTGGGGAACACATGGCGGTCGCAGCCGGCGCGGATTTAGTCAGGCCGCTTATAAAAGGCGACCAGAAAAATCGCATGGGTAAAGGTCGTGTCGTCCTTGAAGGTGGATCGATAGACGTCAACGGCCAAGGCACCCTTCTCACCTCCGAAGAATGCCTCTTGTCAGCCACCCAGCAGCGCAATCCGCTCATGGATCGCTTCGCCTATGAGCAGATGTTTGCGGACTATTTCGGCGTGCAATCGGTCATTTGGCTGGATAGCGGCATCGCCGGCGACGATACCCACGGCCACGTCGACGACATCACCCGTTTTGTCGCTCCGACAGCCGTAGTCACGATGATTGAGCTCGACGAGCTCAGCGAAAATTATGTACCGCTTCAGGCAAATCTCGGTCGCCTAAAGAACGCTCGAACGGCCGACGGCCAGAAACTCGATATCGTCGAACTGCCCATGCCGAGGCCGGTGATTTTTGCGGGACGCCAACTCCCCGCTAGCTACGCGAACTTCTACATAGCCAACGGAGCGGTATTGGTGCCGGTTTTCAATGATCCAAATGACCGGATTGCTCTGAACGCCCTGGCCGAACTCTTCCCCACGCGGGAGATCATCCCTATCTACTCTGGAGACCTGATCTGGGGTTTCGGAGCCCTGCATTGCATGACACAGCAGCAGCCAGCTTTGGAGGGGCGTGCAGTCCTGTGAATATTGAACCGCAAGTATCTAAAAATAAATTACTTACCATTTGGCGCTCGGCTTGACAATCCCACGCTCACATTCCTATAATTAGCACTCGTGGCAATCAACTGCTAACAATCTTCCAGATACAGGCACTTCATAGGTCGCCTGAACTTTAATCACACTCTTGAAAGGAGTTTCAACTATGGCTACTAAATTCACTCCACTGCACGACCGCATCCTGGTTCGACGCGTGGACGAGGCCAGTACCACTCGTGGCGGCATCATTATTCCTGACTCCGCAAAAGATAAACCGCAGGAAGGCGAAGTTGTTTCCGCCGGCAAAGGCAAGATCAGCGAAGAAGGCAAGGTTCGACCGCTCGACGTAAAAGAAGGCGATCGCATTCTGTTCGGTAAGTATTCAGGAACTGAAATTAAGATTGATGGAGAAGACTTCATCATCATGCGCGAAGAAGAGGTTCTGGGCGTTCTGTCAGGCCCATCATCCTCGAACGCGTCCTCGGGCTCAAACAAAAAAGAAACAGCAGGATCGCGCCGCTAAAAAGGCGCCAGTTGTCGAGATGGGGCTTGCCCCGTCTCCCGCAGGCAGTGGCAACTAAGCTGCCGAAATGTGGAGAGCTGCGTTCTTACGCACGAAATCGAAGCAGGAACAACGCAGGCGTTATGCCTGCAAAAATCTTAAGGAGCTAAATATTATGGCAAAACAAATTGTTCACGGAGAAGAGTCCCGCCAGGCAATTCTCCGCGGCGTCAACATGCTCGCCGACGCTGTGAAGGTTACCCTCGGCCCCAAGGGCCGCAACGTTGTCATCGAAAAGAAATTCGGTTCGCCGACCATTACAAAGGACGGCGTTACCGTTGCCAAGGAAATCGAACTCCCCAACGGCATCGAGAACATGGGAGCCCAGATGGTCCGCGAAGTCGCCAGCAAGACGAGTGACGTCGCTGGAGACGGCACGACGACCGCCACCGTTCTTGCGCAGGCAATCTACCGCGAAGGCGTGAAGACGGTTGCTGCCGGCGCCAACCCGATGGCCATGAAGCGCGGCATCGAGAAGGCGGTTCAGCTCATTACCGGACGCGTCGATAAAGATGGCAACCAGCAGAAAGGCGAGCTCGATAAGTTCAGCAAGCCGGTCTCTGGAGAAATGATCGCGCAGGTTGGCACCATCTCGGCGAATAACGACGAGACCATCGGCAAGATCATTGCCGAAGCCATGAAAAAAGTCGGCAAGGATGGCGTCATCACCGTGGAAGAGTCGAAGACTCTCGAAACGCAACTGGACGTGGTTGAAGGTATGCAGTTCGATCGCGGCTATCTGTCCCCGTACTTCGTCACTGACCCGGAGCGCATGGAGTCGGTGCAGGAGAACGCGTACATCCTGATCCACGAAAAGAAGATCAGCAACATGAAAGACATGCTGCCTCTTCTTGAGCAGATCGCAAAGGGCGGCAAGCCGCTTGTGATCATCGCTGAAGACGTGGAAGGCGAAGCGCTCGCGACTCTCGTCGTGAACAAGCTGCGCGGCACGCTGCAGGTCTCGGCCGTTAAGGCTCCGGGCTTCGGCGATCGTCGCAAGGCCATGTTGCAGGACATCGCAATTCTGACTGGCGGCAAAGCCATTACCGAAGACCTCGGCATCAAGCTGGAAAACGTTCAGCTCGCCGACCTCGGCCAGGCCAAGAAAGTCACCATCGACAAAGACAACACCACCATTGTCGAAGGTAAAGGCAAGCCGGGAGACGTTCAGGGACGCGTGAAAGAAATTCGCAGCCAGATCGACAAAACCACCAGTGATTACGACCGCGAGAAACTGCAGGAGCGGCTGGCAAAGCTGGTCGGTGGCGTTGCGGTGATCAAGGTTGGAGCCGCAACCGAAACCGAAATGAAAGAGAAGAAGGCCCGCGTCGAAGACGCCATGCACGCAACCCGTGCAGCAGTCGAGGAAGGTATTGTCCCCGGCGGCGGCGTAGCTCTGGCGCGTTGCGTCAAGGCTCTCGATTCCTTGAAGCTGGAAGGTGACGAGCAGATCGGTGTCAACATCGTGAAGCGCGCCATCACCGAGCCGTTGCGCCAGATCGCCGAGAATGCCGGCGAAGAAGGTGCGATCGTGATCGGCAAGATCAACGACTCGAAAGACAACAACTACGGCTACAACGCCCTGACCGGACACTATGAAGACCTGGTCAAGGCGGGCGTGCTCGATCCGACCAAGGTAGTGCGCACCGCACTCACCAACGCCGGCTCGATCGCAGCCTTGATGCTCACCACCGAAGCCCTGGTTGCGGAGATCCCGGAAGAGAAGAAGGGTGCTCCAGCAGGCGGCGGCCACGGCGGCGGCGGCATGGACGGCATGTACTAATCGACGTGTAGGATGCCCCGTCCAGGCTTTGCCCGGGCGGGGCATTTTTTTGTCGTGCCGCGCGGGTGCTCGTCTGCGCGCCTTTAAGAGCTATCCTACCTTCTGCGCGATCATTACCGTGTAACCGTCCGAATCTTGGAAAGCAAATTCCTTCATCCCATAAAACTGGTCCGTAACGGGCATCGAGATTTTCGCTCCGCCCTTCTGCACACGATCGAGGACAGCCTGCAGGTCGTCCACTTCCATATACAGAGTCAGGCTTGCGCCCATACTTGCAGCCAGCTTGGGATATTCCGCGGCAACCGTCTTCTGGTCGTTGAAGAAGATTTCTACGGGTCCATTCGAGACAGCCGCGAAAACATAGGGCGACTCCTCGGGCACACTCATGGCTTTTTCGAGGCCTAATATCTCCCTATAGAATTTCAAGCTGGCTTCGACGTTGCGGACAACTAGATTTGGTGTGAGTTTCTTGATCTGCATGGAATTCTCCTGTCACTTGTGAGATTCCGGACGAGTGGGCGTCATCACGCATGTGGCCTAAAGGATGATGGCGCACACTTCCGGTGTGCTCGCATCTCCTCCATCCACGACCTTTGCGAGGAAGGACGCAGGTAGGGACCCTCATTTTCTATGGTGCCGACTTCGTATCGAACTCGGCACGCCGGCCCCGCGAGGTACGCCGAGAGAATATCACAAGATCAGAGTCGAACTCACCAGCAGCAGAAGCAAAGAACGATACAATAACCCCGCTGGAAACGCTGTTTCGGAGGGTGGATGGCACGGGGGAGGATCATTTCTGCACTTGGTCGGATTCCGGTTCTGGACTCGGTGCGCACCGCGTTTACGGCTGTGATTGCCATGCTATTGGCCCGTCTCCTGAATTTGCAGGAATTTTATTGGGCGCCTATCTCGGCCATCGTGATCATTCAGTCGACGATTCCGCCGCTCATGCTGAGCTGGCAACGGTTTGTCGGGACGGCCCTCGGCGCTGTGATCGGTGTGGCGATGGCAACATTTCTCCACCCGACCCCGTGGACCTATGACGCGGGGATCCTCGTCTGTGGCCTGCTGGCATGGGCATTGCGCGTGGGCGGAGCTTACCGGTTCGCGGCAATTACTTTGAGCATCGTCTTGCTGATTCCGAGGGCACGCCCGGCCTGGATCACGGGTTGGCATCGATTTCTGGAAGTCTCGCTGGGGATTGCAGTGGCGCTGGCGGTCACCACTATCTGGCCGCTGACGAAGAAATCGTGATGAGTTCGTCTCGAGAACTTAGACTAATTCGCGATACGTGTTGAGCCATTGTTTGCGGACCGCTTGCCATGTGTAGTTTTGCGATTCGTTGTGGGCATTCTTCGCCAGACCCGCTGCGAGCGCTGGATCGCTTAGCAAGCGAATGACATTGGCGGCAAGGGCCTTCGCGTCGCCGACAGGTGAAAGCAATCCGGTGCGCTCGTGAGCGATGAGATAGGGCATGCACTCCGGCGAAGTAGTCACGACAGGGGTGCCCGACGCGAAAGCTTCGATCACCGAGAGCGGCATGTTGTCGAGCCATGAAGCGTTGATAAAAATGTCCGCTTGATCGTAGTAACGGCTGATTTCGTGGTGTGCGGCGACGCCGGTAAAATTCACGTCCTTCAGGTTCAGATCACAAACCAGCTTTCGTATATCGCTCTCAAGCGGCCCCCCACCGACTAAGTCGAGTTTTGCCTCGGGAAATTCTTTTTTTACTTCAGCAAATGCTTTTACTACGACATCCACACTGTAGTAGCGCGAGAAGCCCCGCGTGCAGACAAGATGCGGACGCAGAGGAGAACGCTCCCGAAAGTGAAACTGCGAAAGATCGACAATGTTGGGCACTGCGGTGGCGGGCAAATTGAATTCGCGGAAAACATCAACCAGATAGGCAGAGGGTACGACGATCTTGTCAACGCGCCTCAACAGAGCCGCGGCAGAACGAAAGGTTTGCAGATGATCGCGGGCCTCGCCGCTGTGATAATTGATGAGCGCTTTCGTCCTTGTTCCTCTGTTCTTGTTGTGCTTTGAAAACAGCGCCGCTGGCGCCGGAGCGAGCAGGAAAGACCAATAAGACGCGGAGAAAATGTGTGCGATGTCCACGTTCTTGAGGCCGCGATGGAGGTGCCAGAAATAAATCGGTTCACGAAGAAGCGTGCGCAGACCTGGAATTCTTTCCGCCCAAGAGATTGCTCGGGGAAAAGGCGGGTCAACTGCAATGAAGCTGATATCGACATCCGGATCGTTCTGCCAGTGCCGCAGCAGTAAGTCAGCTTGCACAGATTGACCGCCCACATAGCGCAAACTAGGCGCAACGATGCAGACGCTAATTCGGCGCCCGACTTCTGCTCCCAATGAGGCTATCAGCGGCGCAGGTGGCGCTGGCTCGGCGGGCGGAGTCACGATGCGGGACTCCGGCGTCCTTTTTTACACAAAAGAGCGCGGTATAAATCAGCATAGCTCTGGCACACACTGGGCAAGCTGAATCGCTCGCGCGCGAACTGGAAACCATTTGCTCCCATGCGCTCGCGAAGACCCGGATCGCGTAGCAACGTTTCTAGAGCGGCAGTAAAGGAATTTTCGTCGCCCTCAGCGACCAGGAAACCTCGCTGATCAGCCTTGTTGACTCGTGAAAGCAATTCTAAATTGCCGCCCACATCGTACGCAATCACTGGTAAGCTCGCCGCCATAGCTTCCAGAATTACGTTGGAGAGACTTTCCGAGCTGGAAGGGTTGACGGCGATATCGGCCGAGGCCAATACCTCGGGCATATCCTGCCGATCACCCAGGAAAATTGCGGACGACCCGAGACCGAGATCGGCTGATTCCTTTTCCAGTTCCGGGCGCAATGGCCCGTCGCCGACAAGAACGAATTCTGTGTTTGGAAAGCGCTGGTGAATTTTCGCCGCGATGCGCAGAAATCCGGAATGATTTTTGTAGCGATGATTCATTCGCGCAACCATGACGGCACGCACCACACTCGGGCGCTTTGGCAGCAGCGGCTCAGTTCGAGCGAAAGCGGCGTCCGGCAGGGCGTTTCCGATAACGGCGATTTTGCTGCGTAAAATACCGGCCTCGATCAAGCGCTCAGCAGCAGCTTCAGAGTTGCACACAACCGCGTCGCACCAGCGAAACGCCGCGGTCTGCGCGCGAAACTGCCAGGGCGTCATGAGGTCGCCAATTTGCCTATGGCTGCCGATCACAACCGGAACTCTGGCCAGTTTGGCAGCGGGGATCAGTGTGAGGTTGGCATAAAAGTCGAAGGCGTGCGCGACCTCAACCTGATGTTCACGCAGATGCCGACTAAGCTTGAGCCGCGATCGCAGCGACTGCAATCCGAATAAACTTCCGCCAAGTGGGAACCGCGGCGCTCCCGGAAAATGGTGGGCAAGAGGCCCTCGAGGATTGATGCAGCCAACGTTGACTTGAAATTGAGGAGCTTTGAAATTCTGCGCAAGCACCGTGAACTGACGTTCGGATCCGCCCGTCTCAAAGGTATTCACCATTAAGAAGAGGCTGATTGGCTCGAGCGTTGCAGCGGCACTAAGGTTTGCGAGATTGCTTGTCTCTCCACTCGCAGCCAATGCAGGAGTCTCCGAGATCATCCCCCCACCGGGGCGGAAGCTAGAGCGTCGGCGGAAAGCCGCGACTGACGCCGGGAATCAGCGATGACTGGTAGAGTGTTGAGTCCTGCGGGCTTCACGTATCTCTCCAGAAAATTCCGGTGCCACAGTTCGAACATGAGCAAGCGCCACAGACGCCCGGTCATCGTCTTGCCACGCAGCAGGTGATCGTCCATCAATTTACGAATGCCGTCAGCATCGAAGTATCCACGCTCGAGCGTACGGGGTTCAAGCAGGATCATCAACATTTCCCTGAGTTCGTGACGCATCCAGTGAACCAATGGAAGCGAAAATCCCTGTTTCTGCCGGTAGATCGCCTCTCGCGGCACTCCGACGCGTTCAGCAAGCTTGCGAAGAATATATTTCTGCTGCTTGCCACGCAGCTTCCATTCCGGAGGCAGCCCGGCAACCCATTCCACGAACACGTGATCAAGCATCGGCACGCGAACTTCAAGCGAGTTCAACATACTCATGCGATCAACCTTGGTCAGTATGTCACCGACCATGTAGGTTTTGGTATCTACGTAAAGAAGCTGGTCTATCGGATCGCGTGCCGGGGCCTTCGCGAAATACCGGCGCAAGACTTCGCTCGGATCGTTGCCCTGCCTCATGATCTCGCGAAACTCAGGCGACAGCATCGGAGTATCTCGTTCGGCGGCCGCCAGAAACCCGATGTGGTCGATGTAGCGCTCTTGCCATGACAGGGACACGTTGTAGCTGAATTTTCGTCCCTGCATGGTGTTCGGCAGACGCGGAAAAATCTGTTCGCGGAACAATTTTCGTGTCCACTCCGGAAGGTGCTCAAAAATACGGCGCTCGTCGTGGATGCGATAACGATCATATCCGGCAAACATTTCGTCGCCGCCATCGCCAGAGAGCGCCACGGTCACATGTTGCCGCGCCATTTGGCACACGTAATAAGTGGGAAGCATCGAAGAATCGCCAAAAGGCTCTTCCAACGAGCTCGTCAAGTGCTCCACGGTCTGAACCACGTCGGGCTCAAGAATCAGTTCGTGATGGTCGGTATTAAATGTTTTTGCAACCACACGGGCCCAACTGGCTTCATTGAAATCGTCTTTCTTAAAACCAATGGAAAAAGTCTTCACCGGAGCCGCACTCGCTCGCGCCATCAGGCCGACGACGGTCGAAGAATCCGTGCCGCCGCTGAGGAATGCGCCTAAGGGGACGTCGGAGATCAAGCGAATTTTCGTAGCCTCGAAAAGCCGGGCCTCCAACTCTTCCAGGCACTCTTCTTCGCTCTTCGGAGCGTGCGTATTGTATTCGGGAAGATCCCAGTATTGCCGGATGCGAATTTCTCCATTTTGGAATTCGAGCACGTGTCCGGGCGGGAGCTTGTGAATTCCCGTGAACGCAGTCAGAGGATCGGGAATGTATCCGTAATTCAGATACTCCAGCAATCCCTGTGAATTCACTTCGGCGAGTTCGGGAGCTACGGCGAGAATCGATTTTATTTCCGAGGCAAAAAACAGCTTTCCGTCATGCAGGGCATAGTGCAGAGGCTTTTTGCCTAAGCGATCGCGCGCCAGCGTCAGCTTGCGTTTCGTCTTGTCGTAGATGGCAAGCGCAAACATGCCGCGCAACTTTGTAACGCAGTCAGGCCCCATCTCCTCGTAAAGATGAATAATCACTTCGGTATCGGAGTGAGTTACGAAATGATGGCCGCGGCTCACAAGCTCAGCGCGGATCTCCGGAAAGTTATAAATTTCTCCATTAAAAACAATCCAGGCGCTGCGATCTTCGTTAAAGATCGGCTGATGGCCGCCTGACAGGTCGATGATGGAGAGGCGGCGCATGCCGAGCCCAGCGCCCTCTGCGACGTAGAGACCTTCTTCATCGGGACCACGGTAGATGATCTGGTCGCACATATGGCGAACAAATGCTTCCGTGATGTTGCTCTCCCGAGTTGTACTGACTACGCCTGCTATGCCGCACATAACTTCGGTCCTCTTTGGTCCTCTTCTTCAATCTTTAGTGCAGAGGTCTACCGTGCACGCTATCGACCAGGGTGCCGACTTTCTCATCCCGCAACATTGAGGAAGAAATTTTCTTCAAGCGGTAGTCGCGATACTCGTTAGGTTTACCTTCGCGACCGTCGCATGCCGCAAGAATAATGTTCGTCATCTCGCGTGCGGTCGCAAAGTGCAGAGTTTCATTTCGCTCCGTCGCGCCGCTGACGAGGGCTGCGATGAAATCACGAAAGCCATCTCCTGCCACTGCATCCTTCTGCGCCGGGTCCATGCCGTGGCAGTGCAACTTGATGAAGACCCAATCGGGGCGGCCGTCTACGTGGACATTCGCCTGCTTCCAAAGCGAGTAGCGCCGCATAGTGGGAGGAGTCGCGCCGGTGAAAGCACCATTCTCAACTGCCGGACGGCGGGAACTCCAACTGCGTTGAAAATCCGCTAGCAGGGGGCCTTGGATCATCAGTGGGAAAATCCGGGGCCTTCGTCCAACGGCTAAATCGCGGCCTGCTCGGTGCGGAACCCGTTGTTTTAAAGGCAAGCCACATTCGTAGAGCGAGTTGATCTTCGCCGTCTGTGCCGGATGCCAAGACCCTGTGGGCAGCGTCATGTCGGCATAACAACCAGTTTCGGCGAGAATGTGCATCTCTGAATCGACCCCGCAGAAGCGTCCCGCTGCGGAGTTTGCTAAGGCGAAATTCCCGTGGACAAAGGCGTAGCGCGGCAGTGAAGATCCGTCTTCGATCGAAAGGCACCGATGGCGAAGCGCTAGATTGTCGCGAAATTCAACTAATTCCCGGCGCGTATTTTCCGCGGTATCAGGCTGAGAGATTCCATGATGAAGATGAATTTCAATCTCGCCCCAACCGGAGTGGCAGTGTTCCGCCAACATCTCGATCAGCCCCGCATCATATTGCTCCGCGGGATAAAAATAGCTGTGTGCGAATGGACGCCCATCGTGATCGCGGAAACCGTCAACCACTTTCGGGTACTCGCGCACCCACCACTCCAAACGGCGCTCTTGCTCGGGACGCGGAGCATATTTCCGGCCGTCCTCTTCGATGATGGAAGGTTCGAAATGATCGGCGAGCGCGATGATTACGTGCTTTCGGCCCCGCGGTGGGGAACTCAGAGCGCGCACGGTCGCGGATGGGAAGACTTTCATGGCATACGCGAGTTGTTTTTTAAGTCGCATTCGTATTCTTTATGGCTCAACCAGCGGCGGATCGGCCATACTGAAAAACGCCTACCGGACTGGCGACAACGTCCTCGCCCTGCCCCGATCTTCATAGGCCTCGAGGAAGTGCCTGAGCTTTTTCGGCGGCGATGCCTCATCCATCGGAGAGTCTTCCCTCTCCTTAACGGTCTGCAGTAACGTTGCGGTGAACGCCACTGCAAAATATGGGAAATACTGATAGGCTTCGGGCGCGAACAGTGCGCCGACGACGAAACCGACCAGTGAGCTTTGCAATGCGCCGACAAAGAGAACCATGTCTTCGTCGAGATTCTTGGCGCGACGCAGAGTTTTTAGATTCTTGAATCCACGATAGAAAAACATCAGGTAGAGAATCAGTACCGGGATTCCGCCCTCCACGCAAATCTGAAGGTAGGCCATGTGTACATCGTGCCAAATCAGCGAATAAGTATTGAAGTTGCGGATACCGAGCCCGAAGATAGGATAATGCTCGATGCCGTCGAGCGCTCGCAGCATGAGGTATTTGCGGTCTTCGAAGGAGCCATAAGCATTTCTCTCAGTGGCACTATCGCCAGAAATGGCAGCGAAGCGGTCATAGAGCTTGCCTCCGACAGAAGCGGCAATAACAATCCCGACAAACGCTGTGGCCACGATTAAGTAAGGGCGTTTTCCCTTGATCGAGAAAAAGTAGAGCGCGACAGAGCCTGATATTACGAGATCGATGAATCCAGCGCGCGATGCGGTCGCGAAAAGGCCGACCGCCATCATTAGCATCGATCCCAGCCAAAAGACCTTCACCAGAGCATTTTTAGCGGTGATCATGAAGGCGAGCGCGAAAGGCATCGACAATACAATGGCGAAAGCGAGATCGTTCGGATTCGAGTAAATTCCGCCCAAGACACCTTCCAGGCGCGGAGTGTCGTGACCCTTGGCGAGCGCGGCGGCGCAAACTACAACGACGGAAAATACCTGAATGAAAATAATTCTTCGTAGGCGGTCGAAGGTTGTGATCAACAAGAAAATCAGAACGAATGCGATATAGACCTTTGAAAAGTCGATGGTACGGGTGATCGCGCCGCCCTTCCAGATGGGCGAGAGCACGGCTCCCACATAGAGTAATCCGATCATCGCCAGAAGAAGCCCGGCTTCTTTCGGCAGATTCTTGTAGGATCGCTTGGTCTTGCCCCATGTGGAAAAAAGACCCCAGATGGCTGGAATCGCTGTGAGTTTTGCCAACGGGAGGTACTTCAGCCCTGGAATCCAATCTTCGGGACGAGCGCAGTAAACCACGAAGAAGGCGCTTAACCAAAAGAATGCATTCCGGGTCGGGTCAGAAAGCCGGTACGATGTACGCTTTGCCGGGGCTTCTGCCGCTACGACACTGTCGCTGGTGTTGATGGCCACAATTCCTCTCTAAACTTCCTAAATCTCACGTCCTTACCCTGACGTCAGGCTACGCTTTCTTCTCTGTCAAGCGGTGGGACAACGCCAACTCGGAGCGCGATTTCCTTTGTGCCACGGCCTGCAATACTTCAGCGAAGCGCTCGCCAATGGCCGGCCAGTCATAGCGTGCGGCGGTCGTGGCAGCGGCGGTTTCATAGCGCTGCCGCAAGTCGCAGTCTTTCAATACCGTGATGACAGCTTGGGCAAATGAGGGCGCATCGTCCGCCAGCATGATGTCGTGGCCGTGCGTTACGTCGAGCCCTTCCGCACCAATGGTGGTTGAGATGACCGCCTTGCCCGTCGCCATCGCCTCGTAGATCTTGAGGCGTGTGCCTCCGCCAATCCGCAGCGGGACAATCACTGCCGACGACTCGTGAAGGTGCTCGACGACCGACGGCACTCGTCCCGTGACTGAAATTGACGAGTCGTTCGCAGCCCATTTTTCGACCCGACGGTCGGGATTGCGGCCAACGATGCGGAATCGGGCTCCTGGAATTTCGGCTTTAATGAGCGGCCAAACGGCACCGCAGAAAAATTCTACGCCGTCCACATTTGGCTCCCAATCCATCGCGCCGACGAACGTGATGAGAGGGGAATCTTCGTTTTGCATCTTCGCGAAATACGCAGGTTGGGGACGATATTCGGCGAGATCCACGCCGGTTGGAACGACGGTAATGCGATCTCCGTCAACCCACTGCATCATTAGTTTGCGATCGTTCTGCGACACTGCGATAGTGTGCTGAAAGCGGCGAACTTCGGCGCGCTCATAGCGCAGCATCTTCCGGAATTCGACTCTGTACATCATTTTCTTGACGGGATTTTCCGCGGTGGCGGCGTGGCGGCGCCAGATTTCGGCTTCCACGTTGTGTTGAAAAAGCACACTCGGCAAATTGAGACGTCCGGGAAAATTTACCGCGGCATCGAGGAAATCGCAGACCGCAACGTCGAAGCGCTGCTCGCGATACCACCTGTGAATCTGTTTTCGCACTCCCTCGTGCGCGAAGCGGCTTACCGCGTACGGCGGTTCTGTGGCGAGATGCGTCAGGTAGTCGAAGCCGCGCGCTATGCCAGTAAGTTCGCGCTTGCCGGTGCAGATTGCAACCGAACCCGGCAACTGCCGCCGCAATTCTTGTTCGTAACCGGGATCGGTAGCGCCCCCATAGTACGAGCAGAAAGTCAGCTCATGTCGCGCGGAAAGATAGCGCAAGACATGGAAGGTACGAATGTTGCCGCCATTCTGGACCGGAAGAAGCTTGTCGGCTTTGACCCAAAGAATTCTCATCCGCTAGCGAACCCAGATCGCCTTTCTTCCGGTAACGAAATTGATGAAGGCAAGCATGGCGGCCGAATTGAGAACGAGAAAGGTACGAGCCGGGTCAGCGACTCGTGACAATGGTCCAATCTTGATCCCTGAGAGCGCAAGCAAACTGAGCGCGTAGAAAGCAGTCTGCCCGATCAACGCTATGCGGTAGAACGGAGTGGGCAAGAAGATGGAAGCAACGAGCATTGCCACTAAAGCAAACGGCACCGCCAGCCGCGACAATTTGTGGCTGATGAATTGAAAGCGAATTGGGTCTTCCGAGGTGAGCAGCCAGGGAGCAATTTGCAATAACTGATAATTTCCGCTCAAGGTTCGCACCTTGCGCGCAAATTCGCGTTGGTCACCAAGGTCCGGAGAATCCCAGGCGCGAGCGCGAGGGTCGAAGATCACGCGCGATTTCTGGCGGACGATTTGCATAGGCAGTAAGACATCGTCAAGAATCGTTCCCACCGGAAGCGGTTGGCCTTCGAGCAATGCGCGGCGCGCGCAATAAAGTGCGCCGGTCGCTCCCGCTACCGATCCAGAAGCCGATTCCATTTCTCGAATCTTTTTTTCGACGCGCCAGTACAAACCCATTCCCTTGCCGGTCTCGCCGAGCATCGGATCGCCAAGCATCAATTCTCCGCTCGCGCCACCCACTTGAGGATCGGAAAAGTTCTCGACCAGCAAACGCAACGCATCCCGTTCAATCTGCTGCCGGGCATCGGTAAAAAGCAGGATCTCACCGCTCGCCGCATTCATAGCGTCATTCAATCCCCCAGCTTTGCCCTGGGAACTAGCTTTCTCAATGGAAATCACCCTCCGGCCATTATTGACGTTACCGGCGTATTGCCGCAGAATGGCGGCGGTGCCGTCGCTTGAGCCATCCGAAACAACGACGATTTCCAGGCGGTCCGAGGGATACTGCAAGTCGATCAGATTATCGATCTTGCGGGCTATGACCTCTTCTTCGTTGCGCACTACCATGACAACGGATACGGTGGGAGCAATCGGACCGCGCCGCACTGGGAGCGGCGACCAGCGCGCGCGCATCCAGAGCCAGACCGGATACCCGAGATAGGAATACCCGACCACTGTGGCGGAAATCCAAAAGACGAATTTCATCTTCATTGCGCGCCCCGGCGCAGAAGCACCGTCTTCACGGTTTGAAAAATGATGACCAGATCGAGACCGAGCGACGCGTTCTTGATATAAAACAGATCGTATTGCAATTTTTCGCGCGCGTCGGCGATCGTGCTGCCGTACTTGTAGCGAACTTGCGCCCATCCCGTGAGGCCGGGGCGCACCATGTGACGCACGCCGTAATACGGAATCTCTTTCGAGAGCATTTCGATAAATTCCGGACGCTCCGGCCGCGGGCCGACAAAGGCCATGTCGCCCTTGAGCACACACCACAACTGCGGAATTTCGTCGAGGCGGGACGAGCGCAGAAATCTCCCAATTCTTGTGATTCGCGGATCCTTTTCACCTGCCCACTTCGGGCCGCCGGCTTCAGCGTCCTGGCGCATGGTACGGAATTTCAGCACCTCAAAAATTCGACCTGCTTTCCCTACCCGCGCTTGCCTGTAGAACACCGGGCCGGGAGAATCAAGGCGGATCGCCAGGATAATGAAGGGAAGCAAAGGCAAAGCGAGAACCAAACCTACAAGCGATATCGCAATCGAGAGCAGGCGCCTGACCAGAATGAAAGTACTGCTTCGACGGAATCCCTGGCCAAAGATGAGCCAGCTCGGGTTGAGATTTTCAACTTCGATTTTTCCGTTGATCTTCTCGAGCCAAGAGTCCGCTTCTTCGATCTTCACACCCTGCATGCGCAATTGCAGCAGTTCCTTCATCGGAACCATGCCGCGGCGGTCGGGAGCGGCGACGATGACGCGGTGCACCTTTTGCTTCTCGACCACTTCCATCAGGTGCGCGGCCACGGCCTCAAGCGTGACAGCGCCTTCCATCTTCCCTGTCCAACTGGCGATCTCAACCCCAATCTCCGGATTCTGCCTTAGCCCATGGACGACACGCTGCGCTCGTTCGCCGGTGCCTAGCACGTAGATGCGCTCAACCAGAATCGGCAATTGCACAAGCCAGGTAAAGCCCAGGCGCCATCCGAATAAAGCGACCGTGAGGATGATGAGACCGACCGCCGAAGAACCGCTACCGAGAAGGTAGTTCGGACGCACGTAAGCAATGGCTGCCAGAACAAAAGCGAGAACTCCCGGAACCATCAGCAGCCGGAAGTAAAGTTCGCTTTTCGTCTGTAGCAGGGCCGTATTGTACAAGTCGAGCCAATGCGAGCAGAGTAAAACAAGAATCGTGACTCCGAGAATCTTGAAATATCCGCCTTCGTAATTCAGTACAAGGTAGCTGTCTTCGCGCAGCTCGAACACTGCCCCAAGCAGGAACGAGGTCCAAACAATCAGGGCCTCCCCGATCAGCAGGAGCAGTGTGCGGACTGGATAGTAGACGTTGAAGAGGCGAATCATTGGCCCTTGTTCACCCTAAACTTCAGTGGCCACGGCCTCGCCGTAGTAGTACTTGGAGCGGGGCACGTCAGAGCCGGTTCCATTCAACACCACGCCCAAAAGCATCTTCTCAGGAAACTCTTCGCGTGCCCGTCGTGCCATATCGGAAGGCGTGACGTTCGAACGCACTACCATCAAAATGCCGTCACAATAGCCGGCAACGAGGGTCGAGTCCGAAACCGGAATGACTGGCGAAGTATCAATGATGATCCAGTCAAATAGCGGTTCGACGCGCTGCAATAAAAGCTTCATGCGGCCATTGGCGAGCAGTTCCGGAGCGCTGCCCACCACACGTCCGGCGGGCATGAAGAAAAGATTTTCCATCGGCCCGCGCTGCAAGGCGGCAAACTCGTCGCACTCGCCCAAAAGATATTCGGCCAGTCCCGGCGTTTGTTTGGCGCCGAGATGGCGGTGCATGCCAGGGCTGCGAAGGTCGGCATCGATGACCAGGGCGCGGCGCCCATGCTGGCGCACCATGACCTGCGCCAGATTGGCGGCGACAAAAGACTTTCCTTCCTTCGGAAGCGCGCTCGTGACCATGAGGTTTTTCAACTGCATCTTCTCGCGAATCTGGTACAGACGCGAGCGCAAGGTGCGAAATTCTTCCGCCCCCACTCGTTTGTCGTCGTCACCAAAAAAGAGCATGGTGCGGCTATCGGGACTCCATTCGCCGTGCGCGGCGCGCGCCATCAGCGTCTCGTAACTGAAGCCGCCACCCATATTCGCCCCGGCAGAACCGGACGGCGTGGCATAAGACTGCAGGTTAGGCATGTCGTCGACCCGAACTTCCGGCTGGTCGAAGGCGGGCTCGACGTGCGTCCCGATATTGGTTGATCGCTCTTGCTCGGCTCTTTTTAAGGCGTCGTGGATGCGGCTCATATTTTCCCTTCCTTGGGAACGTCTGGTTGTTCTGTATGGCGAAGCCGGTCTGCCAGCGTCGCCAGAGTGCGTAAAGCTTCTACTAGATCAAAACGTTCTGACGAGACGGGGGCCGCCGGTATCATGGCGGCAGCGGCATTGCCTTCGGTGAGATCGAAATCGCGAGCCACTGAGTCTACGACTTCGACGGGGATAGTTTTTCTTTGATCGACAAATCCGCTGACCAGGCAGTGCTCACAGAGCAAGTTGATCACGCGAGGAATGCCCTGCGAATACCGGAAGATGGCGGTAACGGCGTCGTTTTCGAAAATGGGATCGCCATTCGATCCCGCAATGCGTAGGCGCTGGCCAATGTAGGATTTCGTCTCGTCGAGGTTCAGCGGATGCGTCTTCGCCCGCAGCGTCAAACGCTGGCGCAATTGCCGCAACTGCGGCTGCTTCAGGCGCTGCTCGAGCTCGGGCTGGCCGACGAGAACAATCTGCAATAGCTTCTCGGTGAAGGTCTCGAGATTGGTGAGCATGCGAATCTCTTCCAGAACTTCATCGGAGAGATTCTGCGCTTCGTCCACAACCAGTACGGCGGTTTCGCCGGCGCGGTAGCGGTCTAGCAGCCAGTTGTAAAGGCGCTGCAGCAGTTGACTCTTTGAAGAGGCATCGGAAGGGATTCCGAAATCCGCCATCATGAAATCGAGAAACTGCGGCACGTCCATGCGCGAGTTGAAGATGAACGCGGTAGCAACTTGTTGAAGCCGCAGCCATTCCATCAACTTATTAATGAGTGTCGTCTTGCCGGTGCCAACCTCGCCGGTGAGAAGCACGAAGCCCTTACGGCTCTGTATGCCGTAAGTTAAGCACGCCAACGCTTCCTCCGTGTGCCGCGTTAAAAAGAGATAACGCGGGTCGGGATTGACGTTAAACGGATTGGCGCGAAGTCCGTAAAATTCCTTGTACATGATTCGCTAGACCTCGACGCTCTCGTGTTCTTTCGGCTCGCCCCGGCCCCAGAATCGACGCCGTCCGCCGCCATTGCCGGTCGAGTCCTGACCTTCATCATCCCCAAGCCAGGGGACGGAAATAAGCAGTGGCAAATCCATGACCGAGGCTGCATCCTTCTCGGTGCGGATCGAGCGATCGCTGAATTCCAAGAACAGCGCCAGCATCATGCCAAGCGCCAAGCCGACTCCAAGGCCACCGGCAGCGAGCAAGGGGCGGTTGGGGAAGGTTGGAGCATCTGGCAGGCCGGCAGGCGAAACGACGTGCATCTGTTCGCCCTGCTGCTGGTTTTCCATGCTGGTACCGAGCGCCGCTGAACTTTTCTTCGCAAGCAGCTCCTTGTAGAAAGCCTGCGCGTTATCGTTGTCGCGGGTCAGCAACTTGTACTGTTCTTCGATGGACGGGCTCATCGAAGTGCGACTCTGATAGACGCCAATCTGGCCTTGCAGGCGCTTCTGATCGATGGCCGCCTGGTCGATGACATTCTGGTATTGGTGAATTTGCAAACGAAGCTGGCGGATTTCCGCTGGTTCCGCGGAACTGGCTTTGTCATCGCTTGCCGCGGTAGCGGCCGACGCGGCATTCAGCTGCTTCAGCTTCTTTTCCACTTCAGCGATGTCAGCCTTGGTTTTGATCACGTCTGGATAATCGTCGGTGTAGCGAGATTGCAATTGCAGCAACTGCCCCTGCAACTGCGTCAGCTGGGTCTCCAGAGTCTGCGGGTTGGTGTTTGAGAGCGAACTCTTCCAAGTCGCCAGCTGTTGCGACAGCATGCTCTCGGTGTAGGCCTTATCTTGTTGCGCCCGGCTTAGGGTTTGTGTGCTGGCGTCAAGCTGTGTGTTGAGCGCCATCAACATGCGCATGTTGTTGTCGATGTCGGTCGGGAGCTGGCCCATGTACTGCTTCTTGAAGTTGGCAAGTTTCGAGTCCTGCTCGTCGAGTGAGCGCTTGGCGTCCTCGACTTGGCGCCCGAGAAACTCGGTGGTGCCCTGCGCAACGGAGGCGCGGGAGCGAAGGTTCTCGTCCAGGATCAGAGAGGTCATGGCGTTGCAGATTTTCTGCGCGCGCGCGGCGTTCGTATCGGTGTAATTGACGAGGAACCCCGGCGCCGCGTCGTCGGACGAGGAGGGCTTCTTTTTCTTAGCTCCCGCTACCCCGGCTTGAGGCTGACCTCCACTCATCGAAGTGACAACCGGCTCGACCTGCATGTTCTGCTGGATCTCAGCGATTACCTTGTTCTCATCGTCTGTTTTGCTGGCCAAACCTAAATTCTCAATTACTGGGCGGAGGCGGCTGGGGCTCAGCACTTCCTGGCTTAGAGTCTGCACGCGCTGCGTAAAATCAGCCGTGATGATCGACTGTACGTAGTTATCCGGCACTTTCTGCCTTTCCACCAACACCGTGGACTGCGAGGTGTACTTCGGCGAGAAGACGTAGGAGACCAGAAAGCCCGCCAAGGGGGCGAGCAGTGCCGGAATCAGAATGACTTTCAGGCGCCGCCGCAGCATCGCCAGATAATCATCCATCGTTAATTCGCGATTTTCACTCATATCAATTCACCAGTCTGGCCGCGGTTGGCGGCCAAAAAATTAATCAATCCTTGTTGGCGTGGGATGCCATTCCACTCCGACTGAGAATACGTTCCGTTGATCGCGCCGGCCGCAGCTGCCCGTAATGCAAAACGGAACATCAAAGGCGACTTCACTGAAGCGATAGGCGCCAAAAAAGTCGTACGTCCGCCCATAATGCTTGCGCACCACGACGCCGGCCGAGCCCTCGTCATAATTCGAAGCAGGCGCTCCAAACAGAGCCAGGCTCTGCAGCTTCTTATTATGCGAGTAACCCAGATCGGAATAGAAATCCCATGTGCGGCCAAAGGGATGGCGGTAGCCGAGACGAATGGCTTGCGTTTCCGCTCCGGCAAAAAACCCCGAACCCTGCGAAGTGAATTTTTCGTAGGTGAGCGCGAGCGACGCCCGCGGCCATTTGTAATGCAACTGTAGCCGCCCGCTCGCCGACCATTTATTGGAATTCCCACCTACTTCGAGTTGCGTATACTGCGGGCCCGCTCCGGCAATAAAACTCAACCGGCCGGTAATGTTGTGGCTGTAACGCAGGTTGACGGTCTGAATGTAGATCTGTCCGCCGCTCTGCTGCGGGAATTGCAGAAGTTGAAAAGCGTAGACCACGCCCAGCTGATCGTGCCGCGAAAGTAGATGACTATAACCGCCCTCAGCTGTGTACTGGTCGCTGTTAACCAGGAAGTGCGTCGGATCGTAAAAATGCGCGTTGCTGAATCCGCCGGCAAAGGTTAACGCAGACTTCGGACTGAGTGCTTGAATCACGTTGAGAATGGCGCTGTTTGCCAGGCGTGGAATATTGCCGACGGAACCCAGTTGATTGTTGCCAACCGTAGCGCCCGGGACGCCGCCGCCGAGACCGCCGATTCCAACAC
Source organism: Acidobacteriaceae bacterium (assembly GCA_043749775.1). Taxonomy (GTDB): domain Bacteria; phylum Acidobacteriota; class Terriglobia; order Terriglobales; family Acidobacteriaceae; genus Acidiflorens. The sequence continues at coordinate 7,940 of JAYVCW010000039.1, read as the reverse complement.
TACCGGCTGCCAGGCCGAATCCCGGTACTCCCCCGTAGGTACCGAGCTGAAACGATCCGTCTGGAACGTAACTGAATGCGTCACGAAGTGTTGCCTGTCCCGTCCGCCAGCGAGTCACGTAGTCGAAGCCTACCGACTCCAGCTGCTTGACCTGGAAAGGATGGGCATAGAATGCTCCGCCACCAAGGTATTCGATGAAGAGGTCACTCTTCGGGTAGAACTTTTGCAGATCGAAGGCGCCTAACACGCGGCTCACCGACCGCACGCTGGTGTGGCCGAGCTGATTGCCGGCGTTCGTGTCAGCCGACTCGCTGAGCTGAATCGCGGGTGAAATAAAGCTGCGGCTCGCAGTCGGAAGCTCGAGGCGAGGCGCGTCCAAACCCGTCACTGGAGGGTTGTCGGGACTCAGCACAGGCGCGGTCTGGCCGAAGCCTGGAACAGGAGGCGCGGGATTCTCGCTTCCGGTGGGGGGAGTATTCTGCGCGAGCGCAGACAGGCACAAGGCCATCATCAGAAGGGTCAGCCGCACTGTTGGCATCATCACCATATTTTATTTTCTATCCGCCGCATTAAGATGTAACTCAATCCTTACGGGACAACGATCGTATCCCCCGGTTTCAAGACGTAATTTTGTTCGATCCGTTCTCCTTTTACAATCTTTCGATAGTCGACCGGCAGCTTCTGCTGCCGTCCGTTCTCCGTGCGCAACACGTAAATGCCCTTGGTCTTGGCAAACTGATTGAGCCCCGCGCTTGACAGCGCCTGAAGCACCGTCATATTCGGCGACAAGGGCGCCGCTCCGGTATGCAATACCTCGCCGACGAGGTAAATCCGCTTGCTGTTGATGGTGGTTACAACCACGGTCACGTGCGGGTCGGCGATATATTTTCTCAGCTTCTCGGTGAGCGAGGCCGCCAGTTGCTGCGGAGTCATGCCGGACGCCTGCACGTCATTTAGAAGTGGCAGCGAAATCTTGCCGTCGGGGCGAACCGGCAAAGTTGCCGTAAGATCGTTTTCTTTCCACACGGCAACGTGGAGCACGTCCTCGGGCCCGATGATGTATTCGGCACCGCCCATGGTCGGTTGCGGGGCAGGAGTTTGCGTGACGGTAGTCGACCGGCTGGCCGAGTTTTCCGAAGCTGGCGCGTAAGCGCCGTTCGAAGTCGTCTCGTTTGAGCTAGCCGGCGGCGGAGGCGGCGGTACAGCCTGTGACAGGGCGAACGCGCTGCTTAAGGCGAGCGCCGCAACCGCTGTTTTCGATCTCCAATTCATATCTTCTCCTCTGCTTCCAGTTGTTCCAGACCACTCATTCTTGAACCCGCCCGCCCGTCTTTTGTGCGGCACAGGTTTTGGTGCCGCACGGGTTTATGTCCCGTATTCCTGATAGCCAATCTGCTTCAACTTATAAAGAAGTGCCTTATAGCTGATTTGTAATTGCTGCGCGGCGCGACGCCGGTTCCAGCGTGTCTTCGTCAGGACCTGCAGGATAATCTCCCGCTCGACCTGGCGAGAGGCGGCACGGGCCGCGTCTTTCAAAGATATTGATTCGCCGTTGCCGGGGTTCAGTGCGGGCCGCAAAAGCGACCGCAGTCCGCCCATCGCAAGCGCGTCGTCGCCGATGGCAACAATAGCTCGAGCCGCATCCTTTAATTCCCGGATGTTCCCCGGCCAGCTGTATTCCATGAAAAAGCTTCGCGTCTCCGCACTGAGCACGGGTACGTGACGTCCAAGATCCTGCGCTGCTGCCGCGATGAACCAGTCCCGCAGCACCGGGATATCTTCTTTGCGCTGCCGCAATGGCGGAAGACGGAGGCAAACGCCGCTGATCCGGTAGTAGAGGTCTTCGCGGAAATTCCCAGCCACGACCTCGGGCTGCAGCTCGCGCGAGGTGCCACAGATGAAGCGAGGAGCGCGATCCGGCTCGGAGTTGTTTAGCTCGATTTGCCGAAAGAGCTCTTTTTGCGCCGCTGCTGACAGCTCTTCGACATCTTGCAGATAGACGGTTCCGCCTTTAGCCTGACAAGCCACCAATACCTCAGGCGAAGCTTCACGGCCCAGAAAACCCTGGAACGGCTTCAATGCGCGTTGCGAGAGATTGTGAATTCGCTCCGCAGCCGCTGCCTTCCCAACGCCGTGCTCCGCGACCACGAGTACCGGAACATCGTTTTGCGAGAGTTCGCGAATCACAGCTTCGACAGTGCGCATTCCGGCGCTGATACTTTCAACCCATGCACGGGAATGCGAGGCAACGGGCCCACCTTTTTCCTCTGCGTGACTCGTTGCCAGCTTAGTTCTCTTGAGATCCATGCTTTCGCGCGAACGTGTGAAAGGTTCCGTCCTAAAAAACGGAACTGCCTCAGGAAAGAGGCCGAATCAATTAGAGCACCCTCGGTGCCAATTCCCTACTGCTCAAAGAAATAATCGGATGCACTTATGTGCTTTTTTATCACCAGCTTAAAGCTGGGAGAGCATCTTCGCCACAACTCTCAATTTAACACATTGCGTATTAATGGGAAATTAATTGCCCACATCTCCCGTAATCAACTGGGCATTACCTGGCTGCGAGCCAGCACCGTTGGTTTCAGAGTGACGGAACTACGGGGGGGTCGGCTTCGAATACTCCAGTCCCGAACCTAGTCTGCCCTACCTAGTCTGCCCGGACCCAGCCGAAAGCTAAGCTGAGTGAATGACCTCGGTCATCGCAACTGGTAACGCTCCAACCCGGCGCTTTCCCGCTTTTACTTTGCTCGAATTGTCGGTTTTCGCATATCCTCAAGACACTTAAGCCGAATATGGCTAACTCCGTCCAAGCAGCTCGTCCAGTCTTTCCGCCCATACCGCGCCATCTCGTCGCTGGAATGTCGCTGTGGCAGGGCGTGACGCTCATACTCCTTCTTGTCTGGCTCTACGCCGCTATTCTGGCAAAACTCGTCATGCAGTGGATCGGACCGAACGCCGACCCCAATTTTACGCACGGCATTTTTGTCCCCCTCTTTGTCTTGTTTGTCTTGTGGCAGGACCGCAAGCGATTGAAAGAAATTCCGCTCAATCCTTCCTGGCTGGGCCTACCCATCCTCTTCGTAGGCCTTGTCATCCTCATGCTGGGGGTACTCGGGGCGGAATTGTTTTTCTCACGCGCCTCGCTGCTGGTTGTCCTCGCCGGGCTCATCCTTCTTTTTGCGGGCTGGGAGTTCTTCCGCGCCGTTCTTTTTCCCTGGGCAGTCCTGATCTTGATGATCCCGATTCCTAATTTGCTTCTGCAGCAGGTGACTTTTCCCCTCCAACAATTTGCCGCGAAATTAGCGACTGGAATGCTTGAGGCGGTCGGGGTTCCGGTATTGAGGCAAGGCAATGTCATCGTGCTCGCGTCGCTGCCCTTGGACGTAGCTGAAGCGTGTAGCGGAATCAGGTCGCTGCTCACCTTGCTGACCCTTGCCATCATCTACGGCTACATGATGGAGACTCGGACGTGGGTGCGAATCGCGCTCGCGATCTCCGCGATTCCCATCGCTGTCGCGGCCAACGGCTTCCGTATCTTCGGGACCGGGATGCTGGTGCAATACTGGAACCCCGATAAAGCGGAGGGATTTTTTCATACTTTCTCGGGCTGGTTGATCTTCGTGGTTGCCCTGGTGTTGTTCTTCGGCGTTCACCGACTGGTCACGTTCATCTGGAAAGACAATTCCGGGGTGCAACCAGCATGAAAACATGCTCGCTACGATTCGGGATTGCGGCCGTCCTCATGCTGACGGCCGCGGTCATTCTCCAGGCCCACTCCCGCGCCGAATATTTTCCTCCACGTACGTCGCTCGCCAATTTGCCGGCGCAGATTGATGGATGGAGCGGAAGTGACAACCCGTTGGATGCGGAGACTCGGAAGATACTCGGTCCGGGCGAATTTCTTGTCCGCGACTACCAAAAAGATGCCTCGGGACAGGATCCCTGGATCAACCTCTACATCGCCTATTTCCCTTCGCAGAAGGCCGGCGACACGATTCACTCGCCGAATCACTGCCTTCCGGGCGCGGGTTGGGTTCCGATTTCTCGTGAGATCGTGAAACTGTCCGGTCCGGATGGGACAGCGTTCCCGGCGAACCGCTATGTTGTCGTAAAAGGCGAGGACCGGATGCTGGTGCTTTACTGGTTTCAGGCTCATGGCCGCGCGGTGGCAAGCGAATACTCGGCCAAGTATTATCTGATCTCTGATTCGATCAAAATGAACCGCAGCGATGGCGGCCTGGTCCGCTTGATGACGCCTATGGGCGAGCACGAGACAGCGGACGCTGCCGAGGCACGATTGATGACGCTTGGATCGCGCTTCGTTCCTATGCTGGACACTTATATTCCGCGCTGACAGGTTGCTTAGGACGGGTAGATTATTTCAGGGTTGATTAGTACAGGGTTGCTTCGCTCGGAGGCGGTGGGCACACACGGCAAGAGTGATCGCGAGCCGCGTCTTCACCCATCACTCGACAAACTACGAGCCCTGAATTCGAAATTCTTTTGCTTGTCTATTCCTGGCCCGCGCAAACGCTTGCGGAAGAAACGTAATCAGGTCGGTCGCCACAAGCGAACTCTCTCCGACAGCGTCTCGGGCAATGTCGCCTGACAGTCCGTGGAGATACACAGCGAGCGCGGTCGCTTCCATCGCGTTTTTCGGATGCTGAGAAACGAGACCTGCCACCATACCAGTGAGCACATCGCCAGTACCTCCGGTCGCCATTCCCGGATTGCCGGACGGATTTACCCACACTATTCCATCTGGCGCGGCAATCAAGGTGCGATGGCCTTTAAGCACCACAATCAAGTCATGCTCTCTTGCAAACTTTCGAGCTACTTCGAGCCGGTCCTTCTGCACCTGCGGAATGCTTAATCCGGTCAAGCGCGACATCTCCCCCGGGTGCGGGGTGATAATCAAAGTTCGCCCGCGGCCGTTCAGCTTTCCGGCATGACCTTCGAAAGCATTCAGGGCATCGGCGTCCACCACAACCGTTGAGTCTCTTTCCAGTTGCTGTAAGGTGGCGCGAACGAATTCCGAAGTGTCTGGATTGCGTGAGATACCCGGGCCGATGGCCAGAGTCTTCCGCTTCAGCAGCGAAGCAAAAGCTGCGGCATCATTTTGGCGCGCGATCGTTCCATCTGGGGTTTCCGATAGCGCTTCGGTCATTAATTCGGGGTGAAAGCCTGCGACCGTCGGAAGCACGCTTTTCGGAGTCGCTACAGTCGAGAGGCCGGCGCCTGCCCGCAGCGCCGCGAACCCCGCCATCGCCGCCGCGCCTGCCTTACCGAGCGAGCCGCCGATCACGAGAACGTGCCCGTAGTTTCCTTTGTTGCTGTCGTTGGCGCGCGGCGCCAGTAGAGAAACAAAATCAGCTGGCGTGCTCAGCTGAATCCCGAGCTTCGAAACGATCGCCGCAGTAGGCGAGCCGATATCTGAGACTACGATTGGGCCTTTTGTGAGCTCGCCGAAAAGATGCGCGGGACGGGGCGCGGTGAAGGTCACAACCGCATGGGCTCTAACAGCGTGAGACGCCGAGCGAATTGCATCACCACGGGGCTCGTCCTCACCTTGCGGCCGCATGGAATCAGCGTCCGCCCCCGAAGGGATGTCGACGGCAACAACCGTCTTCGATGACTCGTTTATTCGCTGTATAGCGGCAGCATATAGCGGATTGAGGGGCGGGCGAAATCCGGTCCCGAGAACAGCGTCAACAATGAGATCGGCCGCAAACACCTCAGCCGGTTCGGACGCCTTGAGATCGTCCGGCTGACGGGCGATGAACGGTACAGGTCGCACGTGCTTCAGCGACTTGATTCGGTCGACTAAACGCTGAAAGACGATCGCAGCGTCGCCGCGCAACTCTCCGGGATCGCTCAGCAACAACACACGAACCTGATGGCCCGCTTCGATCAGCTTGCGGGCAGCGACAAATCCATCTCCGCCGTTATTCCCTTTGCCGCAAACGACGCCAATGCGCTTCACCGCAGGATGATCGGACAGCACAAAGCGGGCGACAGCCGCCCCAGCGTTTTCCATCAAGGTAATGGAAGGCACGTTGAAGCGCTCCGAAGTGAGACGGTCGATTTCGCGCATTTCGGCAGCGCTGACTGTTTTCATAGAAATTTCTCGTATCCATCAACAGCGGACGCGACAGAGAGAAAGTATATCGTCCGCGTCTTGGAGCACGAGCTCGAACGCTGGGTATTCGATCATATGGCCACCGCATAGAATTTCGTTCAGCCAAAGTTTGTGCCTGAGGGCATGGATTGGTACCATGCTTCACCATGCCCACACTGATCCCGAAACCAACGCGCATTGCCCCCGCGGGAAACAAGCCTAAGGTGATCGACGAGTTTGTTGGAAGAGTAAACACTTCGACAGAGGACGCAAGCGTCGCCCGCATGCAAAGCCCGGAAGGATGGGAAGAACCGGGGCAGACGCCTGAATTCGACGAATACACTCTAGTGCTGCGCGGAACTTTGCGGGTGCACCACAAATCTGGAGACTTGGATGTGCACGCGGGGCAAGCCGTGATCGCCCATCGCGGAGAGTGGGTTCGCTATTCCACACCTTTCGATGGAGGAGCCGAATATGTTGCCATTTGCCTGCCCGCTTTTTCGCCTGAGTCGGTGCACCGGGACAGTTAGCCGCCGGGCAATGCGATTCCGGTGGGAGTGCGGTTTACAATTAATAAGTCATTTAACTATTTAACTTCTTGTCCATTTCAATGAAGCTTTCGGTCGTCATGCCGGTGTATAACGAGCGCGCCACTCTTCGGGATGTGGTGGGAAAGGTACTATCTGTTCCGATAGATATCGAATTGATTTGCGTCGATGACGGGTCACAGGACGGTTCGCGCGAAATTCTTGCGGAGCTGCAGGCTCAACATCCGCAAATTTGCGTCGCATTCCAGCCGCACAACATGGGCAAAGGAGCAGCTCTGCGACGCGGCATTCAGGAAGCGACGGGTGACTTCGTGATTATTCAGGATGCCGATCTGGAATACGACCCGGCGGAGTATCCGGTAATGCTCGAGCCCCTGATTCAGGGAAAGGCCGACGTGGTGTTCGGCTCTCGTTTCCTCGGCGGGGGACCACATCGCGTGCTTTATTTCTGGCACTCCGTTGGCAACCGGCTGCTGACGTTGCTCTCCAACTGCCTCACCAACGTCAATCTCTCAGACATGGAAACCTGTTACAAGGTGTTTCGGCGGGAGATCATTCAATCGATTCCGATCGAAGAGAATCGCTTTGGTTTCGAACCCGAGATTACGGTCAAGGTGGCAAGGCGCCACTTGCGAATCTACGAAGTGGGAATCAGTTATTGGGGGCGCACGTACGAAGAAGGCAAGAAAATCGGCTGGAAGGACGGATTCCGGGCTCTCTATTGCTTATTCAAGTACTCGATAAAAGAGCCCAAGATGCAGGCCCTGCCGCAATCCGTTCCCGCACCAGACCGGTCGCCGGCGCCGCACTGAGATGCTCGGTAACTCTCGAAGCATGAGGTTCGAAACATGAAGCTCGGCGCCTAGTGGCTGTTGTTGCTGCTGTTTTTCTGTTTCAGCCGACCCTTGTAAGGATCCTTGGCGGTGCGGTTCAAGCCACCGTTCGATTTCGGCGTGCTGCCGTTGAAATTCATCGGAGGCGCGGGCTTGTCCTTTAACTGCGCCGTTTTCACCGGCGGCTTTTTCTTTGCCGCAACGTCCGGCTTGATGCCCTTGGCACTCTGGCGCTCGGCAAGTTGTAAATCTTTGGCATTGTTCCCAGCCGCGGTTGATCCTCCCACCGCCTTGCCTACTGGAACCGTGGCTGCACTTTTAGCCGGTCTGGGGGCCGTTTTCTTACCCTTGTAATAGGTGGTTTGTTGCGCCGGAGAAATGGCGCTCATTCCGAGGATTAATACCGCTGCCAGAGACAGTTTCATCATTGTTTTTCGCCCC
>JAYVCW010000038.1:0-15294 GCA_043749775.1 Acidobacteriaceae bacterium | reverse complement strand
CGTTTTGAGGCCGGCAAATCCAGCGGAGAGGTCGTGCGCTTCAGCGGGAGCTTCGACGGACAACTCTTGAATCGCGAACTCCTCGACTATCGGCGCGGCCGATGCGACCGGCCAGGGAGCGGCGCTGCCAGCGGCAGCTGCGCGCGATGCCAAAGGATTTTCTATTGCGGAAGCAGCCTTTGCCACGCGTGTCTTCGAGGCTGCCAACTCAGAAGTCTGCTCGTAGCGCGATGCTAGCTCCCCATAGCGGACCGCTTCATCGGGAAACCCGGCATCGCTATACACGCTCTCGAGCGTGCGGCAGCACACCGCGGCTTCAGTGAATCGCTTGAATCGGGTATGGAGCGCCGCCAGGCGCTGGTTCAACCGCGCATCATGCGGGGCCTGCGGCAGAACTTGCAGCAAGGGCACAATCGCCTTTTCCGGCAGATTATAAGAGAGAAACAAGTCGGCATCCGTGACTGCGGATCGCACCGCGATGGCTACGTCATCGGGAAAAGACTGCTCGATGGCTGGCGAGGTGGCTTCGAGCTCCTCGATAATCATCGTGCCTTCTTCAGGAGAAATGCCCGCAACCGTGTTCGCCGAATCCATCAAATCCATGACTTGCTGATAATTCTGCAAGTGGACCTGATTCTGCGGCTCGGCGGCGGTCAACATTTGGTACAAGTCGCGAGCGCGCTGAAGATTCCCACTCTTTACGCAGGAATGCGCCAGTAATTCTGTGACCTCATTCACGTGGGTGGTCTCGCCCGCTTTATTCAGCAGCATGAGGAGCGAGTCGAGCGCGGCTGAGTCGTCGCGCACGTGCGTAATGATGCTGTGGAGGGTCTGCAGCAACTTGCTGGAATCCGCCGCCAGAAGCCGGTCGGCATGATGCGAGTAAATTTCAAGCGCCTCGAGATAGTGGCCCAGACGAGAACTGGCTTCCCCCAGCAGAAACAGCCCTTCGGGATCGTTATGAACCGTCAATAGTTTTTCAGCAACCGGAGTCGCTTTAGCAATGCTGCCGATACGCGCATACGCCTTCAGCAGATCACGCAGCCCTTCCGGATGCGAATCAATATCTGCCGCCTTTTCTAAATAAGTGATCGCGCTCTTCGCGTCGTCGGCTTCAAGAGCGGCTTTACCTCGCAACAGCAGCACGTAGCTGTTGCCCGGATCGAGTACCAACATTCGCTTCAGAATTTCTTCCGACCCGGCCAGAGATCCCCGGGCGCGCAGCGCCTCGGCCGCCGCGCTGAATATTTCCCATGCCTCTTTCTTCTTGTGGAGCTTTACGTAAACTTCCGCGAGCTTCACTCGCATCGGAACATTTTCCGGATCCATCTCAAGCACTTTTTGAAAGAGCCGGACCGCCTGGTCATGGTCGCCAGCCTTCATGAAATCTTCGGCGACCTGCAGATATTGTGCGCGGGCATCGTTGAATAGGCCCTGCTGCGTGTAGAGCTCCGCCAGCTTCAGCGAGGAGTCGACACTCGGCTGCAGCTTGGTGATTTTTTTGTACATAGCGATGCCCTTAACCGTGAAGCCCTGCGCCGCATACGCGTCGCCCACGGTCTTGAAGCATTCGATCGCCTTGGCGCTGTCGCCGAGGCGCGAATAAAGGTCGCCGATAGTGTTATTGACCGTGAGATCCTTGGCATCGTGCTTCAGGACCTTCTCGTATTCAATGATGGCGTTCTGCAGCTTTCCCTGCTGAACGAACTTCTCTGCAGCGCTGAGAACCTTCTGTTTGTTGAAGCCAAAACCAAACGCCATAATGTATGCGGACTCCAGCCTTTTCCCCGGGGCTTGGCCGCGAATTCCGCGCCGCGCCGAACAGGTCTGATCTTCGCCGGGAGATTCCGAGGCGAACCCCCCGCAAATTGCTTCGCGGAGTAAGGTAATTGTAAGGCCGGGTCGTGTTAGTCCGATGGTTACCGACGATTACCGCATATTACCGAAGGGGAGTGTACGTTGGTGTTTCGGTAGGGGCTGGGCGCTACTTGCCGGACGCAGCCCGCGTGCGCTCCCAGCGCGCGCGAATGCCTGCCATAAACTTCACTTTATCCTTGCGCATTAACTCAACAAGTTGCTCATTTCCGGTTTCCTCGTGCGCGGCCGCCCATAGAACCATCTCGGTCAGGACAGGTGCGAGATCCATCCCTTTACCCGTCAAAACGTAATTTACTTTTCGTCCATCCCGCGGATCAGGCTCGGCCTCAATAATCCCGTAATCGATCAGCCTGCGCAATCGATCGGCGAGGATGTTGGTTGCGATCCCCTCATAGCATTTCATGAATTCTTTGTAGGACCGAAAACCGCGTAGCATCATGTCGCGGATGATAAGCAAAGACCAACGATCCCCCAGCATCTCGACTGAGGCGTTCAACGGACATCCCGATCGGCGCGCTGGACCGGACTTCTTGCCCGACGTCTTCGACATTTTGTCAAATTATAAATTATCACTTGCATTATGCAAGTAAAATTTGCTAGCTTACCTTCATCGAAGTTCAAACGTCAATTCAAAGCGAGGTATAGCAATGCAAGTCAATCCGTATCTCTATTTTCAACGGTCAATGCGAGGAAGCTTTCAAATTCTATGAGAAGTTGCTCGGTGGCAAAATTCTGGCAATGATGCCGCACGAAGGCACTCCCGCGGAGAAGTCAGTTTCTGCGGAGTGGCGCAAGAAGATTATTCACGCCCGCATGGAAGTGGGTGGCCGGCTTTTGATGGCTAGCGACGCGCCTCCAGAGAGGCAGCATAAGACGCAGGGCTTTTCCATCAATCTCGAATTCAGCGATCCGGCTGAAGCGAAACGGATTTTCGATGAACTAGCCGACCGCGGCACCGTGCAGATGCCGTTCGGCGAAACATTTTGGGCAAAAGGATTTGGCATGCTTGAAGATCGTTTCGGAATTCCGTGGATGGTCAACTGCGCGAAGGAGATGGCGACTGAGAGCGCCGCCTGAGGGCTAACAAACTTGTGCGGGGAGGCGCGGCGTGGGCCAGACCGGTTGTGCATTGGAATTTCTGTCGCGAGAACCAGCGAAAGATCGATGGCATATCGCGGTACGGAGATGCGGGGCCGGGTCCGAAAGGATCGGTGATGACCGTCTCCTTTCAGTTGCAGGGGCAGAAGTTCACGGCGTTGAATGGCGGGCCGAATTACAAGTTTTCTCCCGCCATCTCTTTTTCTGTAAATTGCGAAGACCAGAAAGAAGTTGACGAACTGTGGGACAAGCTCTCGGCTGGCGGAAAGACGGTGCAATGCGGCTGGCTGACCGACAAATTCGGCATCACCTGGCAGATCGTCCCAAAGATGCTAATGGAGTTGATGCAGGATAAAGACCCTGTAAAATCGCAGCGTGTTTTCATGGCGATGTTGAAGATGATCAAAATCGACATTGAGGGACTGAAGCAGGCCTATCGCGGCGAGTAAGTTGGCGACGTGCCTTAGGCTTAAAAGCGCTACAACACGACAAGCTGCAACACGAAAGGAGAAGGGATGAGCCAGGTTCGAGTTCTGGTGGGGACGCGCAAAGGCGCTTTCGTTTTGACTTCAGACGGCAAACGCGACAAATGGGATGTCAGCGGCCCGCACTTTGCGGGCTGGGAGCTTTATCACGTCAAGGGATCGCCGGTTGATCCGAATCGTTTGTATGCATCGCAAACCAGTGGGTGGTTCGGCCAGTTGCTTCAGCGCTCGAACGACGGCGGGAAAACATGGGAACCGGTCGGCAACAAATTCGTCTACGATGGCGTTCCTGGAACACATCAGTGGTACGACGGCAAACCGCATCCGTGGGAATTCAAGCGGGTGTGGCATCTTGAGCCTTCGCTGACCGACCCCGACACGGTTTACGCGGGCATCGAAGACGCGGCGCTATTCAAATCCACCGATGGGGCGCAAAACTGGACTGAACTATCCGGATTGCGAAAGCATGGGACGGGGCCGCAGTGGCAGCCTGGAGCGGGTGGGATGTGCCTGCATACAATCATTCTCGACCCAAGCGATCCGCAGCGAATTTACATCGCGATCTCGGCGGCGGGAGCATTTCGCACCGACGACGGCGGCAAAAATTGGAAGCCGATTAATAAAGGACTTTACTCGAAGTACATTCCAAATCCGACGGCTGAAGTTGGGCATTGCGTTCACCACGTGGCAATGAATCCGGCGCGCCCGAGCGTGCTCTTCATGCAAAAACACTGGGATGTAATGCGCAGCGACGACGCGGGCGACTCCTGGCAAAAGATCAGCGGCAACCTGCCGACCGATTTCGGCTTCGTCATCGACGTGCACGCGCATGAGCCGGAGACGATCTACGTAATCCCGATCAAGAGCGACTCCGAGCACTATGTGCACGAAGGCAAGTTGCGCGTCTTTCGCAGCAAAAGCGGCGGCAACGAATGGGAGGCGCTAACCAAAGGCCTGCCGCAGAAAGATTGCTACGTGAATGTTCTGCGCGATGCCATGGCGGTCGACTCCATGGATAAGTGTGGAATCTATTTCGGCACGACCGGCGGACAGGTATACGCTTCGCCCGATGCGGGAGATAGCTGGGCGCCGATCGTAAGAGATCTTCCAGCGGTGTTGTCGGTGGAAGTGCAGACCCTGAAGTAGGGCGATTAAAGAAGCAGGGCGGTTAAAAGAGCAGGTCGAGTAAAGAACCGGTCGAATAACGGACAGGTCGAGGAAAAAATGGTCCGCGTCATTCTTCCCTTCCATCTGCGAAACCTCGCTAAGGTGGGCAGCGAGATCTCCGTCGAAGTAACGGGCGCAGTCACTCAGCGTTCGGTGCTTGATGCGCTCGAGGCGCGTTATCCAATGCTGTGCGGGACGATTCGCGACCACGGCACGCTAGAGCGCAGGGCGTTCCTGCGCTTTTTTGCGTGCGAAGAAGACTTGTCCCACGATCCGCCGGATGCGCCACTTCCGGAGGCGGTCGCGTCAGGCAAGGAACCGCTGATTATTATTGGGGCGATTGCGGGGGGCTGAGCCGCCCGTTCCGCGCGTAAGGGTTTGGCGTCGCTGGTTCTTACTTGCCGCGCTTGTCCATCGGTACAAACTCACGTGTGTCATTCCCAATCCATATTTGCCGTGGCCTTGCAATCTTCTGCTCGGGGTCGGTCAGCATTTCCTGCCACTGCGCCAGCCAGCCGATCGTGCGGGGAATGGCGAAGAGGACAGTGAACATTTCTGGTTTGAATCCCATCGCCTGATAGATGATGCCGGAGTAGAAATCGACGTTCGGGTAGAGTTTGCGCTGGATAAAATATTCGTCTTCGAGCGCGATGCGTTCGAGTTCAAGGGCGATGTCGAGCTTGTCGTTCGGTCCGGTGACTTCGAATACGCTCTCCGCGGCGCGCTTGATGATGGTGGCGCGCGGGTCGAAATTTTTATAGACGCGATGTCCGAAGCCCATCAACTTTCCTTTGCCGGCCTTGATCTTCTTGATGTAGTCGGGGATGTTTTCTTTCAACCCGATTTCGTCGAGCATGCGCAAAACTTCTTCGTTCGCTCCGCCGTGCAAAGGGCCTGAGAGCGCGGCGGCGGCGGCGGCGGTCGCGAGATAAGGATCAGCCTGCGCGCTTCCCACGGCGCGCATGGCGTTGGTGCTGCAATTCTGTTCGTGATCAGCGTGAAGAATAAAAAGAATATCGAGGGCGCGAGCCAAAACCGGGTTCGCGAGATATTTCGGCTCGACCATCTTCCACAACATGTTCATGAAATTTTCGGTGTAGGTCAGGTCGTTATCGGGATAAATGTAAGGAAAGCCGACGAGATGACGGTACGAGAACGCCGCAATCGATGGCACTTTGCCGAGCAGGCGCTTGATTTGAAGCAAGCGCGTCTCAGGATCATGAATGTTCTTTGCATCCGGATAGACGGCGGAGAGGGCCGCTACCGTGCTCACGAGCATCGCCATCGGGTGCGCGTTATCGCGAAAACCTTCCATGAATTTCTTAGTCGTCTCGTGCAGCATGGTGTGGTGCGTGATGTCGTGCACCCAGTCTTTGAGTTCGGCCTCGTTCGGCAGTTCTCCGAATAAAAGCAGGTAGGCGACTTCGAGATAGGTGCAGTTTTCCGCCAGCACTTCAATGGGATATCCGCGGTAGCGCAGAATTCCCTTATCGCCATCGATGTAGGTGATGGCACTCTTGCACGATGCGGTATTCATGAAGGCGGGATCGTAGGTCATCAGGCCGAAATCGTCGGCGCCCGTCTTGATCTTGCGCAAATCCATTGCGCGAATCGTCCCGTTCTCCACGGGGAGCGTATAGCTCTGCCCGGTGCGGTTATCGGTGACCGTGAGCGTATCTTGCGGCATTCAAGCCCTCCACAACAGAAGACTGCGATAAAATTTAATCTTTAACGCGACACAGTAATGCTATCAGTACAATGCGCCGACCGTCCGTGGGCGATTATATTTTCCTGCTATCGGCTATCGGCAACGACCCGCGTTTGGGAATAGGATCGCGGGCCACGACATCCTGCGATAAAAATCACGAGAACTCACTGAGGACTACAACAGAGCCATGACCTGGATTAAGACGATTCCGCTGACTGAGGCAAGCCAAGAGCTACTAGATGCCGTGCAGGGCCAAAGGGCACTTTACCCGCAAGAATACGCGACGCCGATCCATCCCTCCGAAGGCGGCGGCTCGCAGATCGTGGCCTCGCACTCCTTGATTCCGCAGGCGCTGCATCATGCCTTTTCAACCTTTGGGGCGCTGATGTCTCCCGACCTGCCGCTTACGCGGCGGCAGCACGAGATGATTGCCACCATGGTGTCGGTGACCAATCGCTGCGTGTATTGAATCGAATCTCACGCAGAGTTTCTGCGTCGCGTCACTTTAGATAAAGAATTGGTCGAAGCGCTCGAGCGCGACTACATGACCGCTCCAATCACTCCGCAGGAGCGCCTCATGGTGGAGTACGTTGTGCAGCTTACGAACGATGCTACAAAAATCGGGAAGAGCGACCATGCGAAACTGCGAGCGGCGGGGTTTGACGATCAGGCAATTCTGCAGATTACGCTGATCGCGTCTTGGTTTAACTACATCAACCGCGTGGCAGATGCTTTAGGAGTTGGACGGGAACCGTAAGGCGCTAGCCTTAGAGGGCAGAGACCTCAGTTGGCAGAGACCCGGCGAGCCCTCTTCTACAACGAAAACGGCTTATTCGTTAGCTACCCTACGCGCTGCCCTTGTCATAAGGCATCGCGCGAAAACCGCACTGACTTTCGGAATCTCCTCTTCGCTCAGGCGAATAGCGCTGCCTAATTTCTTCAATGCCGCGTTCAGCGCGACCGGTTGCGACCGGGTCAGCTCGCAGAGTTGCTGCCATTCGCGCGCTACTGGAATGCGTTCGTCGCTCTCGGCATCATCGCAGAATTGATCGGCGGCTTCCGGCGCAGTGCCGTATTCGTCTTCAACATCTTCGTGAAAATATCCGCGCAGAAACGTATGCAGGGCTGAAAAATTTGCGGCGGTAATATCCGGCTTCGGGTTGGAGTTCATTGGCGGCACTCCGGATACGAGGTTAGGACGTAGTAATTGTTTACTCCCGAGTATTTTAGTACGACTACGGCGTGCCCGCACGGATGCGCCTCGCTCTCGCCGCGGTTGATGGTGCGTCCGACTGGAGTCGGGCTGTCATAGTCGAGCACCAGGTTCTGATGGCTCCCGCCGCTGAGCCAGCGGTCAATTTTGTCATGCGCGTGTGCAATCGCCGCTCCGACGGCTCGCTCCGCCGTGGGACGATCGGTGTAAGTCGACGCTCCAGTAATGCGACTCTCGCGCTGCATGCGCTGACGCAGCTCGTCGTCCGATTGCCCAACGTGCTTACGGAGAATGTGCCCTCCAGCCGCTTCGTCGCGGCTCAAGTCACGCGATCCGCCCGCCATGGAGGACGAGGGCTCTAATGATGTAGGTGCTTGCTCCGGTCCTCGTCCCTGATCCGGGTACCCTCCGCGAGTATGGTTCGAGCTTTGTTCTTGATCCGGTTCCGGTTCGCGATCCCTCCCGCGGCCGCGATGGTGTCGACGACTTCGGTGGCGCTCGCTTCCGCTTCCGTGTTCGTTCTCCCCATCTTGATACCGCTGCCCTCCCGGCTCAGGTGCGCCCATCTGAGCTTGCTGGTCTCGCTCATGATCCCGAGATTCCTCTCTCCGCTCCGCGCTTTGAGACGGCGCCGGGCCGTTCGAGTTGGCAGAAGGCTGGCAAGAGATCAGCAAACTGGAGATGAAGATGAGGGCTGCGCCAGCTGATAACGGAGTCCTTTTGGAAACTGAAATCATGGACACAAGAATAGTCCATCGCTTGAGATGATGCTGGATGGGGTAGAAGTTCCAGCGCCGCCGTCACGCTGGGTATTCGGTGAGTGTCTGCCCCAGCGAACTTTGGCCAGAAGGAGCGGCCTCTAAAGAAACCTGACAGCAGAAGTAAAAGAAAACGCCGGGCATTTAGCCCGGCGCCTAAGAATAAATCCAGTCTGACGAGTCTGCTAAAACCTCGTTCCACTTCTCGCGATACCTACATTACCCAAGCCAGACCCTCGAGTTCACGCTCCAATACCGGGAGGGAACAACCTGAAATTTCAACTCTGCCTGCCGCGTCAATTGCGGCTTCTGGAGAAACGCCGTAGCCGCGGCCCGCAAGGAAGACCTGAAGCAGTTCCGCCGCTTCCCGCGAATCTATCATCCCGCCCTCGATCAAGTCATTTCTCAAGGCGCAAAGCTCGGTCACCGTAAATCGCTCTTTCATCGCCATCCCCACTTGCGCCTCCATTGCCTGCCTATTGCCCACCTGATGTTTAGATTCATCGGCAGGCAATTACGTTACAGCAATCGATGTGCCGTAACTTTGGTACGTTACCCGTTTCGGCATTACCGCCGTCCAAGCTGCTTAGAACACAGGAGGATGCAAAAGGTTGTGAGTGGCTGGTAGGAATAAAACAAACTAGCCAAGATCGGTCAGGCGGTTTGGGATTGACACTTAATGTCGTTGGCGCAACGCGGAAGCGACGAAGTTTGTCGGTCGCGCTCTCAAGCAGGATCAATTGTGGCGGAATCAATGAGCATGATCGGGATGTCGTCCTGAATCGGGTAAACACGGCGGCAGGCGCCGCATTTCAGCCCCTTATTACCTTCAGTCAGGGCTACTGGTTTCTTGCAAAGCGGGCAGACGAGCATGTCGAGAAGATCTTGAGACACCATAGCGGGTACATTATAGCGGGTAGTAAAGCGGAGTCGAGCGATGTAGAACGAGTGCGCGGCGGATTTCCCTCAACAAGCCTCGCGATAATTATGCTTAGCTGTCGTACAAACAACAGCACCGCACCGGTAGGCTAAACTCGAACAAGAGCCAGCCAGGGAATGCGCAAAGCTACAATTCTTTTTAATCCAAATTCCGGTCGCCGCAGCCGCGACGCAGAGTTGAAACACGCCATCGGGGTCATTCAAAGTGCCGGAGTGCAAACTGAACTCACGGTTTGCCGCTCCAGCCAGGAGGCGACCGACAAGGCCGGGATGGCCGTCGCAGCCGGCAGCGACACCGTCTTTGCCTGTGGTGGAGATGGCACGATCCACGACGTCATTCAAGGATTGGCGGGCACCCCAGTGTCGCTCGCGCTGCTTCCGTTTGGCACCGCAAACGCTCTGGCGCATGATCTTGGAGTTCCCCTGCGCCCCCACCAGGCGGCAAAAGCAGCGATCGAGGGAAGTAAACGCCGGGTGCCGCTTGGGCGCGTAGAGTACGAAGACTTCAATGGCAACCGCAGCGCCCGTTATTTCACCGTGGCGGCTGGCATTGGAGTCGACGCTCATCTTTTCTATAAGCTGACCGCCGAATTGAAAAGCAAGGGTGGAATGGCTGGGTACTACCTCAAGGCCTGGCATCTCTGGGCAACGCATCGCATGCGGCGTTTTGAGGTGGAGTATAAGAATCACGATGGGGCTCGGCACCAGGCTCTACTGACCGAATTGCTGGCGGTCAGAATTCGGTTTTTCGGAAATATGCTGCGAGAACTTGTTCCGGGCGCGTCCCTCGATTGCGAGGACCTCCGCACTGTTATGTGCAGGACCGATAGCCGCCAGGCTTATCTGCGCTATGTCGCGGGAGCGCTGCTCGGACGCCAATGGAATATCGATGGTATCGATCTGGTGAATTGCTCCGAGATCGAATGCCGCTTACCGGGAAAAAATGATGCCAATAATGCCGAAGACAAAGAAGCATCCGATGCCGAGAACATCCTTCGCGACCGCGTCTATGTTGAGGCCGACGGTGAACTGGTCGGCCGCTTGCCGGCGCGAATGATGATGGTTCCCGATGCGCTGTCGTTGATCGTCCCTCCACTGGCTGCGACCCGTGGTGCGTCTGCGGCCAAATGATTGCCGTGAGGAGTCCTTGACGCCGTCCGGCGCTCGCGCAACAATCTATATTGACTACTAGATGGACTATTTTGAGAAGTGAACCTTTTAGGAGCGAATGATGCTGGCTTATTTATTTGTAGTTTTCGCCATTCTCGCGCGAATGCCTTTTATGCCTCACCCATGGAACCTCACGCCAGTGGCGGCGGCACTGCTTTACTTTGGCGCGCGCGGATCGCGGCGCCAGCTCTGGGTTCCCTTCGCTCTTCTCGCTGTCTCGGACGTCGTCCTGACGAAGCTCGTTTACGCTTACCAGTTTTCATGGGATCACTTCGTAACCTTTGCCTGGTACGCCGCGATTTTGTGGCTAGGCACCACGCTAAGCGAGAATCGCCATTGGCTTCGAATTGCCGGGGCGGCGCTGGCGAGTTCGGTTTCGTTCTTCGTACTCAGCAACTTTGCCGTTTGGGCTTGCTGGAATATGTACCCGAAGACGATGGCGGGCCTGATGACCTGCTATGCCGCGGGATTGCCTTTCTTCCAGCGCGGGCTGGCCGGCGACATGCTGTTCACCGCCGTGTTCTTCGGAATTCCGGCGCTCGTTGCATCCTTGGCGCCACCCGAACCAGCGCCGCAGCGTGCTGCAATAGTTCGTTAACCGGCGCATCTTCGAGGAGAGTGAGTGACGGGCGAGTTCGCCCGTTCCCAGCCTTCCAGTTCCAAATTTCCTGCGACAAATGGTCTGCCTGCCTCTTAAGCCTGCCTCTCTGCAAACCTCTCCTACTCAACTCCAGTTGTCGTTACGGCTGCCGCCACTGACCGGCTGCGCTTCTTGCGACGCTGGTCGAGCCAAATCAGAAGCAGGATTCCCACAACCGCCAAGATCCACCAGAGATGATGTTTAAACATGTTTCCGGCTACGATGATGATTCCGGGGCCGAAATAGACGGTCAGGATGGCTTCAATAAGAAATCGGACGAAGCGTCCCGCGAAGATTGCCAGAAGAAAATGCCAGAAATTCATTTCGAAGGCCGCTGCTGCGAGCACGACGATTTTGAATGGCGCGGGCGGCGGCAGCATGGCGGGAAACATCAACGCCCAGAATTCATGGCGCTCGAACGAAGCATGAATTTTTTCGAAGCGTTGCGGAGAGAGGCGCTTGCGTAAAAGAACTTCGCCTCCGGTGTAGCCAACGATGTAAAGAACGATGCTTCCGAGAGCCGAACCCGCCGAAGCCAGCAGCACATACAACAGAAAGCGTGCGCGGTCGTTGTAGATGTAGCCCACGAAAATCGCATCCAGTGGAAGACCCATGAACGAGCCATCTACCGCGGCGAAGGCGAGCATCCCCCACGGGCCTAGGGGCGCGAGAATATGCTTGATCCACTCGCCGTAGGCGTGAATAAAATGTTTAAGCTTGCTCAAGCTGACAGTTTAGCGCGAAGGGGAAAATCGCTCGAATTCTACGGCGTACGGGTCGCTCAATGCTTGTGTTGCGTGTGGCCGGCAATCAATTCAAGCGCATGCGGCAGAATTTCGATGACCGCGTCGAGCGACTCGACCGCGCCCGATGGACTGCCAGGCAGGTTTAGGACGAGGCTGGTGCCTCGCACTCCGCACACCCCGCGGCTCAACGCTGCGAAGCGAGTCTTAGAGCGCCCCGCCAAACGCATTTGCTCCGCGATCCCCTCAACCAAGCGATCGCAAACGGCGATGGTAGCTTCGGGCGTCACGTCGCGCGGCGCGATTCCCGTTCCTCCGGTCGTAATCACAAGTTCGGCCGATCCGCAGAGCTCAATCAATTTGGACCCAATCGCCGTCCTGTCATCCGCAATCACGCTGGTGCCTACAATTCGAAAACTGTGCAGTTCGAGCGTCTGGACCACGGCGGGGCCTGAGAGGTCTTCTTTTTCGCCGCGCGAGCACGAGTCGCTAACCGTGAGCACCGCCGCCGAATGTTTTCCCGCTTTGAAGATGGGCGGCATCTTCGGCTCAATATCAGGTATCGAGGAGGACATCTTCACCTTCGGCAGCGGCATCGCGCTGCGCTTCGTCGAGAAGTCGTAATCCTTCCATGAGAAGGCCTTGGGTATTCAGGGTCGTAGTTTCAAGCGCCGACTTGCCGTTGAAATTGATCTGAAAGTTTCCTTCCGTCCAGCGCAGCACTTTGAACACCGCTTCATCACCGGAAACCGAACCGTAGGCCGCATGCTTCGCCTGGCCCTGATTAAAATAGATTTCGCACTTTTCGTCGCCCTTCGTCATGGTAAGAAGGCAACTCTTACGGCCCATCTCGAGCGACTGCACCAGATCAATCACGTTCATCTGCGTTAGATTTCCACGCAAAACTCCATCGGACGAGGCAGCTTTGCTCAGTTTTTCAAGGGCGATGCGGTCGACCACGCGCTTGATCTTGTGGGTCGCGTCTTTCAGGAAGAATGGCTTCTCGATGTAGTCTTCAATCGGATCGGCCATCGACAGGCGTTCGCTGATGTCCGCTTTGCTTGCCATCAGAATGACGGTTATCCCCGAAGTTGCTGGACGGCTCTTGAGCTTTTCAAGAAGCTGGCGGCCATCCATCCCAGGCATACGGTAGTCGCTGATGAGAACGTCGGGCAGGTCATCGACCGCTTTGAGCAGGGCGTCTGCGCCGTCACTGGCGATCGCCACATCACCCATGGGAGCGAGCGCCTGTTGCAGCAAGCCCAGCACCATGGGATTGTCATCCACCAGCAGAATTTTGACGTTGCTCGCCATAAATTAGGAAACTTATTTTCCTGTCTTCGCGTTTCGCCGATAGTCTCCGCTCTTTCCACCCGACTTGCGCTGCAACACGACTTCGCGAATCTCGATGCCTTTGTCGAGCGCCTTGCACATGTCATACACCGTTAGGGCGGCGACGCTGGCCGCTACCAGGGCTTCCATCTCGACCCCCGTCTCGCTCGTGGTCTTTACTTTTGTGGCAATAGAAACGCCATTTTCGCACACGCGCAAGGTCACAGCAATGTGCGACAGCGGCAAGGGATGGCACATCGGGATGAGATCCGCCGTTCGTTTCGCCGCCATAATTCCCGCAATGCGAGCCGTTTCCAGCGGGTCTCCCTTGGGATTTTCGGGTAGAGCGCGCAAAACATCCTTCGACATCAGAACAAAGGCGCTCGCCTCGGCTTCTCGAATCGTGCGGCCCTTAGCCGACACATCTACCATGCGCGCCTTGCCTTCGACATCGTAATGGGAGAGACGAGAAGCTTTCTTCGGCATCAGCTACAGGGTATCGCACTTCGGCGAGGGCGGATGTTTTGCCTATGACATCAGCAGCGAGACGTATTCTCCAGCCTCAATTCGTTCTAAGTCGGGTGGGATGACGATGTAGCAGTTTGCTCGAGCGACGGCGGAGATATCTCCTGAGCCTTGCCACCTGGCGAGTTCAACTTCGGCGTGTTCAAATTCGCCGGTGAGGACGCCGGGGAGAAATCTTTTCAGGCCTGTTTTCGTTCTGATTGCAGATTTCAGCCGCGCGCTCGGAAAGATTAGCGGGATGGGCGTGGCTCCTGACAAGGCTTCCAGCACTGGCTTGGCGAATAGTTCGAAGGTCACCATGGTTGAGACAGGATTGCCCGGAAGGCCAAAAAAATATTTCCTTGCGGACGCGGACCCCGTTGCGTTCGCGGATGCTGAACTTTGTGCGGGCAAGCCGGCGGGAGTGCCCGCTCCGCCTTGAGTCACCCCATGTTGAGTCTCCCCATAAGGAACAGAGCCGAAGACGATGGGCTTGCCGGGCTGAATTTTGGCGCCAGTGAAATAGAACTCGGCTTGGAGATCCGTCAGAACCTTCTCCACCAGATCGTACTTTCCCATCGAGACTCCGCCGGTTAGAAGCAGAAGATCCGCGGTCAGTCCTTCTTCTATAAGCGAGCGCAGGCGGAGTGGCTCATCGGGAGCTACGGCCAACTGAACCGGTTCTCCTCCGGCTTTGAGAACCTGGGCGGCCAGGGAATAGGAATTTGAATTTCGAATCTGCTCGGGACCGGGCAAGGAGTCAATGCCAACCAGTTCGTCTCCGGTGGAAAGGATGGCGATTCGCGGGCGCTTGTAGACCTGCACCCGACTTTTGCCTGCCGACGCGGCAATCGCCATCGCGGCGTAATTGAGACGATATCCCCGGCTTAAAAGCACTTCGCCTGCGCGGGCTTCCGCCGCGCGAGGGACGAAATTTTCTCCCCTCGCCACACTGCGGCTGATTTCGATCAGCGCTTTCGAAGCCGGTTGCGCATGAGGTATCGGCTCGGTCAGAGCTAGAGTGTGTTCCACCATCACGATCGCGTCGGCGCCCTTTGGAAGAGGTGCGCCGGTCATGATGGCAACGGCTTGCGCGCGGCCTACGTGGAAGTCATCCGGCGAATCCCCAGCTTTCAGTTCTCCGACAACCTCAAGCTCGCAGGGAATTTTGGCAACGTCTTCAGATCGGACGGCGTAGCCATCGCGAGCGGCCCGCGGGAACGGAGGGAAGTCTCGGTCGGCAACGATCTCTTCACCCAAAGTCCGCCCCAGAGCTTGTAGCAGGTCTACGGTCTCGAAGCCGTTCGGCGAGAGGCGCTGCGCGTGCTTTTCTACCATGTGGCGGGCCTTTTCGAAAGAAAGGACGTGCGCGGCTGGTCCTCCTGACGAGGAAGTCGGAAATGACATTTAAGAATGATACGCCGGGAGCGCCCGTCGAAACCTAGCTCGCCATGATCGTAATCAAACCGCTTGCGAATTGGTTTTTGCGGCGAATTGTGGTTCGGATTGTTATGCGGTTTTTATTCCAAAAGACGCGATGGATACCGCCCCGTCCTGGGGGGATCTAAGAGTTCGATTGGGTGCCGAGTTCCCGCTCCAGCTCACTGGCGTTGCTCGCAAAGCTCAAGCCGGTTTCTCGATCGACAAGCCCGTTGCGGA
>JAYVCW010000037.1:0-7923 GCA_043749775.1 Acidobacteriaceae bacterium | reverse complement strand
GAAGAACTCCCGCCTCGATTTCTGAAGACGAGAGAGCAATGTCGCCGACGACGCCGGACAATATACGGAACGAGGAGTTCGGACGAAGGCTCACACTTTGTCCCAGGCGAACCTCCTGTAACTCGGCTTCTGGAACGAATAGTCGGGCACGGAGTGACGAAATGTCAGCGATTTCGAGCAGGGTCGTCCCGGCCGCGAGACGCGAACCGAGCAAGCTTTCCGGTAGAGCACTGACGACGCTGCCAGTGATGGGACTTCGCACTTCCAGCTGCTTGAGTTTTGTTGCGAGCAGATTGCTTTTCTCGTTCATCTGTCGAACTTCCTGCTGAGTTTCAGCCACTCCTGAATAATGTGTTTCGGCATCAAAATAGCGTGCTCGGGCGCGCTGCAGTCCAGCCTCGGTCGAAGCTTGCTGCCCCTCTAAATCAAGGTTGCGCATCCGTAGAATTGGGGTGTCGCGCGCCACCGTCTGGCCTTCACGAACCATTACTTCCGCAACAGTTCCGGCCACTTCGGCTCGAATAATGGCGCGCTGCGCGGGTTCAAGTATGAATCGTGCCTGGACAGTCTCCGTGAAAAAAGGAAGTGCCAGCAAGACCAAAAGCACAGTGGCAAAGCTTGCGATGTAAATTCGGCGCCTGACCAAGAGATCGCGCTTCTCGGCGTAAACGGTTCGCATAAATTTTCCCAGCTTGATAATTCTTGACTTGAAAATAAGGAAGGCTACAATCGTCGATGGCAGGAAGGCCCATTCTGGACTGAAATGTCTGAAGATATTCCCGATAAGCCTCGCCGCGGCATAAAGCAGCAGGTAGCTGTAGATACCAGAGAGGATCGCGTACGGAACAAAAAACCATCGTAGAACTGGCCGTTCGAAGTGGACCTCTACTGGCATCCTGAAGATATTTTTCTGCACCCATCCCAAAGTGAGCGCCGTGGACCGCTCTTTGATCCCGTCAATTCCGAGAGTTTCGGACATGACGTAGTAGCCGTCGAGCTTCACTAATGGATTGAGATTCATTAGCACAACGGCGATTCCTGCGATCAAGACCACCTTGTAAGCAAGGTCATGAATAGCGCCGCCCGGTGCAGTTCCCCACCAAATGAAAGTCGCAACCGAACAAATGATCAACTCCGTCCAAATGCCGACCAGACAAGTCACGACCCGCTGGAAGCGATTGGCATAGACCCAGACTTCAGTCACATCCACAAAAAAAGCAGGTGCCAGGTAAATAAGGTGAAAGCCAGTCCCGTGAACGCCCCCGCCGTAATGTTTACAAGTGATGGCATGCGCCGACTCGTGAAAAAAAGCCATGACGAAAAACAGGACCCAAAATTCGCCAAGATCCGCTGCCGACTTATCAGTAAAGGTGTAGTACTCAAGTGTATCGACCCCGATTTGAGACCAGCGAGCGACAAAAACATAGGCAGTGAAGGAAAAAAGTATGAGTGTAGCGACCGTAAACCAAGGGGTGAAAAGAAACTGGAGCTTGCGATGGGCGGTGTCTATTAACTCGTCAAGATCCCATTTTGCAACAACAATGTGGGCCATGTCGCCGGCCTTGGTTTTCTTTTGTTTCTTGCGGCGTTCGCGCAGTTTTTCCATAAGCGCCGCATTTTTTTCTTGGGGAGATTGGTACCAGAACTTGCTGTCCTCCATCATTTCGGCGAACATACGAACATCTTCTGGGCTGGCGGGGCTCGCTGTTTGAGCCACGAACAACTCGGCGATCTCCTCATAGGAACGCTGACCGTCGAACAAGTGTGCCAAGGCCCATTGTTCCGGACTCAAGCGAAAGAGGTTTGTCGATCCGGGTATATGCGCGAGAATTACCGGCGCGCCCTCCTCGATGTGCTCTCGACCAATCAGAAGGGGATCGATTCGAAAGATTTTCGTTCTCTTCGTGGGCGTCGCTAGCTCGGGAAGAACGTCAAGGGCCTCCGCGAGATTCATGGCAGGTCGGGGACGAGGATATCGGTGGTCATCCCCGGTCTCAGGTTCTTCGTTAGCCCGGAAAGCTGTGCTAGCACCTCGATGGTGCCGCTGGCGGGGTCGATCACCGGGCTGATCTGGATGACCTTGGCGGTGTACTTTCCCGCCTGGGCTTCGGTCGGTCTGACTTGGAACATTTGTCCGCGGCTAATTTTGTCGGCAAAGCGCTCAGGCAGCGTGAATTTCACGCGCAGCGGAGAAATTTCAGTCACCCAAAACAAGCGGTCGCCCTTGTTTACCTGTTGTCCGGTCCTCACGTAGCGTCGCGCGACGATTCCCCGAAAGGGCGCGCAAATGCGAGTCTTGTCGAGCTCGAGTGCTAATGATTGCTCAACATGTTGCGCGTTAATCAAGACTTCCTGCGCCCTTTTTACATCCCACTGATCGGATTCAGCTTTGTAACGCGCATGATCGTACTGCTCTTGGGTAATAAGTTGGGCCTCCCACATTTTTTTCGCGCGCGCAGCATCCGCTTCGAGAACCCGAGCTTCCGATTCCCAATTTTTAAGGTCGTCCGCAGCTCCGCGCGTGCGGGCCCGCGCGGCATCAAGGTCAGCCGTCAATTGGCGGTTGTCCAATTTGGCGAGAAGCTGACCTTGGCGGACCGCGAGGCCGGGTTCAGCATGAACCTCGGTGACGATTCCGTCTCTCTGCGCACCAACATCGATTTGGTGCTCGACAATAAGCGGTCCCGTGGCGACAAAGAAATGATCGAGACCACGAGTCGAGGTTGAAGCAGGTGGATTCGAAACAGCACGAGGTCCAGCTTCTGCGGGCTGCGAATCGCTGCAACCACTCTGAACAAACATCATACCGAGTGCAAGTAGAGGAGTTGCCAGGGTTTCTAAGGTCATGATCTTCTCCCGTCGAAGGTTCACATATCACCAGCCGAACCATGACCAGAATTTGGAATAGAGCCAAAGAAATGGGCTTCGAAAAAGCACATAACCGACAGGGTGCCATCCAACCGAAACTTTACCTAGACCCTGCATGCCGGGTCGCAAACGGCCATCGGGATTCGGCACGTCTACACGGGCGTAAAAAAATCGGTTATCTGCGTCGGGTTCGCTTTTTGGACTGACCAGAGCGACGTGACCTCGAAATGTTCGAGTCGGAAAACTCTCAACTTTGACGGCAACTGAGTCGCCCGCGTGCAATAACGAAACTTCTGACTCGTTGATGGCCACATCGACGCGGGATTGAGAACTGTCCGCGATTTCAGCCAACGTTTCTCCAGCGGTAAGATGCTTGCCGACAAGATCTTCTACATGTGAAGTCGCGATGAAGCCATTGATCAGAGCACGCAGATGGGTGTGCTCCAGACGCTGTCCGGCGCGCTCTACTTCGGAAGCCCAATAGCGTGCCTGTGCACTGTGCACACCAGCTTGCGCCCCGTTGTTGACGGAAAGAGCTTGATTAGACTCCATCACGGCAGCTTGATATTTTGCCTGCGCTTCCAACAATGCGGCACGGTAGTCCCAATCTTCCAAGTCTGCGATCGTATCGCCTCGCTGCACATGCTGTCCTTCGCGAACGAAAATTTTGCGCACAACTCCGTCAATATCCGGTTGGACCTGTATTGACCGCGCCGAAGCAACGATGGAGGTTCCATCCACTCGCATGGGAATCGGGAAAACCGCCAGGAAAATTATGATTGCAGCTGCACCGACGAGGAAAAGACTGCGGCGCCGTTTTTCCAAAGCCAGGAATTTTTGTTTCTTTTGCATCATCGGCGCTAACAGGCTGATGAATGGAACCTCTTTATAAAGTGAGGCATTGCGCACAGCCACGGTCGCTTGCGCGGCCAGGACGCGGATCATTTCCTGGTGTGCTTCATTCAAAAAATCGGGATCACTGCTTTCGAAGAGCAATATGCCCAGCCGTCCCTCATCGTCAGCGAGACGTAGTGCGTAGAAACCACGCATTCCGGTATCGTGAAAATACTTTGCGAAGGGAGCCTTCATCTCCTCCACCGGAGCGCTAATCCCGCTGTCCTGATCATCGCCGTGCTGGGCAATAAAAGCCGCCTCATCGATGTTTGAGACGCAGGGAATCATTGCCTCCAACTGGCCCACTTCACGAGCCCCGAAATTTATTTGCTCCATGCCCGACATGGCCTTCAGACGCAGTCTGCCTCGCTCGTCAAGCGCGATCGACGCCCGTTCATACGGTATGACGGCGCTCGGAGTATTAACGACGGCTTGCAAGACTCGATCGAGATTCAGGGTGGATGTGATCTCTCCACTCACTTGCACCAGGGTTTGTAGAATTTCTACCTTGCGCTCAGCTTGCAACAAACCTGCATTGTTCAAGGCGATGGCAGCGGTTTCAGAAATTGCTGTCAACAAGAACAGGTGATCTTCGTCGTACGGCGTACCGTCGGTTTTATTGATGCATTCAATAACCCCGACCAGCTTTTCCCGTGCAACTAGCGGACAAATAACTACCGAGAAGGGTCCGCCCTCTGCGCCAGACGGGTTGCGCTTCCGTAGGGGCTCTGCGCCTCCTTCATTTATGTTGAGGAGCAGAGGCTCGCCGGAATTCGAAACCTCGGCGATAAAGCCTTCACCCGTTCGCTGAGATGAGTTCACCGTGGCGGTCGGGTCGTATCCCGCCTGGTGTACTAGTAATATTTCGTCCTGATCTTTGACGAACCACAAATTCACTGCTTGGGCGTCGAGAACCTCACGGATCTTTGAGGTGATCAGTGGCTTCAGTTCTTCCATCTCGAGCGTAGAGCTGAAGACCTTTTCCAGATCGTAAAGCTGAGTGAGCCGGGAGATCGATTCGAGTTGGAGATTGCGTTCCGCTTCGTACTGGACTGCGCTGACAAATCCCGAGGCACAATGCCCAACAAGGTCGTCCAGCATTTGCACTTCAGTCAACTGGATGACCGAATCAAAGGAGACGACTTCCAATGCTCCGACAAGATCGGCACCGGCTAAAATTGGAACGTACGCCAGGGAGACCAGGGCGCGCCGCGCATGCAGATGCGGGTAATCTTCGCGCCTCAAATCCTTGCCCGAAAATAAGAGCGGCTGTCGTCGTTCCGCCAACGTCCCCAGATAGCCCGAGGCGACGGGAATAGTAGGTCCGTCAACGCGAATTTCACCGGCGATGGCTTTAGCTTTCCATGCGGAGGGGTCGTCGGGGGGGATTAACAAGTACACAGCGGCGGCCCGACCCGAGGAATTTTCGGCAGCCTCTCGCGCCAGCAGCATGGCCCTTGGCGCAGATTCGCGTTCTTTCAGCATTGCGCTCAGGAATCGGGCTGACGCGTCAATAGATCCGGGCCGCGGCATTTTTGAAATGCAAGACTTCAGATTTCAAGTTCAGGAGCGCACCGGGAGGAACGGCGGCCTCATTTTTAGAAGGTTGTACTAGAGCGGCCAACTCTAACAAAACGGGACAAATTTTGTCAATTGATACAATTCCAACGTGAACCCAAGCCCAGAGATGAGGGATTTAGATGGAGATGACGGTACGCAGGCGTTCGGACATACAAATTATTCAACTGCGCGGGCCGGTTCGACTAGGCCCTGGGGTCGATACTTTTCGTCAGGCTATTGACGATGCTTTTGCCTCTGGTGATGTGCGGTTAGTCATTACATGCGATGAAGTTCCAATGATTGATTCAAGCTTTATCGGCGTGTTAGTGAAATCGCTCAGTGCGGCGAAACAGCGTGGTGGAGACGTGCGGCTGGTGAATCCTTCTAAGTTCGTCATCCAGACGCTCCGACTCATTGGCGTCTTAAATCTCTTCACCGTATTCGATGACGAGGACCTGGCAGTCGCGTCGTTCAACGGCTAGCCATCCTGTGATTGTGGGGCAACGCCCCGGGGCGAAATCCTGCCGGCTCGCGTTCACGGTATCATCGATCCGGCACGGCCAGCGAAATCAATGAAACTCGCGTTCTCGGATGTGTGGTACACGCGTTGCACTGCACGCCGAAAGTCTTCGGGCTTGGCCCAGAAGATGTTTGAGTCGCGTGGTTTGAGGGTTGCCTGTGGGTTAATATTTAACGTAGATTGTAAAGAGAAACGCCGCAGTTGCTGGCGACGCTAATACCCACCCACCAAAAAGCCGCTGATCGCTCAGCGGCCCAGCAAAATAACCTCAATCGCCGATTTTCTGGTTTGCCTGCGAACTGTGCGACGCCGCGAGCTTCCACGTACCCTTCTCGTTGACCCAGGTGTCCGTCGTCAAGATCGTGCGAGTGCGATGTTCGCCCTTGATCATCAAGTCGTAGGATTCCTTGTACCTCGCTATCGCCGTATTGTTCCCGTAGACGCTTACCTTGATATCGCTGATATCTCGCTTGGTAGTCTTGTTGTTTGCCGTGTCGGCGGCATCCTTCTGCAACTCGGCATTGTCCTCCCATGCTCCCCAACTAGTGCCCATCGTGTAATCGTTGGTGTTGTGCGCCTTCATCCACGACGCGTTCTGCCCGGCCATGTCGGCTTTCCTTGAATCCATCTCCATCTTTGTAATGGTCGCTTCCACGCTCTTTGTGTCTGCCATCTTGGCTAGCGCAGCCGGGACCACCGTCCCCATCACCAATATCACGGATAGTACACTTACAAACCGTTTCGATCTTATAGTCAACATATCCTCTCCTCCTTTGCACTCGTACTAAGTGCGCGGCGCTTCAGCCAGGCGAACTTTAGTCCAATTGACTAAAAGAATCAAGTTGCAAAAAATTACCGCTGCTCAATTCATCGAGGCGCTCATCGAGGATTCGATTTGACATGATTGGTCTATTCCGCACTCGGTTCCACGAGGCCGGGCACAAGGGCGTGGGGCCAAAGAGCCCTGCACTCCCTACAGGGGTTAGCTAAGCGAGACTGAGTGACCGGCTACCGATCGGTACCCTGGAATCGACGTGTGTAACGTGACTCCTGCGTTTCACGACTATTAGCGGGCCCCATTAGCTGGATGACGGGCAACAGTAGTGATCAACGTGGCCGGCACATGGAATTTCTTGCAGATTTGCTTGTTGGGGCCTAACCGAAAACCAACACAAGAGTAGTTAGGAAAATGAAGGAACGCATGACTAAAAAAGCTAGGGCTTGGATTCTTGCAGGAGGACGACGTCGGAGTCGGTATGGCCGCGCAGGATGCCAAGATTCTTGCCATCCGGCGACCAGTGAAACGACAGGATCTGCTCCGAATCGAATTTCGTGATCTTGCGCCCAGGAGAGCCATCAACGGGCTGAATCCAGATGTTATCCACTCCATTCTCGCGAACGGGGTAAGCGACCGCTTTGCCGTCTGGGGTGAATTGAGGACCGGCGGAGATTTGCGGGTTGGCATCCAGCAAGCGCGGGTCTTTCAGAGTTTCGAGGGAGTAGGGCAAGCTTTGGAACTCCGTTTTGCGTCTCCAGATTTATGAGTTCGACCAGATAGGCCAGCGTTTTGCCATCCGGTGAAATGCCCATTCCTCGGGCGGCCTGGAAGCCGTGAACAGCGGTGGCAGGGATCGGTTCAGGTCTGTTGGATCCATTCCCTATCCCATTCAAAGGAACACGCCAAATATGCTCTAGGTCTCTAAAGAAGTAAACCCAGTTTTGATTGCCTGAGCATGCTGGTCCGTAGCCGAAAATATTGTCATGCCCATCCGTTAACTGTGTCGGATGGGAGCCGTCCGCATTCACGCGCCATATGCCAATCGAATTGGCGCCGCCGTGAAACGCCCAGGGAAAGACGATATATTGTGCATCGCATGGAGAGAAACCCCAGAATTCCGGCGGCCGGATCTCCCACCAGCACAGTGGGATTTTTCCCGTGAACATCGGTTCGCATCAGACGCGTGTAATCGGATGACAGCAAATTGGCCGCCGGGCATAGGATGGCTGCGGTTTGGACCATACCGCAACGTTGTAATCCTCACAAGACCTACATCTCCAAGGCGAGGAGGCCCTAATGTCAA
>JAYVCW010000036.1:0-18056 GCA_043749775.1 Acidobacteriaceae bacterium | reverse complement strand
GTCATCGATGTGCCCGTTTACGACTGCGAGATCGAGTAGTCCATCAAGGTCGGCATCAAAAAAAACGCAGCCGAATCCCAACTTGTCTTTCGACGCCAGACCAACGCCGCTTTGCAATGCGACATCGGCGAAACCGCCATCGGATGCCCGGTATAGACCTGTCATCTCGTTGTCGAAATTCGTGATCGCGATCCCCATCTTCCCGGAGTTGTCGAAGTCGGCGACGTCCACGCCCATCCCGGCGCGAGCCCGACCTTCCGCGGAAAAGGCAATGCCGGCATCGACCGCCGCATCTTTGAAGGTTCCGTTCCGTTGATTTTTGTAAAGCTTGTTCGGCTGGGTGTCGTTGGTGACAAGTAGATCTGGCCAGCCATCGCGATCGTAATCGAGCATAGTCACGCCCAAAGACTTTGAACTGCTATCGAATATTCCGCTGGAAGCGGTAATGTCTTCAAACGTTCCGTTGCCTCGGTTATGAAAGAGCCAGCAAGTCTCGCCGCGGTACGCCTCAGGAGTGCAATAGGATTTGCGTTTGCCGTCGAGGCTGCAAAATACATCGTGTTCGGGAGACCACCTCACGTAATTGCAGACAAATAAATCCAGAAGTCCATCACGATCGAAGTCGAACCATAATGCAGATGTGCTCATTGCCTGCCGAGCCGCCAAGCCGCTCGCCTTAGTGACGTCGATGAAGGTTCCCTTGCCGGTATTCTTGAATAGACGATTCTGGCCCACGCAGGTAATCAAAATGTCAGGGAAGCCGTCGTTATCGTAATCTCCAACTGCGACGCCCATGCCGTACATCTCCACGTCGAGGCCCGCGCTGCGCGTTACGTCGGTGAACGTGCCATTCCGATTATTCCGGTATAGCGTCAAAGAATTCGTTGCGGATTTTGGTTCCCGCTTATGGCCGGGCCAATCGGCGCTATTCACCAGAAGAATGTCTTGCCAGCCATCGCGATCGTAATCGAGAAATGCGCAGCCCGCGCCAAGTGTCTCGGGGAGCAGTTTGCCGCCATACGCGCCGCTGTTGTGACGGAAACGAATTCCCGCCTGGTCAGTTACATCGACGAAGCGAAAGCCGGGATTCACGGCGGAAGATTCGGCAGACAAGATGTTCGAGAAGAGATGCGGCAGAAGAAGAGTTGAGCCGAGGCCGGCCATTCCGGCGTTTAGAAAGGCGCGGCGACTTAGTTCATGTGAGCCTACAGATTTTCCCCGGCCAGATCGACTCACGGAAGATCAACCAAACCGTTCCGAATCGCGTAGACGACCAGTTCAGCGGCTTTGTGAATTCCGAGAGCGTCCATCATATTGGCGCGATGAACCGCTATTGTGTTTGCGCTGAGATCGAGAAGGGTTGCGATTTCTTTATTCGACTTGCCATCAACGATCATCTGCAGCACTTCGAGTTCACGCGGAGTGAGCGCCGCATGCCGCTTGCCTTTTAAAGCCGCTGGACGCTTAAGCTGAGAATCAAGCACGGTTTCGCCGTTCACTACTCGCCGGATCGCCGAGCCTAACTCCAGGTCCACCGCACTTTTCAAAACATACCCGCGTGCCCCGGCATCGAGCGCTTGACGGACCAGCGTTTCTTCCGGATGCATGCTCAACATGAGAACTAACGCCTTTTCATTTGCGGCCAGGATCTTGCGGGTTGCATCAAGCCCATTCATGCCGGGCATGGCACAGTCCATGACGATGACCTTCGGCTGCAGCTTTTCCGCAAGTTTGACAGCCTCTGCGCCATCGCTGGCCTCTCCGACCACTTCGATGTCCGCCTCGTCTTCCAGAATGCGCCGAAACCCGCGCCGGACAAGGCTATGGTCGTCGACCAGCAGAACTGAAATTTTTTCAGCCATGCGAGACTAGTTTCTCCCGCTGTGCCCTGAGGCGAACCGTTGTGCCGGTGCTGCCTTTTTCAGGATGCGCAAATTCGATGTTACCGCCCAATAATTCTGCCCGCTCCCGCATTGCCACCAAGCCGATCCCTTGTTTTGCTGCGCGCGATTCGAACCCTTTTCCGTGGTCTTCGACTTCAACCACCAATTCATCTTCCAGAAATTGCAATCGCACCCACGCCTCAGTAACTCCAGAGTGCCGCGTCACATTGTTCAGCGCCTCCTGGACGACGCGGTATACATGAATAGCAGAATCGCCGTCGATAGGAAACGAGACGCCTGATTTCTCATAGGATACGTGAAGCCCCGCCTGCCGTTCCAGCACGGGCAAATACCATTCGAGTGTGCTTTCCAGCCCCGTCTCTTCAAGCATCACCGGATGCAGGGCCTGCGAAAGGCTGCGGACTTTTTCCAGCGAATCTTGGGCGATCTCGCAGACTTCGCGTAACTCCGCACGGAGCGCCGATCCCTCGGGCGCCTGTTTTCCGGCCCGCGTCAGCATGGCACCGACGGCGGTTAAAATTTGCCCGAACTCATCGTGCAACTCCCTTGAAATATGGCGCAGGGTCGATTCCTGAGTTGAAATCAGCTTTTGCGCCAGCTCGCTGCGCTGCTCAGAGAGGGTTGCTAACCGAGCAAACAGCTGCCGGTTCGAGCGGATCAGATAAAGACTCGTAAATAGAATCGCCAACAGCGTCGCGGTCAGGAACAAATAAACTTGCCGCTGCACCCTGCCGTAAATCTGAGCGATCCGAGCCGCGGCCTGCTCTTCGCCCGCATTGTTCTGCACCAAAAGGCGCGAGACGGCGGTGCTCATCGCCTCCTGCCGGGCGCGGAGAGAAATCCGAATCTGAGTCCGGGCTTCATCCTGCTGAGAATTGCCCGCGAGAGCGAAGATGCGATCCGCGGCATCCCAAAATTGGCTCACTGAATTCTCTAGATATTGCTCCTGTTCGACGGTCCGATTCATGGGAGCGAGTTGCTGCTCGTGGCGCAGAGCGTCGTCGAGATCAGTGTGCACGCGTTCAAATTGCGCCGACCATGCCGTGAGCGGGTAGGGTTCGTCATTGTCGAGCATGTCGCGCATGGCGAGGCCGAGAGAGTTCAGATCATTCTGAATGCGCAACAATTGCAGCGAGTCTTTTCGATTGCGATCGACGAGATTATCCTGCAGTTCGCGAAGGCCGGAAATCTGCCGCGTGATGTAGCCGGAATAACTTATGACAGCGGCAAGCGTGATGATCAGTCCAAGAAAGAGTCCGCGAGTAGGCGTCTTCGGGGCGCGCAATTTGGAGTCGGGCGATCGCAGCACGTCACGAGAATACAACGCTGCGGCTGATCGAACCAACGGCGCGGGATGTTGTACCGGCGACAGCAGGCTATTCGGCAAGCGGGTTTGGCGGTGCGATCAATTCAGCGTCTTATCTAGAGCAGTCTTCAGTTCGTCTGCTTTGAACCCGAACGGACCCGGCTTCGACTTATATGCCACGCGACCTTTCGAATCGATCAGATACAGGCGATCAGGCCATCCCGTATAAGCTTGCTCGGTCGAGTTTCCGAATTCGTCGACGACAGCGGGAATCTTGATGCCAAGTTTCCGCACGCAGGCTCCGGCCACCATGGCGCGCTCTTCTTCATTCTTTGGACTAGCCAGCACGACTTGGTCTTTTATGTTGCTCTCCATCTGCCAAACATCGCTCGGATGGGCCTCGGTGATGTAGACCACGAGGAAATCAACTCTGTTGCCATACTGATCGCTCAGCTTGTTGAGGGCGGGAACCTCCCGCCGGAAGGGCGGTCATGTATAGCTTCCGAAGATGAGACAAACCGGTTTACCCTGGGCAGTCAGCGTAGAAAGCTGCACTGTGTCGCTCTTGTCGAGCTTGCGCAGTGAAAAGTCGGGCGCAGCATCGCCCACGGCCAATTCGCCCGCGCGTGCCTTTGTCCAAAGCGTTTCGAAGGGGAAGGCAAGAAAGGCCACTGGCCCTGGCAGCTTTTTCATAAACCGCGCGAATGTCTCGGGCGGCTTCCGCATGACGCGGTATAGCGCCACGCAGCCAAGAATCCAGGTCAAGGCGAGAACGACCAACAGGCTGATTAATGTCTTCTTCAAAATTGACTATGGTCTCCGGAATCGCGGACTGTCGGGCCCGGAAATTATTGTGCAGCCGATAAGGCATAGCAATAGTTGGAAAGTAGTAGTGCTCGGTTAAGTCGACCCGCGGGAAGATTTTATTGCTGGGGCGCGTAGTAGCCGCGTCGGGTGCGGACTTGCAGATCTTTCTTCAACGTTGTGATTTCGATAGAGTGAAACCGCCCATCGGCATCGAAGTCGTTGGGCTTATAGGAAACAGCGTACTGGCTGCGCAGTTCCTCTTCGATCGCGGCAAACGAGTGGGTAATGTCTTTCATCTTAAAGGGAAAAAACGCTCGTCCACCAGTCGCGTTGGCAAGCTCTTCCAGAACTTTGTCGCCGCGCAAAATCAGCCCGCTGTCATCGGTTGAGATGGCATAAATCAGTACTTCGGCACGCTGAGCCATTTCAATCGCCTGGGATCGGCTGTGGTCGCTCTGGTTATCTTCTCCGTCACTCAAAATCACAATCGCCTTGCGAATCGGATGCTCGGAATGGTCACGCAGCAATTTTTCTTTGCATGCCTTGTAGATGGCGTCGTAGAGCGCCGTGCCGCCGCCGTTGTTCATCTTCCGCACTCCCGCGGAAAGAAGCGAGACCTGGTCGGTGAAGTCTTGAGTGATGCGGCTGTCTTTGTTAAATGCAACCACGAAAGCACGATCGTAGCGCGGGCGAATCATGTGCTGAAGAAATCCGGTCGCTGCTTCTTTCTCGAAGCCAAAGCGGCTTGAGACAGATCCGCTCACGTCCACCAGAAGGCCCATTTCGATAGGAAGGTCAGTCTCACGCCGAAAATTCAGGATGTTGCCGACGGGCTTGTGATCGTCGAGAATCGAAAAGTCGTTCTGGTTCAGATTGCGGACGAATTTGCCGTGACGGTCGGTCGCGATGAAGAGCAGGTTCACTTCATTCACGCGCTTCTTGATCGTGATGATCGGCTCGTCGGCGTTAACGTCCGCGGTATTGCTGCTGCTGACATCGACCACTGCGGGATAATTAGCGCCGTTAGAGACGGCAACTGCCGGAGCAGCGGCCACATAAGAATTAGTTTGAGCGAAGAGGCTGACACTCAGGACGCAGGCGAGAACCAATGCAAGAAGAGCCGGCATGCCGAAATCAAGACACGCTGCCGCGATTTGTTTGCGTTTCGCCATTCGTTTTCAATCTTGCGAGCCGAGCCGCGCCGCGCCGACTTGCAAATCATTTTGGAGGCCCTGAATGCCGGAACGCTCTCTACATTCGATGCACGATTCGCACCGAAGGAGTTCCGGAATGAGCCAACTAAACTCTAGGCTCTCCTCCGGTTACCTCCAAGTTACAAAAGGTGTACGCAACCGGTGCAAGGATTAGCCCTCCGTGTCTCAGGAAGTTGCCGCAGCTCAAGGTCGCGCTAATCGAAGCGTCCGTTCATCGATCCCATCGTCGATCCCATGATCGATCCCATCAGTTCCGGAATCCCAGTTTACCTCCGGGGCAGCCCTTCGAATTGTTTTCACCTTCCCGGATTCGGTGGGATAATCGGCTGGCACGATGTTTCGTCTCCATTTCGCTATCCAGAAAGCAGTTATGTATTTCGAACAGTTCTACCTCACCTGTCTCTCACACGCCTCTTACCTGGTCGGCTCCGCCGGCGAAGCAGCCGTGGTTGACCCGCAGCGCGATGTGGATATTTATTTAAAAGTGGCGGAGGAAAATAATTTAAAAATCCGGCACATTTTTGAGACGCATTTGCACGCTGACTTCGTTTCAGGGCACAAAGAACTGGCGGCCCGCACCGGGGCCACTATTTACATTGGTGCTCAGGCCGATGCCGCATTCCCCCATGTTCCGCTCACCGACGGTTCGGAAGTGCAGGTTGGCTCCTTGAAAATTCGCGCCGTGGAGACACCGGGCCACACGCCCGAAAGTGTTTGTCTATTAATTATCGACAGCGAAAATGAGATGAACGGCGAGCCCGCCATACCTTCGGCAGTGCTTACCGGAGACACATTGTTTATCGGCGACGTAGGCCGTCCCGATCTTTCGAAGAAACACACGCCACAGCAACTCGCCGGGCTGCTGTACGACAGTCTGCATGAAAAATTGATGACGCTCGCTGACTCGGTCGCCGTTTATCCCGCGCATGGCGCTGGTTCATTGTGCGGGCGCAGCATGCGGGCCGAGAAGTCGTCCACGATAGGAACGGAGCGCCTTACGAACCACGCCCTGCAGATTCGAAGTCGCGAAGAGTTTATTGCTCAAGTTACAACCAACCTTCCCACGCGCCCTGATTATTTTCTCGAAGATGCGGAGATCAACCGCTCGGGCGCGTCGAATCTTCAAGAATTGCCGCCGCTGCCTGCTCTCTCGCCGCAAGAAGTTAGCCAGCTTTTGTCGCAGCATGCGAATGCGCTCGACGTGCGATCGAATGAAGAGTATTCCGCTGGGCACATTTCCGGCTCGATCAATATCGCGCTGGCCGGCCAGTTTGCTTCGTGGGCAGGCGGAATTCTAGGCATACACTCGAAGCCGGTCTTGATCGGGTCCTCTGAGGCGCAGATTGAAGAAGCGCGTTTGCGACTGGCTCGAGTTGGCATAGAAGAGGTTAGCGGCTACCTGCGAGGCGGCGTGGAGGCGTGGCGCAAAGCGGCCCTACCTCTGGCTAAGATGGTCAACATTTCCGCGGAAGAACTGGCGCGTCAACTGGTCGATGGCACGATTCGGGCGGAAGACATTCTTGATGTTCGTCGCGAAGGCGAGTGGCAGGGTGGGCACATTCCCGGCGTCGTATGCACGCCGCTTGACGAATTCGCGCGGGGCGTGCCGAAGATCGCCGAATCTCAGAGTGTAGCCGTCCATTGCAAAGGCGGATATCGCAGCATGATCGCTTGCGGATTGCTCGAGCGTGCGGGCCACGCAAACGTAATGAATGTTGCCGGAGGATTTGACGCCTGGCACGCCGCTGGACTTCCTGAAGTAGCAGAGCAACTCGTCAAGGCATGATGCGCGCTACCATCGCCGGTGTCGGCCTTATTCTCTTGCGCTGCTCTCTTAGCCTGGCTGCTCCAAATTCCGGCGTTACTATGTCAGGCAGCGTCGACAGCCTCTTTTCATTCGTTGGCCCTCGCGACCCCGGTTGCGCGGTCCTCGTCATCAAGGACGGCAAGCGAGTCTTCTCCAAGGGCTATGGCGTAGCGAATTTGCTCTCCGCAACCCCCATCACACCGGAAACAAATTTCAGGCTCGCATCGCTGACCAAGCAATTTACAGCTATGTCAATCATGCTGCTCGTGCATGACGGCAAGCTGCGGTACGAGGAACGCCTGTCCGATATTTTTCCTGATTTTCCCGCATACGGTAAGACCATCACCGTTCGCCAAATGTTGAATCACACTTCGGGCCTGATCGATTACGAAGACATCATGGAGAAGCAATATGTTGGGGTCGCCGATGACAAGATCCCTCAGATTAACGATGCGGGAGTGCTGCAGTTGCTCGAGCAGCAATCGACTACGAAGTTTGCGCCTGGAAATTACTGGTCCTATAGCAACTCCGGATATGTGCTGTTGGCCATGATCGTCGAGAAGCGCTCAGGGATGGACTTCGGAGAATTTTTAGAGCGCCGCATTTTCGCACCGCTCAACATGGCGAATACGATCGCGTTTGAGAAAGGCAAGAACCAGGTGTCGCATCGCGCTTACGGCAACACCCAAACTTCCGGCGCTTGGAGACAGACAGACCAGAGTTCGACGTCCGCAACGCTCGGCGATGGCGGAATTTATACGTCGCTGAACGATCTTGAAAAATGGGACCGTGCGCTGTCTGAGAGCAGACTACTGTCCGGAAAAGAAATGCAGCCCGGGCTCCTCGCGGCAGCCATGCCGAATGGCGCTCCCATGCTGCAGCCGAACGGCACGCTTGCGCCACGCTATGGCTTTGGATGGTTCCTCGATCCCTACCTCGGCCATCGCCGCTACTCGCACTACGGCGAGACGATCGGTTTTCGCAACGCGATCCAGCGCTTTCCCGACGATCATCTGACCGTGATCGTCTTGTCGAACCGCGCTGAATTGGATGCTCCCGCTTTCGCGCAAAAAGTAGCCGATCTATACCTCAAACGCCAGCCCCTCGAGCGTAATCGGAAAACTTCCGAAAAGTTCGGCCAACGCTAAATAAAGATCCATCCAAAAACTGGGACGTTCCGCCATTTCGGGATAACAGAGCCCACGCGGACGTACAACACCCTTGAGTAATCTACCGTAACACGGACCTCCGTGCGATTCTCTATCTGACGTTATGTAGCTGTCGTCTAAGCCTAACGACCGCAACCTCGGGGCGACTCCCAACTGTGGTGCGGAACTCAAGCGAGGTTTTACATGTTGCAGTCTCCGGATCCTAAGTTCAATCAAAATGCAGCTCCTGCCAATAGCTATGCCCCGGTGAAGCCGGCCACATCGCTTGATCAGGCAACGATCGGGCGTTCTTTGGTGATCAAGGGCGAAATCTCAGGCTCAGAATCGTTGTTCATCGATGGCAAAGTGGAAGGTTCACTCAACTTCCCCGACAACCGCATCACCGTTGGTCGCAATGGAGTTGTTGCCGCCAGCATCAACGCGAAAGAAGTTGTGATCATGGGCAAGGTCCAGGGCAATGTTCAGTGCGGTGATCGGCTGGATATTCGCAGCGAAGGCGTGCTCTCCGGCGATGTCATCACCCACCGCATCAGCGTGGAAGAAGGCGCGATGATCAAGGGTGGCGTGGAAGTTCGCAGCCCGGAAAAGAAAGACCAGAAAACTCAAGCTCAGAATCAAGGCAAGCAAGAAGCCCCGAAGGCTGTGGCCGCCGCGGCGGGAAACTAATAGTTTTTGCGAGCTAGGATTCGTTCATCGACGTTCGTTAACCGACGCACGTAAAACAAAGAACAGAGGGACCGGCAAAACTTGCCCGTCCCTCTAATTTTTTGTGGGATAGATTAAAGCGCAAGCCATTGTTCGAGAGGCCAGACGCTAATCGCTCCCGAGTCGGCTCTGTGCCGGTCGGGAGGTAGGGATTTTTCCGCGCGTACGCTTGTCGTATCGCGACGTTGCACCCAACGCCTATGTGCGGCAACGTCCTCGAATCGGAGCGCCCTCAAACGACGAAAAACCCGCCCAAGCGAAGCTTGAACGGGGCATCCCTGATTGTAAGTTGGAAAGTGTTTCTTACTACCGGCCTTACCCTAAGCAACACTTCATTCGTATGTAAAGGTCAACTTATCGAGATACACCGAGTATGGGGACTGCTTGTTGTTGCCGTCCATCTGGTAATTGACCGTTACGCCGTACCATCCAGGAGCTGCCCCTGGTTCGTAATATTGATTCAAGTTGAAGGTTTCGCCGTTCATGGTGATCGACTGATAGAGCAGTTTATTGTCCGGCGTGCGCTGCACCTGGAGTATCAGGTGATTCCACGCATTGTTAATTGGATGGCATGGGATTCCAGTCGGAGTCCAATGGGCAGTCACGTTGTTCCACACATCCCACTCGTTGCCGCCTGCAACGCGGCACTCGTGTCCCCAGATAAAGCCCATCCCGTTGAAGAATTGATTAATGTCAAACTCGACTGCCTGCGAAAGGTCCAGGCTCGACGAATAGAAATACACGTCATAAGTGAAGTTATGGAGAGATGGAACCAAGGTCTTATCTTTGTCGGGCAATCCCTGTGAGGAGAAGGCTCCAATGAGGTGGTTGTTGAATAGCGCATCGGAGTAGATCGCCGTGCCGCCAAGGTCGAACTTAGCCGCCGATCCGCTCATGGATGGATTCCCAATACCTTGCTTCATGGCATAGGTGATTC
Organism: Acidobacteriaceae bacterium; assembly: GCA_043749775.1. Taxonomy (GTDB): domain Bacteria; phylum Acidobacteriota; class Terriglobia; order Terriglobales; family Acidobacteriaceae; genus Acidiflorens. The sequence continues at coordinate 8,207 of JAYVCW010000036.1, read as the reverse complement.
CGTCGCAAGGCGAAGGCGAGCAGTCGATAAAACTCGGCGGGCCTTGGCCGTATTGCCCCCAAGCAGTGTTTTGCTGCAGGTTAGTAAATGCCTTCGCGTTGCCACCGCTTCCACTTCCACTTCCACCGCCCCCACCGCCAGCGGGGTTAGCGACTGCGATCAGAGAAATTTGCCTTTTTGACAGTCCCCTGGAATCCCAGACGGTGATGCCAAAGTTGAAATTGCCGGCGGCCATCGGCGTCCCCGAGACTTTGCCGGTGCTCGAACTCAGTTGCATGCCGGCGGGCAATTCGCCCGAGGCCAACTTGAAGACGTAAGGTGCCGTGCCGCCACTTACGCTGAGGGTCGCGCTGTAGGGGGTTCCCACGGTCGCGACCGCGGGCAGCGGTAACACAGAAAGACTGGAGGTGGTATGTGAGGTCGAAGTCGTACTCGCAGGCGGGGCGATCGCGCCGCAAGAGGAAAGCCAGAGTGACGCCATGACTAATGCAACGACAGCTGCGCCCCTAGCAACATTCGCGTGAATCGCAAGCGTGCCTGGCACAGAACCGTTTCGACCGTTAAACATCTTTCACCTCAGGAATGGGGCTTTCTTGAGGACGTGTACATCTGTCCTTGAGCGAACTTTAGCGACAGAGACGTTAACGGGGTAGGTAACTGATGTCCTGAGACTCCCGGAGGACATTGTCCAGGCGGTCATTCGACGCGCACTCTCAGGTGCGGTGCGTTATTGAGTCATTGTTGATGTTTTAGTTAACAACGGCGGAATCCGGCGAGCTAATCAGACGGCTTTATGCTTTTAGGGCCCATCTGAAAGCATGCTCGCCCGGCCGAAACCGCCGTCAGTTCGCGCGTGTTCCAGTTGCCAGAGGAAGGCAATGATCAAGAAGGATCATGAAGAAGTTAAAGAAGTTCCGGCGAAGTCGGAAGGCCCGATTTCAACGCGCGCACGTTATTCTTCGGCTCACATCGAGCTCTCAAACGAGAGCCTTCGAAGACTTATCTCTGCTTCGGCGCCTTTGAAGATGGCGCGAACCTAAGAGCACCTACGCAGCCGGCTACCCCCTCTTTTCGCAAACCGGGCATTCGCAGTGGCTGTAGTGCTCTCCGCCGGTCTTTTGGCACATCGGGCACAAACACTTACTGTCGTGCTGGCCGCCTTGCTTCTTGCAGATCGGGCAGACGCAGTGGCTGTGATGTTCACCGCTCCGCTGTTGGCACATCGGGCAGACACATTCATGACGGTGATCCCCGCCAAACTTGTAGTCATTGGTCATGCAAGAATTCTAATCTCTCTTGGGGCGACTGGGTCTTATAGTGAAAAGGTCGATCGGTCAGCCTGAATTCTTTGCTCAGTTCGTTCTTATGGCCAACGATTGGATCACCTCGCCTCAAGTGTTAACGAAACGCTGGAATCTTTCCGGTCAGATTTGGAATGGACTAATAGCCGGCCCTTTTGAGTCCGATTCCAATCACCAAAGCAACGACCAGGACAGCTGCACCCACGACGATTCCGATTTTTGCAACAGTCGGCAGGCCTGTTCCCTGAATCTTCTCGACATCAGCGTAAGCAATCGTTGTCAGTTGCCTTGTTCTTTTGTCGGTCACATCAAAAGATGTATCCTCAATCTTGCTGATGAAGCCCTTTACTTCTGCTTTACTCAGCAGCTTCACCTTAACCCGGGATTTTTCGCCCATGCCGCGTCGTTGCACATCGCCTTTAACCTGGACAGTGCGGGATGCTTTCGGTAGTCGCGTCGTTTGCGGGAAAGCTAGGCTGTTCAACGTCAGCACAGCTACTAAGAGAAGAGAAGATTGCCTGATCCAGATTCTCTCTGTGGCTTCAACGTAGTTGTACATCGGAATCTCCATCTTCACTTCAAACGGCGATAATTGTACACCCGTCATGCCTGTTGCAACGCGGCGAAATGACCTTCATTTGGAGCGCCTCCAACTACGATCCGCATCAAGACAGCGCAAATTGCCCTATGTCTACCCCACTTTTGCAACACCTCTCCTTACCTCGAACTATCTGTGACTTTTGGTGTCTGACTGGGAATATCGGTTTTGCAACCGCTTGAAAGGCGGGGGTTGGGTGAGCGATCTCGCTCGCGACTTCCTCTATTCAATACGTATTTCGTCCCGGTGTTAATTGTTTTGAGCCTTCCTATCGTAATTCGCCGCCTTATCTCCAATTCATCGCGCTGATGTTCTCTGCGTCCCTCTTCCCGCGACCGTACTTACTCTCGCAAGGAGTGGCAATGCTGCAAGCGCAACTGGGTCAACTGCTATCGGCAAGGTGGCAGTATCCACTCCTGTGCCCAGAGCACAAAATCCGTAATTATGCCGGATCCCGGAAGAACCCATCTGCAGGAGAAACTCGACTATCTGAGGCAGCACCGTTTGAACTTATTCGCCGCGCACTCGCCGAAATATTTTTGATGTGATAGAAGAAATTCGATTAACAGGACGCATGATACACTTTGGGCAAATCTATCTTATTAGCGTTTTCATTCGAAAGTGTGCGGCATTATCCGCTTTAAATTTTCCCATCGTTAAAATGAACAATCGCTCGCGTTACCTGGCATTAATCTGTTGCGTTTCTCTATCCCCGATCGCCTCCTCCCCAGCCAAAGCTCAAATCGCAACAACTCTCAGAACGGTTGAAACAAAATTACGCTTGGCGGCCGGCCCGCATTCGCCAAGGTTGTCGGCTCTACAGAATGGCACTGAGGTCTGGACCAACCGTGTCGATGAGACTCCCATTTCCGAAGTAGAAATTGGAGGCGATAGGCGTGGGATCGAGTGGAATCTGAACGTTGCCGAGAGCCACACCGACGAACATATCGTAAGCTTTGTCTACGATGCCCCCTCGCCGCATCTGCGTCTCACGTGGCAGTGGGAAGTTCGCTCCCAACGCGGACCGATCGAACATCAGATCCGTATAGAAAACCGCGACTCTCGCGAAGTCTGGATACCGCTGCAAACCAGTTTTTCGTTCGACTGGCAGATACTTCCAGCCGACAAACTCGAGCAGTTCTATGTTGAAAAAGGCGCGAACACGCCGACCGACATCGGGACCCATATCATCCCGGTTCCTGACAAGTTCAATTGGGTGGGTACTTCGAGCACATATGCCCAGAAACGTCCGGGCGAAGAGCGCGAAATGATTCCTTACTTACTAGTCGAGCACCCGCTCGGAGTGCAAACCGGATGGTATGTCGGCGTAGAGTTCAGTGGGCGCATCCATTTCACTTTGGCGCGCAAGAATGATTCCCTTCGCGGAGAAGTCGGGCTCAATCCTGACTTGGGTCAATTCCGCACTCAGTTGAAGCCGGGCGAAGTATTCGAGACACCTAAAATATTTCTAGGAGCGACCAGCGGCGGCCCTGACGCGACTTCAAATGTGCTTCGACGTTGGGTTCGAGAAGTACTGACCAATCAGGACGCGTGGAAAGATCCCCACTACCCGGTGACCGTCAAGAATAGTTTAGGTGACGGTAAGGTTGTAGACGAAAAAGTTGCGGATCAGATGATTCGAGACGCCGCCTCCATCGGACTGGAAATGTTTCATCTCGATGCTGGCTGGTTCCGTGGCGTGGGTGATTGGCAGCCCGATCAAAAGAAATTTCCGCATGGTCTGCAACCCATTGCTGCCCGGGCGCACGCCCTCGGGTTGAAATTTGGCCTTTGGGCGGACTGGACGCAGGCGGGAGTCGATAAGGCGCTAGGCTCGCTGAATGTTCGCGATCCGAAGACTCGCGGATGGCTGACGACGGATTTGCCCGCAAACTGGACGCCCGCTGAGTTTTCAGGCCAGCCCATCGACATCGGAGATCCTCCGGCAAAGGCGTGGGCGATGCGCGAGACCGAACGTATCGTGAGCAATTACAAGCTCGATATGCTTGAACATGATGGCTATTTAGTCGCCCAAGGTTGCGATGCGTCCGATCATCCCCATGCCCCGTCGGATCCGATGAACAAATGTATGCATCGTGATTCCGGATACATCTTCACCTACAGTTCGAATTCCACAGATGTCAGCTACCATGCGGTTCGCTCCTACTATGACATTCAGGCGAATTTGCGCCAAAAGCATCCGGGATTGCTGCTTGAGATTTGCAACGACGGAGGCCGGATGGTGGATTTTGGCACCGCCGCCCACGGGGACTATTTCTCAATCACCGGTACACACGACCCGCTATCAAATCGCCGCGCTTTCTATGACGCTAGCTTCGTGTTACCAGTTGCGATGCTTGAGGCTAATATCGAAAACTGGCCAGACGGCGAACACAATCCTCCGATAGAAAGTTTTCGCTACATGCTGCGAAGTGGGATGATGGGCTGGCTCAGCATCATGGTCGACACAACTAGATGGGACCCCGATCATCACACGGCCGCACAAGAGGAGATAGAACTGTATAAGTCGAAATTGCGTCCCCTTATTCGGGACGCCGATCTCTATCACGTTTCTGAACGTCCCGATGGGGTGCATTGGGATGGTATGGAATATGTTGATCCGAAGACGCAGCGCGGCGTCTTGTACGCCTTTCGCGGGTCAATCCCAAAAGAAGCCAGGCATCGGTTCGTCTTTCGCGGTCTGGATGCGAAATCGCGTTACCAGATCCGATTCCACGACCATTCCTCCGCCGACACGATCATCGACGGTGACAAACTGTTGACCTTCGGACTTATGTTTCAACTTCCCGTCCCAAACAGTTCTGAGATAGTCTTTTTCGATGCCATCCCGGTCAATTGAAGTTAGTTATTCGCTGAGGAACGTTGCAGCCGTGGCTTTCAGCTAATGTCGCATCGACCTCGATGGCCGAAGAGCAGCGGAATACAATCAAAAAACTTTCGGTTTTGATGGCGGGAAAGGTCAAAACCCGGAACGACTGCCGCTCGCTCCGCAGCAGATTCAATAAGATAATTGGTAGGCAAGAGGAGATTCGAACTCCTGACCTCTACCGTGTCAATCTATCCCTCTTGAATACTTTCAAATATGTCGCGGAGAATATTGGGGGGACAGAGCAAAGTCATCGCGCACAAGCCTGCTGTCGCGCGTCGCGAACCGCAGCGACGTACTGCTTTGCGTTGTTGGATATTTCGCTGAAGTTGCCCGACTGTAAGGAAGAGTCGGAAACCAATTCCCCACCTACTCCGAGAGCCTCCGCTCCAGCCGCGATCAGTTCAAAGACTGTATTCAGGCGCACGCCACCCGTAGGAACCATCCGAATTTGCGGCAGCGGACCCTTCAACGCCTTTAGGTACCGGGCGCCACCAGCCGTTCCACACGGGAAGATTTTGACCAGGTCACTACCGGCTTTCCATGCATGAATCACTTCAGTCGGAGTCAGGGCTCCAGCCATCATGAGTTTGCCTTGGCGATTGGCGAGCGCCACAGTTGCCAGATCTAGTCCTGGGCTGACTAGAAACTCGGCTCCGGCATCGAGGCAGCGCGAGGCCATCTCCGCATCCAGCACCGTTCCCGCTCCAACCAGAACTTCGTTGCCCATTTGCTTCGTCAGGGCCAAGATCAGCTCAATTGCGCCAGGAACCGTCATGGTGATTTCAACTACCGGTATTCCACCGGCACACACGGCCTCAACCGCTTGCGACGCCAGTCTTGACGATTTTGCGCGAATCACCGGCACAATGCCAATCTCGACGATCTTCTTCGCAATTTCCAGCTTCGTCATTTCGGTCTTGGTCGTTCTAGCGTGCGATCCGCGCCCCTTCGCCCTGCATCACCTGAAAAACTTCTTGCAGCGTCGCCATTGTCGTATCGCCAGGTGTTGTCATTGCAAGCGCGCCATGCGCAGCGCCGCACTCCACCGCCCACTGTGCTCCTTGGCCAGCGAGAAACCCGTAGATCAGCCCGGACGCAAAGGAATCTCCCCCTCCGACGCGGTCAAATATTTCTAGATCTTTGCGGACCTTAGCCTCGTAAAACGCTCCCCCCTCATAACAGATTGCGCCCCAATCGTTGCGCGTAGCCGTTGTGGCTTTTCGCAATGTAGTCGCAACCACTTGGAAGGGAAATTCTTTCACCGCTTTCGCAATCATCTTCTTGAAGGCAGCGCTTTCAATCTTCGTGATGTGTTCATTGACCCCCTCCACCTCAAACCCCAAGGCGGCGGAGAAATCCTCTTCATTGCCCAACATCACGTCCACGAAGGGCGCTAAGCGACGATTCACTGCCTGAGCACGAACCTTGCCTCCCGATGTCTTCCACAAGGAGGCGCGATAGTTCAAGTCGTAGGAAACAATTGTTCCATGTCGCTTCGCGGCTTGCATAGCCTCTAGCGCCACGTCGGGTGTGGTATCCGAAAGCGCACAGAAGATTCCGCCCGTGTGAAACCAGCGCGTGCCGGATTTTCCGAAAAGTTCATCCCAATCGATATCCCCGCTTTTTAATTGAGAGACAGCCGTGTGACCGCGATCTGAACAACCCAGGGCCGGCCGGACACCATAACCGCGCTCGGTAAAGTTCAAACCATTCCGCGCAACCCTGCCTGTCCCGTCGTCCCTCGTCCAACGTATTAGCGATGGATCCACCCCACCTTGGTAAATGAGGTCCTGCAACAATTTGCCGATGGGGTTGTCCACCAATGCAGTCACGATCGCAGTTTCCGACAGGAAACAACGCTTCAGTCCGCGCGCAACGTTGTATTCTCCTCCGCCCTCCGAAACTTCAAAACGGCGCGCTGTCCAGATGCGATGGTCCCCCGGGTCGAAGCGCAGCATCACTTCCCCGAGGCTTACCAGATCCCATCGGCATTCCTCGCGCGCCTTGATCTGCAAACTCATCTCCCTCGGATTCCCTCTACGGCAGAGGCTACGGCAGAGGCATTGAAGCCAGCGCTAAGTGCGACCGCAGCATCGCCATCTATTTTCGCTTCTGCGTCGCGCCGCCGAATTCGAATTAACGCTTGCCCTCTGGCAGACACAGGCCGGGGAACGTCAAGATCGAGCCGTTTGCCTGGAGCATTCAGCCGGATGGTTCGCACGGGGACAGTCCTCGGAAGTTCAGCTCGACGGGAGTTGCTCAAATTGGCTAGGCTATTAACCCAGAGAATGTAGAATACGTTTCCTCTCTGGTCAAGACGTATCGGCGCAGTTCTCTTTTCGGGGCACAGTGTGTGCGTGGTTGCGCTCCGTTTTGAGGGCGTCGCAGCCTCCCTCGCTCCGGAACGAGCTTGACGTTCCAAATTTATCGGTCGCAAAGTTTGCCGTGCTCTGGATGAGCCGACTGGGCGACGCTATCAATCGCGAGGAAAAGAATGGTAGGCACGAGGAGACTCGAACTCCTGACCTCTACCGTGTCAAGGTAGCAGTATAGCAGTCGGCCATTGACTCAAAAGGAGTTAATAACCGGTGGAACCGGCGGAACCGTAATACTCGGCGCAATTTGCTACCAAATTGCTACCAAAAACATGGCAAGTGGGTTCGGGGCTGAATCGTGGGGGATCGGCCCCTTCACTTCGCACTTAAACAACTTGATCTTTGTCTGTAGGGTGACCTATGCACTCAGTATTTGGCCTCCCTCAGAAAACAACAAGTGCATTGCCAACGGACATTTCACCACTCGGCGCCGGCTCTGAGCTTTTCGGATTACGACGAGAGTTCGAACTCCATTGCTGATCTGCAAACTTCCTGTGCCCCGAAGATTTCGAAGTAAAGTAACGAAAAGCTCGTTTCCCGTGAAGCTTCCTACAAGCCGACTCCTGGGAAATTCGAGATGGCAATAGCAATTCACAGACCTGTTACATTTTGCGGATCACTGCCTTCGACGAAGTAAGGTTTGTATCCGTATCCGATAAACAGCGCCTCTAATTCTTCACGCGGAATGCGCGCGAAGATGGTGGGGTTTGCGATTTTGTAGCCGTTAAGGTGCAACACTGGCAGCACGGCTCCATCGCGAATGGGATTCAGGAATTTGTTCGAATGCCAGGAGGTTGCAAGCGGACCGGTTTCGGCCTCGCCATCTCCCACCGCCACGACGACGATAAGATCAGGATTGTCGAACGCTGCTCCGTACGCGTGCGAAATAGAGTAGCCAAGTTCGCCGCCTTCATGGATGGAACCGGGCGTCTCCGGTGTGCAGTGCGAACCTATTCCTCCGGGAAACGAGAATTGCCGGAAGAATTTGAGCATGCCCGCTTCGTCGCGGCTCTTATCCGGATAGATTTCGGAGTAGTGACCTT
>JAYVCW010000035.1:0-2417 GCA_043749775.1 Acidobacteriaceae bacterium | reverse complement strand
TGGCCGCCTAGACTGAAGACGGGGGAATCGTAGTCACCAGGTGTTAAATCGCGAGGCGTGTTATCCCCAGCAGCGGCATCGGCGGCAACGACGAAAAGATGGCTGCGCTTGCCTTCTTGATAAGCGTTCCAATGACGGTACAACAGCCGCGTAAAAACCTGCGCCTTTACTTTAGACTTGGCGACTTCATCGAGTTTCTTTGCATTGCAGGCTGCGCCTTCCGCAGGCGATCCAACACATTCCGGAAAAACGCTCGACACAAAAACAATATTCCTGCCATCGGGCGACCAGATGGGGCCGTCGGCTTCAGTGGCGAGCGAGGTGAAGCGGTGGGTTGCCGTCACAGTAGCAGTGGCGCTATCGAAATCGGCGATCCAGACTTGCTGGCCGCCCCCTTTGGACGACAAAAACAGGAAGCGCTTGCCGTCGGGCGACCAGCGAGGGCGGTCGGCGTCCTGGTCGGCAATGATCTCGCGCGACTCTCCGCCCGCCGTAGGGACGATCCACACATGCGGCGTTTTCGTATTGGCTTCCAGGCTGACATCAACCACCGAGAAGGCCACCCATTTCCCGTCGGGCGAAGGGACAGGCTCGCCGACGCGCTTGAGCTTCATCATGTCTTCAAACGTGAAGGGATGCTTGCTTTGGGCTTCGAGATGAACCGAAAGGACCACCGGGGCGACAAAAAGCAGAGCTAGCAGAATGAAACGGCGCATAAGGCCTCCACGAACAGGTAAGTGTAGCCGATCCTGGTTGTGGAGGCACGGGCGTCCTCGCCGGTGCGGTCATGGAAAGTCTAGCTCCATGGAGAAACATCGTCCCCGCCCTGCGGGCGTAAGCACGGGCGAGGACGCCCATGCCTCGATCGGCATCGATAAACCTTTCCCGCGCAGACTGCATCTACAATACTTAAAGGGAAACCTTTTTCTTGTTAGGACTGCCTTTACTATGAAGAACCTAATCCGACTCGCCACCTTCCTGCTGCTGCCGTTGCTTGCACTCTCCATCCGCGCTGACCAGTCAGAAGGTCCGCTCGACCCGGCTAAGCCCGTTGGCATTACGCCAGAGGAAGTCATTCAACGCTTCGCGGCGAAAGAAAAAGAATTCAAGCAGGCACGCGAGCGCTACACCTTTCGCCAGACCGTAAAGGTGCAGGCTATGGACGGCGATACGGTCAAAGGTGAGTACGCGGAAACTTTCGACGTGTTGGCCGATGACCAAGGCCGCCGCGTCGAGCATGTTGTTTTCGCGCCGCAATCCTCCATTGAGCAAGGCGGGCTCACCATCACCAAAGAGGACCTCTCCGACTTGCGCGACCGGCTGCCGTTTGTTCTTACCAGCGATGAAGTTCGCGAGTATGACATTCTCTACATTGGCCAGCAGCAGCAGGATGAGTTGCATACCTACGTTTTCGATATTGCGCCTAAGCAAATTGAAAAAGGGAAACGGTATTTTCAGGGGCGTATTTGGGTCGACGATCACGATTTCCAGATCGTGAAGACCAACGGAAAAACGGTGCCCGACATCCGCAAGAAAAATAAGTATGAGGAAAATCTGTTCCCCGCCTTCACGACCTGGCGCGAGCAGATTGACGGCAAGTACTGGTTCCCGACCTACACTCTGGCGGACGATACACTGCATTTCTCCGGCGGCGATATCCGGATTCGCGAGATTCTGCGCTACGAAAACTACAAGCGCTTCGGATCGAATTCACGAATCATTTATGAAGGCGAAGAACTACCCAAGGGCCAAACGCCGCCAGACCCAGATAAGAAACCGCACTAGCCCAATCGGCCACTACTCTGCCGGGAAGGGCGCTGTCCCTTGCGGTCCCTGGGAGGCGACCTCTAGACTGAGGCCATGATCTCTTTCCGTGTTCCGTTGCCTTTTGTAGCTTTGTGTGTGCTTCTCGGATGCGTCGCTTTCGCCCAAGACCGCGGCGAGGGGACGTTGGATCCGACTGTTCCAAAAGACATAACTGCGGCCCAAATCATTCAGCGCTGTACCGCCAAGGAAACAGAAGTCCAAGCCATCCGCCGAGGCTACACCTTCCGGCAAAACATCAAAGCACACACCATCGATGGTGACGGCAAGGTCGCGAGCGAATATCAGCAGGTTGCGGACATGCACTACGACGAGAAAACACAGTGGAGCAAGACGGTTGTCTTTGCGCCGCAACCCAGCTTGCCCATGTCCAAAGAAGATTTGCTCGATCTCGACACGCGGCAGTCTTTTACGATTGGCACCGATGAACTGCGCGAATACAACGTGACTTACGTGGGGCAACAGCGGCTGGATGAATTGCATTGCTACGCTTTTGATGTCGCTCCCAGACAGATGGAAAAGGGCCGCCGATATTTCCAAGGGCGGATTTGGGTGGACGATCACGATTTCCAAATCGTGAAGAACACCGGCAA
>JAYVCW010000034.1:0-4621 GCA_043749775.1 Acidobacteriaceae bacterium | reverse complement strand
AGCTGCGCGGAATGCTTCCTTAGTCACAATCGCCGATGCCTGATGATTGCCGTGACCGTCGCGACTTGTTCCCGTAAAGCGCGCCACCAAAACATCAGGATGAAAACTTCGAATCACGCGAACCATATCGTCGAGAGCGACGTCGTGTCCCTGCCACTTCTCCAAAGTTTCCTCGGGATTCTTCGAGAATCCGAAATCGGCTACGCGCGAAAAGCGCTGTTCCACTCCGTAATAGCGATCCGCCGCCAGCAATTCCAGGGTTCGCAAAACGCCGAGAGAGTCGAGCAGGCTGCTGCCAACTTTGTTTTGGCCACCTTCGCCGCGGGTGAGCGTCATCAGCAGGGCGTGCGTGCCGCGTCCTCGCGATTCAACAGTGAGCATCCCACCGTCTTCGTCATCCGGATGCGCGGTGCTGTGCATCAAGCGCGCAGTCGTGCTCAGCCTCTTCAGAGTCAGTCGCAGTCCGGCAGCACCCGTATCTTGTGGCAAAGGCTGGTCGGGCGAGGCTTTATCTGGCGTGGCTGCTGGGCTGGCAGCCGCCATGCTAAGACAGAGAAGAGAAGCAGCAAGAATGAGAAAAGCCAGGAAATGGTGTGAGCGGAGTTTCTTAGGAAGCGCTTTAGAAAGATGCATTCGTTGTGGTGAAATCCTTTTTCACATTAGACGCTCTGCAATTGTACGGGTTTCACGATTTCGGGGCAGCCTGGTGAGTTCCCCTGGCGCCAACTAGCTACAGATAAAGCGCGGCGGACGAGCCGACCCACTCCATATTCTTGTTCTGGTCAACCCCCATCATTACGCCGCGCCCCAGCCGCAGAATCACCAGCACAGGCAACAGTTCTTCGTCCCAAATGTACATGATGCGGACTTCCGCTTTCGTCTTACCATGCGGCGTTTCGATGATGGGCTCGAAATACATGCGCTCCTGTAACACCCACTGCGAGCGGTTTTCAGACGGAACGGCATCGATATCCGCCTTTTTTGGCCCGATAGTCACGCCCAGTCCGGCAAACGAAAACAGTGGTTTCAAAATGTAGTTCTCAAGATCGGTCGGCAACTCCTTTACCTGATCCAGGAACCATGTTTTCGGCGCCGATTCGTGTCGCAAATAAGGCAGTGAAAACTTACTCATCCGGAAAAACCAGTTCGGATGTCCAGCCCACTCCACATCAAGGTCGTCGGTGAAGCGAAATTGCAGATTCAAATTCTTGCGTTCAAGCTCGTCCACAATCGCTCGATTGTAGATGCGCTGGACCGGAATTCTCCGGCCGTCTTTCTCGTAGAAAAGCTTGCGCCCCTCTTTCTTGACGTCGGTGATGTTGACTGTTGGAATGCCAAGCGTTTTTTCGGTCAGAAGAAAATCCGGCAAAGTCTTCTGCTCCAGCGGATCGATTTCCATCAGAATGACCTGCTCAGGATCGCGCCCTCCGATGACTGCATGAGAGAGCAATCTCTGGTAGGAGCTCGCGTCGAGTCCGCCCAGGAAATACTTCAGATTGCTGTCGAGATCGAAGACGTCTACGTAAGTTTGCGCCAGCACAGGCTGGTAGGCGTACAGAGAAGGGAAGGCCTGTAACTCCACCAGCTTGGGCTGAAGTTCGCCACTCGCATCGCGAACCAGCCCGAAGTCCACCTGAATGAACATCGGATTACGCGCTTCATTCGGAACATAAAACGCTGCCGGAATGGCCTGATCGGAAATCTGGCGGTAGGTCGTGCTATCGGTGAGCTGATGAATCAGCTCACTTCCCGCCTGCGACATGCGGTCCAACAGAGTCTTGGGGAAGAAGCACGGCGTCTCACAGAGGCGAAACTTCACTGGCGTGCCGCAGCGGCGTGCCATCTCTTGCTCGAAATGGCGATACTTTTCAGGGGTAAATCGGGCGTTAAAGTCCTTGCGGCGAGCTGGAATCATGGCCGCAGCAGTATAGCGCGGGTACGGCATATTTTGTCATTCCGAGCTAAGCGAAGAATCCCTATTGCCGCAACCCCGTTCGTCTTTAAAGGGAAGGGGATCGGCTAGGCTTCTAGCAAAAACTGCCCCTGCTGCATGATCTGCTGACCGTCTACCCAGATATTAAATTTGCGCCCGACAACGTCGATATGCGTCGCCGAATCCCAGTCCGCGCCTGTATGGAAGCCGTAGGGATTCCCGAACGCAATGTGCACGCCGGGATATTTTTCGTCTTGCAGTATTTGCCCGATGACGTCGTTGAGGCCGATATTCGTGCCGATGGCAAACTCGCCGACGCGGTCGCTGTTTTCGTCCGTGTGGGTGTACTTCCAAAAATCTTCTTCGAGTTCGCGATTTTCCGAATGTGCTTGCGTCAGGCGATTGCCTTTCATGTGAATCGTAAGCGGCGCACTCTCCAGGTCGCCGAACTTCTCGCAAAGATAATCCCCCACGACGCCATCAATCACAAAAGTTCCGTTCACTTCCCCCGGAGTCGTGAAAATTTCGCCGCCCGGCAAGTTGCCCCACTTGTCCGGACTGATAATCCCGCTCGTCTTGATCCATCGATAATTCGGATTCAGCTGTGCGGTGATGTCGGTGCCGTTGGCTGTGGTCGCACGCACCTCGTGCGCCTTACTCACAATGTCGATCACTTTTGCGCTCAGCCGGTCCACCTTCAGAAAATCCGCGCGCATGCCTTCCAGCATGATCTGACGGTTGATGTTCACCATGTGTGCGTGGCGAATTTTCCGCCGATTGACGACGTCCGTCATCTGCATGCGCGACCTGAGTTCGTCGCGCTGCGCGACGACCGCGAACACGCTGACCTGACTTGTTTCCATGTCCTCAAGAATTTCACGAGGCAGGTCGGTCAACGGGCGCGGCGCACGCTCTTCCAGTATCCAGGCATTGTAAGGCGATCCCACAGCTTCGATTTCATGCACGATGCTGGCCGCAATTTCGGCACACGCGTCGTCCGTAATCACCGTAACTTTTTCGGAAGGTTGCACGCGAAGACACACATTGATCGCGTTCCGCGCGCCCAGCGTCAGCTCGGGATCAAACGGCATAGTGCTTAGCCGGGTTGGGTTGGAAACAGAAATGCTCATGCGAAAGTGCTAGCCCACTTTTCTTTCCGGAAGCTCGGCCACATCCAGCCCAACCGAAGTCTCCTCAATGATGTAATCCATAACCTTCATCAGGTCGCCACCACTCTCAGCATAAACGCGAAGTTGCCGATCCGCACCCGTTCCCATCCGCATAATCTCACGAACGTAACCGACCTCTTGGCGCGAATCGAGCTCATCCAGAACGTCATCGACAAAAGCCAGATATTCCTCAAGCAATTCGCGTTCCGGAACCTCTTTTTCTTTGCCGAAATCGACGAGCTGCCCTTCAATCCCGTAGCGCGACGCTCGCCACTTGTTCTCCATAATCAGCGCGCGGCGATACAAGCGGAAGCCCTGGTTCTGCGCATATAGCTTGTAAAGTTTTACGACCGTTGCTTGGATCAACGCCGCCAACGCAATCGTTTCATCCACTCGCATCGGAATATCGCAAACCCGAAATTCCAGCGTGTTGAAGAATGGATGCGGGCGAATATCCCACCAGATTTTCTTGGCGTTATCCATGCAGTTCGTCTTTACAAGCAGCCCGATAAAGCGCTCGTACTCGCCCCAACTCGGAAAGTAATCCGGAATGTTTGTGCGCGGGAATTTGTCGAACACCTTGCATCGGTAGGACTTTAGCCCGGTATTCATGCCCAGCCAAAAAGGCGAATTCGTCGACAACGCCAGAATGTGAGGAATAAAATACCGCGCTGCGTTCATGATCTGGATCGCAGTTTCACGGTCCTCAATTCCGATGTGAACGTGCAATCCGAAAATCAGGTTTGCGCGAGCCACCAACTGCATGTCCTCGACAATTGTGTGATAGCGCTCGTCGGGATAGATTTCCTGTGCGCGCCAATCGGCAAACGGGTGGGTCGCCGCGGAAGCCAAACGCAGGCCATTCTCGTGCGCCAGCCGCACCATATCCCGGCGCAGCCCCTTCACTTCCAGATTCGCTTCCTTAATGTTCTTGCAAATCCCCGTGCCGACCTCCACCACCGACTGATGCATTTCTGGCTTTACACGTTCTTCCAGAATCATCCTGCCTTTGGCAATAATTTCGGCGTGGATGTGCGAGCGCAAATCTCGCGTAACGGGATCTACAGTTTGATATTCCTCTTCAATCCCAATCGTGAAGCTCGGCTGCATGGCAAACCTGCTTTAGAGATGTCGGTCGTGCCGCGAGCGCGCGGAGGCGCGCCAACGCCGCAACACAGTATACCAATCTGCTGTGTTTAGCCTCTCAAAAACGACGCCCAGCGCAGCTCGCGCGCAGGATTGTCATCGCTGAGCGCCTTCTTCACCGCCATCTCTGCGACGGCCTGCACAACCCATTCGAAGTTCTCCTCCCCAACAGACTTCATGTCAGCGTCGGGCGCCGGATTCATAAAGTCGATGGCATAAGGAATTCCGCCCTCGACGGCAAACTCCACCGTGTTCAGGTCGTAGCCCAGCGCTCTGCAAAGCGTCAGCGAATCTTTCACAATGCGAGCGCGCAGAGCCGGAGCCGGTTGCGGATTCCCCTTCACGTAGCGCTCGTGGTGCGGCGCTTTCGGGT
>JAYVCW010000033.1:0-2229 GCA_043749775.1 Acidobacteriaceae bacterium | reverse complement strand
CGTCCGGCGCAAGAAATTCCGCCGTTCAAGCCAACCGCAGTAAGTGGTTGCTGGCAAAAAGTGCGGGTTGCGAAGGTTGGAGGGCCGATGGCAGCCGGGCATTTCCGCTGGTATAATGTCACCTAGAAATACGTTCTCCAATAAAGTTGCACTAAGCAGGTGCTCAATGATCTCACGGATTAAGCTCAAGAATTTACTGTCGTTTGGTCCGACCGGCATCGATTTTGAACTTGGACCCCTCAATGTCCTGATTGGTCCAAATGCGTCTGGAAAGAGCAATGTGATTGAGGCAATCAGTCTCCTCCAGGCGATGCCTGTCGATCTGACCGAGCCGATCAAGGACGGTGGTGGTGTTGTAGACTGGCTGTGGCGCGGCGCTAAAAGGCCCACCGCATTGATCGAGGTCGTTGTCGACAATCCGTCTGGCACCCAGTCGCTACGACATGGCTTTGAGTTTACAGAAGTCGGTCATCGGTTTGAGATGATTGAAGAATGGATTGAAAACGAGCACGCCTATGACGGTCAGCCGACGCCGTATTTCTATTACCAGTTTCAAAATGGACATCCTGTCCTAAACATAAGCGGCAACCAACGGCGGACGCTTCGACGAGAAGATGTAAGTCCCGAACAATCGATCATCGCCCAGAGGCGTGATCCCGATCAGTATCGCGAGATCACGTACCTGGCCAGCCAGTATGCAAAGGTTCGTCTGTACCGTGATTGGGCATTTGGACGGTACACGGCTCCAAGAACACCTCAGAAGACCGACGAGAAAAACGACCAGCTACTGCCTGATTCGCGCAATCTCGCCTTGATGGTCAATAAGCTCAAACGAAATCCGACCGCGAAGCGAAGGTTCGTGGAGTTGCTTGGAACGTTCATCAGCGGCGTTACGGATGCCGACGTGCAGTTGGAGGGCGGGACCGCCCAATTATTTCTGGAAGAGGGATCATTCTCCGTGCCCGCTACTAGACTGTCCGACGGCACGCTTCGATTCATGTGCCTGCTTGTCATTCTGCTCAACCCGGAACCTCCACCGCTTGTGTGTATTGAGGAGCCGGAGCTTGGACTGCACCCTGATGCGATTACGATGGTGGGTGATTTAATAATTGAAGCATCCGCCAATGCCCAACTGATCGTGACAACTCATAGCGATGTGTTGCTGGATGCAATGAGCGAACAGCCCGAAAGCGTAGTTGTTTGCGAACGAAGCCAGGGGGAAACTCGTGTGCATCGTCTCGTCGCGCAGCAACTTGAGCCGCGCCTTGCATTGCAGACGTTAAGTCAGCTTTGGCACAACGGAGAGATCGGAGGCAACCGATGGTGACGATTTTCGTCGAGGGCGGTGGAGACGCAACCAGCCTCAAGACTGAATTCAGGCATGCCTTCAGTTCACTGCTCGAAAGGGCAGGTTTCAAGAACAAAATGCCCTCCGTAAAAGCATTGGGAGGGCGAGGGGCTGCGTTCGATGCATTTAAGACCGCACACAGCGAGTCAGTCGCCGGCACATTTATTGTGCTACTCGTCGATAGTGAAACGATTCCGGCTGGCAAGAACGCATGGACACATTTGCACTCGCAGGCGGGCTGGGGGAAGCCTGTTGGCGCATCGGATGATCAGGCGCAACTTATGGTGGTGTGCATGGAAACGTGGCTGATGGCAGACCCGGATGCGTTCGCAACGTACTTCGGCAAGGATTTTAAGAAAGCGAAGCTCCCGACGACCGACCTTGAGAACCGATTGAAGCCGGACGTATATCATGCCATCGAATCGGCGACGGCCATTGCAAAGCCGAAAGGAAAATACGGTAAAGCCAGGGATTCCTTCAAGTTGCTTAGCCAGATAGATCCGGCGAAGTTAAGAAAATGTTGTGCTTGGGCGGCCAGATTTTTCGACGCGTTGAACAAGCACTGCTAGTTTTGGAATTGTCGCCGCTTCGTGGCAACATGGTCAATCCGTCATCCTTCGCTACTCCAACCGCACCAGCAAATCGCCGGCTTCGACCGGCGTGCCGGGGGTGACGAAGAGTTCTGCGACTTTGCCGTCTTGGGCGGCGTAAAGAGTCGTCTCCATCTTCATGGCTTCGAGCGCCAAGAGCTTTTGACCCTGGACCACTTCGTCGCCGACTTGCCGCGCGACGTTGACGACGAGGCCGGGCATGGACGCGGCGGGGCGGAGGTCGAGGTCGCCGTCGGCGATCAGGTACTCAAGGTCGAGGACACCGGCGGC
>JAYVCW010000032.1:0-12554 GCA_043749775.1 Acidobacteriaceae bacterium | reverse complement strand
CGTCTAGGCGGCAATGCTGCGACCCGCTCGGCATCACGTTACAATTCATCCCGCTTATTCTCGACCGACTAATCTGTTCTGATTAGAGACACCGCTTTCGCCTTATCGATAAGATGTCGCAACGCGGTTTTCGTCCGGCCCTTGTGTCTCTGCTGAAGTGTCTATGAATCGACTGCTGTCACTTTTAATCGGCTTTCTGGTCGTGTCGGCGATTTATCTTTACGCGTTTCCACAGGCGAACGTGTTCTACGCCGGCGTGGTTTTGATGCACGCTCTGGCGGGTGTGATTGTGACCATCTGGGTGCTGCTTTGGCTGCAACGTTCCTGGAAGAGCGGAAGTCCCTTGCTGCGCTTCGGGATGTCGTTTCTGTTGCTTGGCGCGGTTCCCGGTCTGGCTCTCATCTACATGGGAGCGCTGCGCAGCCACTGGACGCTGGTTTATGTCCACATCGGCATTAGCTTTCTTGGAGTCTCATTACTCATCGCGGATGGCTGGGACCGTTTTCCCAAACCCCGCATTCACGCAGTCGCGCGGTTGGCTGTCGTAGTAGCAATCTTCGCCAGTTTGGTGCCCGCCGCTCGCTATCTTCGTGAAACCCGCTGGAACCAGCATGCTCGTATTCAGAATCCGACACTGCCCCCCTCAACAATGAGCGGAGAAGGCGACGGTCCCAGCGGTCCGTTTTTTCCAAGTTCGGCCCAGGTCTACGGCGGAGAAAAAATTCCCAGCAAGTTCTTCATGGAATCGGATTCCTGCAAGCGCTGCCACGAAGATATTTACAACCAGTGGAATAGTTCGGCCCACCATTTTTCGTCATTCAATAACCAGTGGTATCGAAAATCGATCGAGTACATGCAGGATACCGTTGGCACGAAGCCTTCCAAATGGTGCGGTGGATGCCACGATCCCGCCATCCTTTACTCCGGCAAGATGGACACACCCATCAGGCAAATCGTCCATACTCCGGAGGCGCAGGCGGGGCTCGGTTGCATGATGTGCCACTCCATCGCGGAGGTGAAGAGCACGATGGGACAGGCTGACTTTTATCTCGAATATCCCAAACTGCACGAACTCGCAGCGAGCAAGAATCCGCTGGTGCGAACGCTGCACGACTTTATGGTCAAGCTCAACCCTGAGCCGCACCGCCGAGTTTTTCTAAAGCCCTTCATGAAGCAGCAGACGGCTGAGTTCTGCTCCTCCTGCCACAAGGTTCATCTCGACGTGCCGGTCAATCACTACCGCTGGTTCCGTGGCTTCAACGAGTACGACAACTGGCAGGCAAGCGGTGTTTCAGGAGAAGGCGCACGTTCGTTTTACTATCCGCCGAAGGCGCAGCAGTGTGCGGATTGCCACATGCCTCTCGAGCAATCGAATGACATGGGCAACATCGCCGGCAAGGTTCACTCGCATCGATTTCCTGGTGCCAACACCGCGGTGCCAACCGCGAACGAAGATCCGATGCAGTTGAAGCGCACCGAAGATTTCCTGACCAGCGGTGCATTGACGGTAGACATTTTCGCGCTGTCTCCCGCAAGCAAACCGCTTGGCGCCTCGACGCAAAAAAATAGAGCTCCAGGCGAGCAGGAACTTGCCACGACATTCGCGGTGGGCGAAGAAGCTGACGCTTCCGTCAGGATCGCGCAGGGGGAGACGGTGGAAGCCGCTCCGGTCACGGCGCCGTTGGACCGCGTGCATCCGTCCGTCCGCCGTGGCGATGCAGTGCGCGTCGACGTCGTGGTGCGAACCAAGCGCGTCGGTCATTTCTTTCCGGGAGGCACCGTCGATGCCTACGATACGTGGCTCGAATTGAAAGGAGTCGATGACAAGGGACAGACGATTTTCTGGAGCGGCATGGCCGAAAACGATGGCCAGGGGCCCGTCGAGAAGGGGGCTCACTTTTATCGCTCCCTTCAAGTGGACGCTCACGGAAATCCGATCAACAAGCGTAACGCCTGGTCGACCCGCGCCGTTGTTTATGTGCGCTTAATTCCTCCGGGAGCCGCCGACACGGTTCACTTCCGCATGAAAATACCGGATAAAAGTGGGAGCAAGATCACTTTGACCGCACGGCTTTGCTACCGGAAATTTTCGTGGTGGCAAACACAATTTGCTTTTGCGGGTGAGCACGAGAAGATTCAGAAATCTGGCACGGCAATCGCGCAAACAACGTCAGATTACGACGACGTCAAAGTTTCATTCACGCAATCGCTTGTCGGAGTTTCAGCGAAGCGTGAAAAAATTCCGGATGTTCCGATCGTAATTGTGGCGCACAACGAAGCCCTTCTCGATGTGTTGCCGGCAAACGCTCCGGCGCCGAAACCTGAGATAAAGCTCGCGAAAGAAGACTGGCAGCGCTGGAACGACTATGGCATCGGACTATTTTTGCAAGGCGACCTGAAAGCAGCGCAGGCGGCGTTCCAAAGAGTTACCGAAGCCGATCCGCAGAATCCAGATGGCTGGGTCAACATCGGCCGTACCGCTTTGCAGGAAGGAGACGTTGCGCGCGCACGCACCGTCCTCGAGAAGGCACTATCGCTCAGCCCGAATCTCGCCAGAGCACATTTCTTTTATAGCGGAGTTCTGCGCCAGGAAGGCGATTACGACGGAGCCGAGGAGCATCTCAATAAAGTAATCACGCAGTATCCCCATGATCGCGTGGCCCTGAATAATTTAGGACGAGTCTTATTTTTGAAGCGCAAATATCCTGATGCCGTAAAGAGGTTGCAACAGGTGCTCGAAATCGATCCTGAAGATTTGCAGGCGCACTATAACCTGATGCTTTGCTACAACGGTCTAGGCGACGAGAAAATGTCGAAAGAACATCAAGCGCGGTACATGCGATTTAAAGCCGAAGAAAGCTCGCAAGCAATCACCGGGCCCTATCGGCAACTTAATCCTGAAGACAATAACGAGAGACAAAATATTCACGAGCATACGTCAATCCCTTTGCCGATTCTGGCCGCGCGTCTGGGAAAGGGCGCTCCGCCTCCCCAGGCGACGATCCACACGAAACTTGCCAAGGCTGGGCAATGAGCGGCTCCATTAACCGCAACCTGCTGCTCGCGCTGCTTGTCGTTGCTGGCACCACGGCCGGTGCCCAGACGGTAACTTTCCGTGATGTCACCGCTCAGTCAGGCATTCACTTCACGCATAACAACGGTGCGTTCGGAAAAAAATGGCTGCCCGAAACCATGGGCCCGGGCTGCGCTTTTATCGATTATGACAATGACGGATTCCCTGACATTCTGCTGGTAAACGGCCAGGACTGGCCTGGCCACAACAAAAACGGAGCAACCACGCCGAAGCTTTACCACAACAACGGCAACGGAACTTTCACCGATGTAACAAAAAAGGCAGGCCTGGATATCTCGCTTTTCGGGCTCGGAGCTACCATCGGTGACTACGATAACGACGGCTTCGACGACATTATTATTACCGCTGTAGGTCAGAGTCATCTCTTCCACAATAACGGCAACGGCACTTTCACCGATGTCACGAAGCAAGCCGGACTTTGGGGACCGAATGAATTTTCGACCAGTGCGGCGTGGGTTGATTATGATCGCGACGGCAAGCTTGATCTCGTCGTAGCGAATTACGTGCAATGGTCCGAGAAATCAGATCTGTACTGCACGCTCGACGGATCGCATAAGTCTTATTGCACACCCGAATCATACAAGGGAACGTCGGCGCGTCTCTGGCAGAACCTCGGTGCCGGCAAATTTGAAGACGCGACGGAAAAGGGCGGACTCAACGATCCCACTTCAAAAAGCCTCGGCCTCGCCGTTCTCGATTACAACAACGATGGCTGGCCCGACATTCTGATTGCGAATGATACGCAACCGAACAAGCTGTACCTGAATAAGAAAAACGGAAGCTTCGAAGAGCGGGCAGTTTCTGCCGGAATCGCTTTCAGTGAAGATGGCGTCGCCCGCGCGGGCATGGGCGTCGATGCAGCCGATTACGACCACTCCGGCAACGCCAGTCTTATCATCACAAACTTTTCGAACCAGATGCTTTCGCTGTATCACAACGAGGGCAATGGTCTGTTCGTGGATGAAGCGGCACGCTCCGAGGTTGGCCGTGCCACGCTTGTGACGCTTGGCTTCGGCTGCTTCTTTTTTGACTACGACAATGACGGGTGGCCCGACATCTTCGTCGCCGATGGGCACATCGAAGATCAAATCGAAACTGTGCAGAAGCGAGTCAGTTATGCCGAACCGCCGCATCTGTTTCGAAATTTAGGAAACGGCAAATTTCAGGAAGTAACAGAAAAAGTGGGCACCACATTTGCAGCCCCGAAAGTCGCGCGGGGAGCGGCTTATGCGGACATCAACAACGATGGCGCCTTAGATGTGTTGGTCATGACTAACGCCGGCTCGCCGCATCTCTATCTAAATCAGGGCGGCACGAACCAGAGCTTGCGTGTGAAGCTGGTCGGAACGAAATCGAATCGCGACGGGATCGGGGCTGTAGTCCGCGTCAACGCCGGTGCGGACAAACAGTGGATGATGATGAAGACGGGCTCCAGCTACCTTTCGCAAAGCGAGCTTGTGCTGACCTTCGGCATGGGAGCGAAAAACAAAGCGGACTCGCTGGAAGTAGATTGGCCGAGCGGGCAAGTCGACAAGCTATCGAACATCGCGACGGGGCAGACTATAACCATTCAAGAAGCTAAAGGACAAATTGCCACGCGAGCGTACGGCAAGAGATAGCTTCCCTGGCTGAACATCAGTCTGAAGACCAGTCTGAAGACCAGCACGATGCGGTAGAGCCGATTAACGTGAAGGCCAAGATCAAACGCCCGCACTCGGATAGAATCGTCTTCAATCTCAGATGAACAAACCCTCGCACCTCGCCCTTGCTTTCGCCGTCCTTCTATTAGTCGTGTTGACCCTCCTGGCGGCGAACTCAATTTCCAACCCTCAAGAAGCCGTGCGCCTGAATAACATCGGCGTGGCCTACATGAACCAGCAGCTCTTTCAAAAGGCTCTAGCGAATTTTGAGCAGGCGGCAGCAGCCGATCCAAAATTAGCGGTAGCAACCATCAACCGCGGAGTGGCTTTGC
The DNA here is from genome assembly GCA_043749775.1 of Acidobacteriaceae bacterium. Lineage (GTDB taxonomy): Bacteria > Acidobacteriota > Terriglobia > Terriglobales > Acidobacteriaceae > Acidiflorens. Next base: position 7,488 of record JAYVCW010000032.1, on the reverse strand, counting down.
TCAACCTGCAGCGCGTCGATGAGGCGAAGGGGTTTCTAGAACAGGCCACCAAAATCAATGCGAAAGAATCCCACGCCTGGTACAACCTCGGTCTCTATTACAAAAATTCATCCGACGCGAAGAACGCCGTCGACGCCTTTGACCGGGTGACTGAAATTGATCCCAACGATGCCGACACCTGGTACTTTCTCGGATCTACGTACGCGCAACTCAAGCAATTCCCCCAGGCGATCGCGGCTTTCGACCGTGCGCTACAACTTGATCCCCATCACGCCTCGTCACAATTCGGACTAGCGCGCGCCTACCAGCAATCGGGACAAGCGGATCTTGCTCATGAAGCGATGAAAAAGTTTCAGTACATTACGCAGAATAAACTTGGCTCGCCGATAAGCCTGTCCTACGGTGAGCAAGGCAAATATTCGCGTGCGGAGGAATCGTCGGGAGCGGTAGAGAAAATATTGCCGCAGATTGAAGTGAAGTTTGTAGGCGTACCGCTGCCCCTGGTTCGATCGATCGGAACAAAAGAGGATCGCTCGGCCGCATCGTGTTTCATCGACTATGACAACGATGGCAGCGTAGATCTATTTCTTGGAGACGGCGGCAATGGCCGTCCAGCGCTTCTTCACAACCTCGGCCAAGGCCATTTTGAGGACGCCACCGCGAAACTCCCGCACGGCATGGCGGCATCAGCTTCCGGTTGTACCGTGGGCGATTATGACAACGATGGCTTCGCGGATATCGCCTTTACAAACGCTGAAGGAATTCATGTTCTTCATAACGAAAAGGCCGCCGGATTTGTGGACGTGACTGAGTCGACGAAGATTATCGGCGAAAGGACCGCAGGCAGCGCGGCTGTTATTTGGAAGAACGTTGCCTTCATCGACTACGATCACGACGGCGATCTCGACCTGGTGGGAATTCGCGAGCAGGTTATGCCAATCGTCGGCCAGGAATCGCAAGTCTCAGCCTTGCCAGTCGCGATTTGGCGTAACAACGGTGACGGCACTTTCACGAACGTTACGGTGGACCTGGGCATGACCGGCGATGCTACGAGTGCCGTCGGCACCGATTACAACAATGATCGTGCAGTAGACCTGGTCGTAACGTCATCAGCCGACCGCGCGACAATTTATGAGAACCCACGCGAAGGTAAATTTTTTGCGCGACGTCCCTGGTCTTCGCCCCCTCCCAAAACAAATGGGCTTGCTGTTCTCGACTTCAACCACGACGGCTGGATGGACATGGCGTTTACTCATCTGAATGCGCCTGGGATTTCTCTTTGGCAAAACAACCAGGGCAAGTCCTTCGAGCCCGTTGCATTGCCAAAGGCCGGCTGGGTACGCGCTTTCGGCGTCGTCGCCATCGACTATGACAACGACGGATGGGTTGACCTTGCCGCCGTTGGTGAGACCAAAGATGGCCGCGGAGAAGTTCGCCTCTTCCGCAATCTCGGTCGCGAAGGATGGAAAGACGTTACCGCTGACGTTGGTCTCGATAAAAGTCAACTCAACCAACCGCGCGCCATCATTTCCGGAGACTACGACAACGACGGCGCCGTCGATCTCCTTATCACGCAAAGTCAAGGCCTGCCTGTTCTGCTGCAAAACGTGGGCGGCAACAAAAATAATTCGTTGCGTCTCGCTCTCAAGGGTCTCAACGACAACAAGTCCGCGATCGGCACGAAGGTTGAAGTTTTCTCCGGCGGCCTGCGGCAGAAGTACGAGGTCTATGGGTCATCTGGACATCTCGGCCAGAATTCCCCGTATCTGACAATCGGACTAGGGCAGGCGAAGCAGGCCGACGTTGTTCGCATGTTGTGGCCGACCGGGGTTTTGCAGGACGAAATTGAGGTGGCGGCGAATAAGGTACAGAATTATCTGGAGCTTGACCGTCGCGGAAGCTCCTGTCCGACGTTGTTTGCTTGGGATGGCCACGAGTATCAACTGGTTGGCGATATGCTCGGCGCGGGCGTGATTGGGCACTGGGTCGGCGCGGGCGACCAGGCTCAGAGGCTAGAGTCCACGTCATTTCAGCCTTCTTTCGGTAGGGCCAAAACCATGTCCCTTCCAAGTTCAGTTCCATCTGGAAGCAAAGATATAAGTAGCGTTTCGACCGTGGAGCGTAATATCCCTCGCCCGACAGAGACACTCAAACTTGATCGCGCGTCGCTGCGGGAAAAAGACGGCAAGCTCAGTTTCCGCTTTATGGAACCGCTGGAAGAGTCGGTATATCTCGACCAGGTAAAATTGCTTGCCGTCGATCATCCCGCGGCTATTGATGTCGATCCCAACGAATATTTTGCCAGCAATCCTCCCTATCCGAAATTTAAAGTTGTTTTGAGTCGCGATGCGCGCCCTCCGGCTGCGGCGCACGACGAGCACGGACACGATCTTCTTCCCGACTTGCTTGCGCACCGATACTTCGGAGATTTCAAAGTGCTGCCGTTTTTAGGTTTTGCCGAACCGCACTCGCTTGATCTTGATCTTGGAGAAACATATCGCGGCGGGCCGCTATGGTTGCTGATGCACGGAGAGATCGAATACTTTTCCGCCACGAGTATGTACGCCGCTGATCAAGCACACTTGCGTCCCATAGCACCTTACGTCGAGGCACTGGTTTCTGCTAAGCAGGGCAAGAGTTCGAAAGAAAAATGGGTTCGCGTTACGGATGACATGGGCTTCCCCGCGGGTGGTGCGCGCACCATGACTGCCGACTTCACAGGCAAATTACCGCTTGGGACTCAACGCATTCGAATCACCACCAATTTGCAGATCTATTGGGACAACATTCTGATCAGCCGGATGTCGCAAGAGAAGCAGGAGAAACATGTGCGAGTCACTTCTGTTCCCCTCATAGGCGCGGAGCTTAATTTTCACGGCTTTCCCTTGAAGATCGAAGATCAGCCGCCGGGAAACGTGAAGTACATCTACGAAAAGACGAGTGCCACGGGGCCTTACACTCGGCCCGCGGGAGCATACACACGCTACGGCGACGTGCGCGCGCTTCTCGCATCGCGCGACGATAAATTTGTTGTCTTTGGTTCGGGCGATGAAGTCGCGCTCGACTTTGATCCGGCCAGGTTGCCGCTGCTTCCTGCCGGGTGGGTGCGTGATTACTTTTTCACCGCGAAGGGCTACGAAAAAGACATGGATTTCTACGCCTACCGCGGCGATAGTGTCGATCCTCTTCCGTTTCGTGGAATGCGAAGCTATCCGTATCCGCGGCAAAGTTTCCCATCTGACGCGGACCATCTGAATTATGAGATGGAGTACAACACCCGCTTTATGTCAGGCAACGAGGCCCATGGCTACGCGTTCAATTACCCGCAAAAATGAATCGTCATCGTGAGCGAAGCGAAGGTTGGCAAGAGTTTTAAAGCTACAATGAAGTCGCATGCGCCTGGGCTTAGCTATTTGTTTCTTAATAATTGTATGCAGCCTGCTTTCGGCGCAGGGCTCGCCTTCTGCAAAGCACCCGACTGAGCGCAGCGAAAAGAAGCTACCATCGGCGCAACTTTCGGCCGTCCCGTTATTTCGCGAAATCGCCACTCAGGCAGGACTTACTGTCTCGCACATCTCCTCCCGCGAGAAGTATTACGTCATCGAATCGATGAGTGGAGGGGTTGGCCTGTTCGATTGCGACAACGATGGCAAACTCGACATCGTGATGGTCAGCGGCTCGACCGTCGACCGCTATAAGCGGGGCGGGGATCTGTTGGTCACGCTGTGGCATCAAGGCAGTGATCAACAATTTACTGATATCACTGAAAAAGCGGGACTGGCGCGCAAAGGCTGGGGCATGGGCATCGCTGTCGCGGACTTTGATAACGATGGCAATCTCGATTTGTTCGTCACTGGGTTCGGCGGCAACGCCCTCTACCGCAACAAAGGCGATTGCACGTTTGAAGATGTCACCGACAAGGCAGGCGTTCGCGGCGGCGGCCTTTCGACGGGAGCCGCGTGGGCCGATTACGATCGCGACGGCAACGTCGACTTATTTGTAGCGCGCTACGTTCATGTCGATATCAATAATCTTCCCGCTCCCGGCTCGACAAAATTTTGCCAATTCAAAGGAGCGCCCGTCCAATGCGGGCCTTGGGGGATGGAAGGAGAGAGCGATCTGCTGTACCACAATCGGGGTGACGGCACCTTTGAAGAAGTTTCAAAGAAAGCTGGTGTCGATGATCCCGAAAAATATTATGGGCTCGGCGCGGCCTGGGGAGATTACGACAACGACGGATGGCCCGATTTTTTTGTCGCCGACGATGCTACTCCGAACCATCTCTACCACAATAATCGCGATGGAACCTTCACAGATCAGGCTATGGTCGAGGGAGTCGCGCTCAACAGCGAAGGGCAGGCGCTTGGGTCCATGGGCGTGACGTGGGGAGATTACGATCATAGCGGTCGGCTTTCGATGTTCGTCACCGAGTTCGCTGACCAGCCGAATACGCTGTATAAAAATCAGGGAACAAAGTTTTTTGAAGATGTTGCCATGCCGTCGGGTTTAGGCCCTCCAAGTCTTCCGCTTGTCGGATGGGGAACCTCATTCTTTGATATGGCGAATAGTGGGTGGCTCGATCTTTTTATTGTGAACGGCCACGTCTATCCGCAGATGGATGAAGTAAAAGGAAGTGCTGCCTACGCCGAGCCGATGTTGCTTCATCAAAATTTGCGCAATGGAACCTTTCGCGACGTTTCGAAGGAGGCGGGCATTGCTGACATGCCTCTTCAGTCGCGAAGGGGCGCAGCGTTCGGGGATATTTTTAACACGGGAAATATAGATGTAGTTGTACTGAACGTCGGCCAGCCGCCTTCACTCTTGTTGAACAGAAATAAGAGTGCCAACCACCGCGTCTCGTTTCATTTGGTTGGTTCAAAGAGTAATCGTGCCGCGGTCGGAGCGCGTGTGACGATTCATGCGGGTGGCGTTTCACAATTTGATGAAGTGCGCGGAGGTGGAAGTTATCTCTCGCAAAACGATCTACGACTGCACTTCGGGTTGGGCTCCTCCAGCAGAATGGAGTCTGTTGAAATTCGCTGGCCGAACGGCAAAAGTGACACTCTGCGGGACGTTGGAGCAGACAGGATGTATACCATCGTCGAAGGAAGCGGAGTGCGGAAATCCGAGTTGTTTAATGAACTTCCTTCCTGGTTGAAGTAGGGGTCGCCTTAATTAGCTGGCCGTAAATTCCTGGGTAGGGCTTTACCTAAATCCTTCCAGCCCACCAAAATAAATTGTTGGTCCTTTAAGAACTGACGAAACTCAGCGCTCTTCACCATGTCGAGATCATGCTGCCGCCAAGCGGCACCCCAGTCAGGATGATCGTAAGTGGCTCCGCGCATCTCCTCATCGTCGTAGGCGAGATGGACGATGATTTCGTAAACGCCGGGCCCGAGCGCTGCGAGCTGCTTTTGATACCACTGCGCCCAGTCGAGAGCGTTGATGCCGGGCTCAATTGCGATTAACTTCTCAACTAAAACTTCCTCCGCCGGAGGTTGGTCGCCAACCGGCGAGTGGTTTCCGGAGGGTGGTTCCAGAATCGGCAAATCGTATGCGTGTCCCATTTCCTGATAGACCTTAAACAAATTCGGTGAGTTGAAGAGAGCGCCCATGTGCGAGTCAAGGTGCGTGAGATGAATTCCCGCAGACTTGGCACGATCAATTTGTGATCGCAGTTCAGCCTCGACTTCAGCAGCCTTGGCGTTTTCAGTGACTGCGGGGGTATCGAGCGGCAAGTAACCTTCGGGATCGAGCAGCGTGGGCACCTTGTCGCGCGAACTCACGGGCCCCCAGCGCAAAGTTGTCCACTCACTGTTGAGCGCTTGATGAATTCCCAGGTCGGCGTCTTGATGTTGCCTTGCCCAGACAGCGACCTCTGGAAACCATGGGCAGGGAACAAGGATGCTCGCTGAAGTGATCCACCCCTTCTCGAGCGCTTCAATCGTGGCTCGATTTACGGAATGATTCATTCCGAAGTCGTCGGCATGGATGACGAGCAGCCGGGCCGATGCCGGATAACCCAACCGCTCCTGTACGGTTTTCCCCTTCGCCGACGGAGTCTGAGCTTCACCGACCGTTACCACCACGAACAGGATAAGAAATAGCCGAGACGTCTGCATCATTGTCGCTCCACATTCCATCCGCTGACTTCTAGTTCAGGTTTCGTCCCGTCGGCTAAAGCCCGATATGTCGCGGTGATTTCGCGTTTTTCTCCAGGCAGCAACGAGATGTAATTGTCCTGCCAGATAACCGGAAGAATTTCTTCGCCGCCTTTGTTCTTGTCGAGTTTGAGGCGAACAAAGAATGCGATGTTCTTGCTCGGATTCTTTATCGACACGCGGGTTACAGCACCGCCGCCTTCACCGCCGTCGGCTGATTCGTCGCGAGTTTTTACATTCAATTTAACTTTGGGCATTTGAGCGAGCGAGGTGTAATCCGCATAAGACGAAGTTGGAGTTGTATACCAGTTCGATTTTGACCAGTCGAGCGTTTCAGGTTTGGTCGAGAGCCAATAAAAATTGGATCCCACCAACTTGCCGCTCTCGTCCGCGATGCGGAGATCTAAAAAATATGCTGGAGAGAGGTCTTCAATCTGCGGCAACCCAAACACCTTCGATGTGCTGTCGGCCGCGGCATCTACCATCGTCTCTTTGGAAAACTTCTGTGTGCCGTCCAGATTGAAGATACGCACCGAAAGCTTCAAACCCTTGGCGTCCTGGTACTGGCTGCTCACCAGCCATACCGAGTGGTCGTCGTATCCGTAGACGGGATCGAACGTCTGCAACGCCTTCTTCGCGCCAAAATATCCGCCGCCCGGCCGCAGATAGTAATCGTAGAGGTGCCAGATCATGGATGGCCACGCGTTATTCAGCATCCATTGAATAACGCCGGTCGAAGCATATTTGTTGCGGCTGTACGCCTCGTACATCGCGCGGACGCCTTCATACGTCATAAGCTGCGACTTCGCAGTAAAGTCTTGAGCGCTGTCGGATTTGCCGTAGCGCGCGTCAAGCGCTTCGCTAAACACGTGCAGATTTTTGAACGCTCCACCGCCGGCGTGGTAATTCCAGTAATCGTCCATCGGCCAAAGATGATCTTTCGGCACCATGCGCTCGACACTTTCGAGCGGCGGAACCGCAGGTCCCATGCTGGTTTCACTGTTGAAGCCGTAAGCCCCACCGCAGCCGCCGGCGTTGCAGCGGTTGTCATCTTTCTTCAAGTAAGGGTCGGTCTGCCAATAAGAGGGAGCAACATATTCGTAGGGGCCGCTCATCTTCACGCCGCTTCTGTCGGTAGTGGTTGTGGCTTTCGCAGTCGCCGATGACACGACTGGGTTCGGCCACTTTAGATCAGACTCCATCTTGAGGTACATCTCTTCCACATCAGGAGGCGGCGGATTGTCGCTGCCGTTGAGCCACATCAACATACTTGGATGCCCACGGAGCCGATACATCTGATCGCGCAAGGATGCCTTGGCAACATCGA
>JAYVCW010000031.1:0-5222 GCA_043749775.1 Acidobacteriaceae bacterium | reverse complement strand
CTGCGCCGGAATGCTGCTCGCTCAATCAGGGAAGCCGCAAAACGCTTTTACACCCGACCAGATCAAGTGGGGACCGCCGCCGCCGTTTCTCGCCGCCGGTGCTCAAGTTGCCGTGATCGAGGGCGACCCTATGGCAAGCTCCGGAGACTTTACAATACGCATCAAGATGCCCGATGGATTCAAGATCGCTCCTCACTTCCATCCAAAAAGGGAAAACGTCACCGTGATCTCAGGTAACTTCAAAGTGGGAATGGGCGACAAGTTCGACGAATCAAAGATGATGACGTTCCCGGCGGGCAGCTTCGCATATCTCGATCCCGAGATGCATCACTACGCGATGGCCTCTGGCGAAGTCGTGGTCCAGGTCCATGGCGTCTCGCCGATCAAGTTCAACTACGTCAACCCGGCCGATAATCCAGAAAATGCTCCCAGCAAAAAATAACTGAATTCTGCTCTAACGGAGTGGCGGCAAGACGCTCAAAACTGCCGTCATTCCCTCGGTACCGTACTCCGGCAGTGCCACCTAATATTGTCATTCACTCCACCCTAGACCTTGCTCCAAAGCTCTTCCCGCGGATCTTCCGGATTAAGCTTGGCAAGCTCCCGCAGCAACTCTTTGGTCTTCTCGTCCCGCGGCATCGGAACGGTAATCTTCACTTCCACAATCTCATCGCCACGCAAGCCGTCGGTCGTGGCCGAGGGAACGCCCTTCTCCCGCAGCCGCAACTTTTGTCCTGACTGAGTACCCGGCGGAATCTTTAGCATGCTCCGCCCATCGATCGTCGGCACTTCAATCTTCGATCCGAGCGCCGCTTCGACGGCTGTCACCGGCACCGTGATCTGAATGTCATCGCCCGCTCTCCGAAACAACGGGTGCTCACCCATTCGAATAATCACGTAAAGATCGCCAACCCCGCCGCCACGCAATCCGGCATTGCCTTTTCCAGGAATACGGATCCGCTGACCATCGCGCGTTCCCGCCTTGATGCGAATCTCAAGCGGATCGGTTCGCTCCACACTTCCGTCGCCGTGGCACACCGTGCAGGTAGAAATGTTCTTTCCCGTCCCACGGCATCGCGGACAAGTCACATTGAACTTCATCCGGCCGCCCGTTTGTTCGACCGTTCCCTTGCCGTGACACTGCGGGCATTCCCCCGGAGCCTCAAGCGTTCCATTGCCATGGCAGCGCGCACAAATTTCTCGCCGCGCAATGTTCAGCTTCATCACGCCGCCACGGATCGCCGTCCAGAAAGGAACATTGACCTGGTACTCCAGGTCAGACCCAGGTTCCGGACCTACTTCCATCGGCTCGCCGCGTCCGCCCCCGGTAAAAATATTCGAGAAGATATCTCGAAAGCCGCTCGCGCCACCCGACGAAGAAGAGGTTGTCGCCCGCCGCCCGCCGCGCCCGCCCTCAAAAAGATCGGAGAAGTCGAAGCCGCCAAAATCGACATTACCGCCTCCGCCTGGACGCCCCGCGCCTGGGAATCCGCCGGAAAAATCTCCCGCCCCCGGTTGCCCGCCGCCCCTTGCATAAGCATCCGCCGTCGCCGAATCGATATTGTCGGAATAAAATCCAAGCTGATCGTAAATTTTCCGCTTCTTCGGATCGCTTAAAACTTCATTCGCCTCCGACAGCGTCTTAAACTTCTCCTCCGCCGCTTTGTCTCCCGGATTCACATCCGGGTGATATTTACGCGCAAGTTTGCGAAACGCCTTGCGGATATCATCCGTCGTGGCCGACTTCTTCACGCCAAGCACGCCGTAATAGTCTTTGTCTTTGGTTTGAGTCGCCATCAGTTCTATTCTGTCATCCCGCGCGCCTTATTCTATTCCCGGAAAGAAGTTCTTAACCTTGTCGCCCTGGAGAACTTTCCGCATGTCGGCAAAGCCGATGACATTGTAAAGTCTTCGCTCAGGATGTCACTGATTTTAGTGGAGTGAGTCGTCGCGTGCACAAATTCAAATTTCTGTCATCTTGAGCGGAACAGGGTGACCGGCGAAGCCGATCACCCTGTCCCACAACAAACTCTGACGACGCTTCGAAGTCGGCGCGTTCTATTTCTCTCCGCTCAGCTCGGAGCCAAGCGAGTTAGTTCAACACTTCCTTAGCCTGCTCATCTACCTGCACGGTGAACGCCTGAAACGGAGAAGCATCCATCGACACCGGAATTTTCTGTACTCCCGTATCCGTCGGAGCGTAGCAGAACCAGCGACCTTCCTCCGGAACAAAATTCACGAAAAACATCTGTCCATTCACTTCGAATCTCACCTTGTCCCCCTCTTTCTCGTCCGGCAACAACTTCGTAAATCAGCCCCCATCGTCTTCTCTTTTATTAGATGCAAATGGGGACGCAACTCGCGTCCCCACTCCGCATAATCGGCTTTGGCGTAAATTATTTTTTGTCTTCGACGTCAACATACTCCGCGTCGATTACGCCTTCGTCTTTCTTCTGCTCGTGACCCGCGCCTCCGCCGTTGTGGCCCGAAGCTCCATCCGGTCCATCAACCGGACCTTGCCCCTGCCCCGCGCCTGGAGCGGCTTGCGTCGCCTTATACATCTGCTCCGCAAGTTTGTGCGATGCCGTCGTCAGCTTCTCGCGCGCCGAATCCATCGCTGCCTTGTCGCCGCCTTCGATGGCCTTCTTTGCGTCCGCCAACGCGTTCTCGACATCTCCACGCTCGCTGCCCGAGATCTTGTCGCCATGTTCTTTCAGCATCTTCTCAATGTTGTAGACCATCGAGTCGAGCTGGTTCTTGGCGTCAATCTCTTCGCGCCGCGCCTTGTCTTCCGCCGAATGCGCATCCGCTTCCTTAGCCATGCGCTCAACCTCTTCTTTGGATAAACCCGAAGACGAAGTAATAGTTATCTTCTGATCCTTGCCTGTCGCGTTATCCTTCGCCGTCACATTCAAAATGCCGTTCGCGTCGATATCGAACGTCACTTCGATCTGCGGAATCCCCCGAGGTGCGGGCGGCAAGCCGGTCAAATGAAATTTGCCCAGCGTCCGGTTCTGCGCCGCCAGTGGACGCTCGCCCTGCAGCACATGCACTTCAACCGAAGTCTGACTGTCAGCCGCCGTCGAGAACGTCTCCGTCTTCTTCGTCGGAATCGTCGTGTTGCGCGGAATCATCGCCGTCGCCACGCCACCCAGCGTTTCAATCGACAACGTCAGCGGGGTCACATCGAGCAGCAACAGATCTTTCACCTCGCCGCCCAGCACTCCACCCTGAATCGCCGCGCCAATCGCAACCACTTCATCCGGATTGACGCCCTTGTGCCCTTCTTTTCCAAACAGATCTTTCACGATCTGCTGGATGCGAGGCATACGCGTCTGCCCGCCGACCAGCACGACTTCATTAATCTTCGAAGCGTCGATGCCCGCATCCTTCAAGCACTGCTTCGACGGACCAACCGAGCGCTGCAAAATATCTTCCACCATCGATTCCAGCTTGGCTCGAGTCAGCTTGATAACCAGATGCTTCGGACCGCCCGCATCCGCCGTGATAAACGGCAGATTGATCTCCGTCTCCATCGTCGTCGAGAGCTCGATCTTCGCGCGCTCCGCCGCGTCACGCAGACGCTGCAAAGCCATTTCGTTGCCCTTGCCGCGCAGGTCAAGCCCTTCATTCTTCTTGAACTCATCAATCAGCCAATCCACCAGCTTTTGATCGATGTTGTCTCCGCCAAGGTGCGTGTCGCCATTCGTGGCCTTCACCTCGATGACGCCCCCGCCCACTTCAAGCACCGAAATATCAAACGTACCGCCGCCAAAGTCGTAAACCGCGATGGTCTCGTCTTTACCCTTGTCGAGCCCGTAAGCCAAAGCAGCCGCCGTCGGCTCGTTGATGATTCGCTTCACATCGAGCCCGGCAATCTTGCCCGCATCTTTCGTCGCTTGGCGCTGCGCATCGTTAAAGTACGCAGGCACCGTGATGACCGCCTCCGTCACCTTCTCGCCAAGGTAGTCTTCCGCCGCCTTCTTCAACTTCTGCAAGATCATCGCGGAGACCTCCGGCGGGGTATACTTCTTCCCCTGCGCCATCACCGCGACATTGTCGCCATCCCGCTCAACCTTATAAGGGACCATCTTCAACTCTTCGCTAACCTCATCAAAGCGCCGTCCCATAAACCGCTTGATCGAGAAGACCGTGTTCTCCGGATTGGTAATAGCCTGCCGCTTAGCGACCTGCCCCACCAGCCGTTCTCCAGTCTTAGTAAATCCAACCACCGAAGGCGTAGTCCTCCCACCTTCCTCATTCGGAATAACCTTCGGCTCCCCACCCTCCATCACCGCAACGCAGGAGTTGGTGGTTCCCAAATCAATCCCAATAATTTTCCCCATAACGCCCCTCCATCAAAATAAGTGATTAATAATCAACGTGATATGATTGCGTTCCAAGCCATGTTATAACCTGAGCGAATCACTGTCAAGGTTTAGATGCGGCTTCGGCAGTCGCGGATGCGGATGGTCTGCCAAGGGTTCTTCTATGAAAACACTGAGGGAGGGAAGCGCGGCGGCTATGGGTACCGCGGTCATGGTCGCTTCGGGAGAAAAGTCACTTTTTCTTCTCGTTCATATGGGCTTCCCAGATGTCCCATAGGATCGTCCTTCGGCCATTTGGAATCGTGCTCCGTCACCGTCGGGAAGCTGTCCCTTAACCGCTGATGCGACAGCTAGCTTATGCGAACATTAGGTATTCCATCTCACGGTGAAACAAGAACGAGAAGCTGCTGAGAGTGTTTTGGGTGTTCCTTCCTGCACAGTGATTTTGCCCTCAAACGATATTCCTTAACAGAGCCAGAGGACAAACCCTTAGGCACAAAAAACCGGTATTGTTTCTTGCAATGACACATGAATCCCTCGGCGTTAACGAACCCTTCTGGCAGCATCACTTTAACAGGCCCACGAGCAAGTTCTGCTATGTAGTGCATTTCGATAACCTTCAGTGAATAATGAGTACTATCGGGCGCATTTTCCGGGGCAACTAAACTTGCCTAAGCCCGAAACAGGTCGACAAACTTGATCGCGGCGAATGCTTTTTTAGGGAAATTATCCTTATGCAGCCTGCCGCAGCAATTTCTTCAACTCGTACTCTCGGTCAGTGCCCCGAGGGAGTCTTGCGCCAAGCATTTGCAACTTTGTCATGATCTCCGGCGAAACATGCTCAACGTTGGACATTACCCGCCCGATCGATTGTAGGCCCCAATATTGACCAAA
>JAYVCW010000030.1:0-5056 GCA_043749775.1 Acidobacteriaceae bacterium | reverse complement strand
GACGCGAACTCACGTTTACCACGTTTTTTCCAAATTCGGCATGCCAACATTTACGGCCCTTTCTGGACAAAGTTCAAGCTTCAAATTGATGTGGAAGGTCATTCAGTACTTGACTTTCGCCAAACAAATGGTTTCACACCAAATATTTCAACTATCAAGTCTTACTCACGCGCCAGGCGTCGTAGCGGCTGATTGCTGTCCCTCATCTCCATACGTTACTTAAAGGGTTCACTTAGTAATAAATGCCTATCCTCCAGAAAGCGAGAAAATTATATTCAGGTGGAGGGGAGCAATTTAACCTTCGAGCGCCGGCGGGATGCCGGCTGCGACCGGGACGGTCGACTCGACGGGTGCAGTTGCGGTGGGATGCCGATGCTGCCTCCTCGCGCAAAGATCGTCGTTAGTTTGGCGGGAGGCCATGGACGACGATCCAAACTAAAATCCCTCGTCTAGGGGAGCGGGATGCGAACTTCAGACGAAACAGCCGGAAGTCTTGAGAAAACAATTCTGCGTAGTGCGCTTGACATTCAGGCGAGCTAGTAGATATGCAGTTCTCGGCGACCGAGTGTTTCGGAGAAGCTATGACATTGCCGCGGATAACAAATACCCAACCATCCACCCGAGCTGAGAAAGTAAATCCAACCCTAGAAATCATCTACCGAAACCTTTGTACCCTGCACCAAGACTCCACAAACTCTCGCGTCCACTCAGCAAAACAAATTCGACAAATCGCCCGCAGCATTAAGACGTTTGGCTTCAATGTCCCCTTTCTAGTTGATCGTAACCTCAAACTAGTTGCGGGACACGGGCGCCTTGAAGCCTGCAAGCTTCTCGGGATCACAAGAGTTCCAACGATTAGCCTCCCACATTTGACGCGAGAGCAAGCTAGTGCTTTCATGATCGCCGATAACCGACTTACTGAAATTGCAGCTTGGGACGACCGCATTCTCGCGGAGCAACTCAAATCACTTTCGGAAGTCGAGTTGAACTTTGACCTCGAAGTGACTGGTTTCGAAATGGGTGAAATCGACTTATTGATCGAAGGCCTCAGTCTGCAAGCTCCTGACGAAGTTCAGGACGCTCTTCCGGAAATGCAGTCGCCCACGCCTGTCACAAAGAGTGGGATCTTTGGCTTTTAGGTCATAGCCGAGTGATCTGCGGCGACGCCCTAGTGAGTCAGACTTACCAACAACTGATGGGAGATCGACTAGCGTCTGCAGTATTTGTGGATCCCCCGTACAACGTCCGCATCGATGGCTTCGTAACAGGCAGCGGTAAAGTTCATCACGCGGAATTTGCCATGGCTGCGGGCGAAATGACGTCAAGTGAATTCACTAACTTTCTTTCTACAACTCTTTCACACCTAGCAAAGTTCAGTGTGCAGGGATCGCTTCACTACATCTGCATGGACTGGCGACACTTAAAGGAATTGCTGAATGCTGCTGAACGAAATTACACGGAATTGAAGAACTTGTGCATTTGGGTTAAGGACTCGGGAGGACTGGGCTCTCTGTACAGAAGCCAACACGAGTTAGTATTTGTTTTTAAGAACGGCAAGATGAAGCACAGTGACCTGGCCGGCGAAATTTGTACCAGGTGGAATGAGAGAGAATCCACTTGGAGGAAAAGCGGGTCATGCCAATCAAGAGGTACAAGCCAGAGGAGATCGTGACGATGATGTAGAGCGCCTTCCCTCCGTCGCCCCAGGCCAGATTGGCAGCCGTCTCCGGCAACTTGATCTGGCCGAGCAGCTTGCCGTCGGGCGCGATAATGCGAATGCCGCCGGGGGCGGTGGCCCAGACATTGCCCGCCGAATCTACCTTCAGTCCATCGGGCACACCCGGCCCGCTACCGTCGGGAAAAGTAATCAAGATAGGCCCCTCGGTGACCGAGCCATCCGCTGCAACCCGGTACTGATGCACGGCCATCTTCGGCCCGGAGTTGCTGACGTATAGCGTTTTCCCGTCGGGCGAGAATCCGATGCCATTTGGCAAGGTCAGATCCTTGATGACCGCGGCCACCTTTCCGTTCCTGTAACGGTAGACTCCGTTAAAAGGAATCTCTTTCGCCGGATCCTTGTCGCCGGCGGCCAAGCCATACGATGGATCGGTGAACCACAGCGAACCATCAAGCGCGAATTCGAGATCGTTCGGGCTGTTAAACTTCTTGCCTACGAAGGTGTCGAGAAACAATTCCATCTTCAGGGAGCCCGCGCTGGAACCGCCGCCAGACTCAGTAATGCGCATCAGTTTCCGGCCGCCTTGCTGAGCGAGGATCACCGTTCCATCCTTATCGGTGACCATCCCGTTGGGACCGAGATACGCGTCGGGTGGCGGATCTTTGTATCCGCCCGCCTTTTCCAAAAGCAAATCAGTTTTACCGGTGGGAGAAACGGCGAAGATCTTGTCCCCAACCACATCGGAGATCCACAGTCGCCCATCGCGCCACATCGGTCCTTCGGTAAATTTGAATCCACCGGCGACCTTTTCGATCGTGGCACCCGGCGCGATCAATGAGTCGAGGGCCTTATCAACCCGGACGATTTCGGGCTTCGCCTGATTTGCCCTCTCAGCCAGCATTGTGAGTGCGCCGGATGCAGCGAAAATTGCGATCGCTGCGCTGAGGAAAACGAGTTTGTAAATACAATTCATTGGTCGCATTCGTCCTCACCGTTTTAGCAAAAGAGGATTTGCTGTTTACTCTGTCGGGCTCGGCAAAAGAAACGGAGAACAACACGGTTTTAACGCAGGTTGAAACTCCATCAGCTCCACGCGAATGCCGTCGGGGTCGTACAAATTAAACTGCCACTTGCCGTCACGCCCGATCTGAGGTGGCGAATGCTTCGGAGAGACCCTGTCGCCTGCATAGAGAACCGTTACCGATTTTTCCATGTTCTGCACACCTAATGAAAAGTATCGAGCACGCCAAGACTATCCTGCGACATCGACGACGGAATTCCGGTTCGTTCAGGGCTCCGCACCAGCATGTATTCGAGCCAGTCTGTTCCTTCCGGCACCTGCTGCGAAACCCAGTCGGTCACATCGTCCTTCATTCCGCCGTGCCAATACGGCCGAAAGCCCAGCAACGTGTGATAGAACTTGTCCTCGGCGGCGGAATTATGAACGAGATATCCGATGTGAATCACATGATTGCTCAGTGACCCGGCCGGCACCGGCAACGGACGCACCGGCGGTTCCACGAACTGAATCTTGTTGCCCTCGGGATCGTTCACTTCGAAATACTGGCTTCCGTCGCTGGACTTGGTCACCGCCGAAGGCACCGCAATGCCACCGCCTTGCAGGTATTTCCGCAACCCCTCGGCGCTAGCGGTGTTGTATCCGGCATGATCGAGGCGATTGACAGAGGTCGAGCCCGCGGGTAGTGGCAACACCTCGATAAATTGGATGGAGTTGAAATAATATCGAATGCCTGCGGGATTCTGTGGATCCTCTCGCTTGGTCGCGCCCATATCATGAACGTAAAAGTGTTCTGCCTTCGCCGCGTCTGATGTGTAGACGCTTAGGTGCGAGATACTCGTAATCTTCGGACGCTCCTGACTGAAGGCGCACGTTACGAGAACCAAAGACACCAATGCGAACAGGGAAGGACTGATCGCGATCCATCTCGCTACCCCGCTTAATTTCATGGTTCGCTCCACTTATGTTTTATTTCCAGTGCCCAACTCCACTTGGTCATGCACTCCGCGCACCCACCGATTTGTAGATGGCCTCGATGGCGAGCATGTCCTTCAACCCCTCCTCGCCCGGCGACTTCGGTACCTTATCATTATCATTGCGGATGCAGTCGGCAAAGTGCTCTGCCTCGATCACGAACTGATAGGGATGCTTGTCAGTGCTTAGCTGATCGATCTGCTGACCACCGACCTCGCCGCGTAAGTGAACGCCCTCATAATTGAAGCCCGGCTCGATAACCAGGTAGCCCTTTTCGCCGTTGATCGTCAGCAGACTCGGCCCGCGCTGGCCATACGAACAACCGCAGGAAGCTATGATGCCGGAGGGAAATTTCATGGTCCACTCCATGGATTGTTCCATTTCCGCAAAGCGTCCACTATGGTCGCGCGTCGCAACGATCGCGCTAAAATCTCTTGGCTCTTCGCCGGTGATGTGGCGAATCGCATTGAGCGGATAGATCCCCAGGTCCATCAGAGCTCCGCCACCGCCGAGGCTCTTCGAGAGCCGCCACAGACCTGCCGGCATCTGCCCGAAGAATCCACCCTGAAAGGATTGAAGTTCACCGATCTGCCCGGACCTAATGATCTGGATCGCCCGATTCCATAGGGGCTCATACTGTATCCGGTAGCCGATCATAAGTTTAACTTTGGCCTGGCGGCAAGCCTCGATCATCTTGCGGCATTCGATGGTCGAAATCGCCATCGGTTTTTCGCACAGTATGTGCTTTCCCGCCAGCGCTCCGCGGACCGTGTATTCGCAGTGCATACTGTTTGGCAAACCTACATAGATTGCATCGACGGCCGGGTTATTGCGGATGCGATCAAATGACTCGTAGGTATAAATCGAGGTCTTCGGAATGCCGTACATCGCGGCATATTTCGCGCCTTTGGTATCCGGATGCCCGGTGACGAGCGCGGTAATCTTCGCCTTCTGCGAATTCGCGCAAGCGCGCATGAAGATGTCGGAGATGGTTCCGAGGCCAACGGCAGCATAGCCGACCGGCTTCTGGGATGCGCCGGCAGATTGCGCGCGTATCGGCAAGCAGCTCCCGGCCAGTGTCAGGGCAGAGAGTTTGGTGAATCTACGACGGTCCATAGTTCCTCACCTCACGTGAAGCATTCAAAAGTCGAGTGCAACAGACGCTCCAGAGATTCGAGCGCATCAAGTCTCGCAGAAATGCGGCTTAACGGCACTCTCATTTCAGCTTGCCCTCTAGCTTGCATTAAAGCTCTGCAAATTTCCGGCGGAAAATGTGAAAACGCCCGAGTTCCGGAATTTCAGGATCACGATTACGAAACTGATGTCGTTGGCGATACAGCTGTCGTTACCTTTCGATACGACATGATCTACGAGCGTTCCGGTGG
>JAYVCW010000029.1:0-2398 GCA_043749775.1 Acidobacteriaceae bacterium | reverse complement strand
ATCGAGAAGTCCATCATTATTGAAGTCGCCGAAGGATACTCCCATGCCATTGCCGGGGTCGAGAACCCCTCGCTGGCCCGCCTCATCCTCGAAATGATCCCCTTTGTTAATGAATAACGCTTTCTCTCCGAAGTCATTCACCACGTAGAGGTCGAGCTTGCCGTCTCCGTTGACGTCGACGAACTCCGCAGCATAACTCCAGCGGCGATCGTCCACGCCCCACTTATGAGCTTCCTCTTTAAAGGTGCCATCGCCTTGGTTAATGAAGAGCAGGTTGGCGGTGCCGTTGGTCGCGTTGAACCAGGAGTTCGGCACAACCTTTCCGTAGTAGTTGTAGCTGGTCACGTACACGTCGGGTAGGCCGTCGCCATTGACGTCCCCGACGGCTGCGCTGAAACCGATGGCATCGCGCGAGACGTGGGCCTCGTCAGATACATCTTTAAAAAACATCTTCCCGTCTTCTTTAAGACGATTCTGCAAAAGCATTTGAGGACCGACGTTGGTGAGAAAAACATCCGCATCGCCGTCGTTGTCATAGTCGAATGCGACCACACCCACGCACGGCGGAACGAATTCGAGACCTACTTCCTTGGACGCGTCGCGAAAGCGGCCGTGACCATCATTCAGGTAAAGGTAGTTATGGTCGATGCCGCAGACAAAGAGGTCAATCCATCCGTCATTGTTGAAGTCAGCCGCCGCCGCGCCGCGGTAAGTGAAACTGTCATTTCCCGCGGATCCGAAAGCCGGCACCGCCACCCCCACACCCGCCGGCTCGGAGACTTCAGAAAAAATGTCTGTCGTCGCCAGGAGTGAATCGAAGCTGGTCAGTTTGAACGAATGAAATTGCCAGTGTTTATTGCTGGCATAAAGAAGATCCGCCTCAACTACGCCACGAGCCCATTCCCGGCGATTCTCGAGATCGCGTCCAATGACGAAGAACGCCACACGTGCGTGCCCCGACGCCCCGAGCACGGCGGTCGGCACTTCGGCCCCGACGATCGCCTGCGCGGAATCGTCAAAGTTGGCCATTTTTACTTTGAAGCGAGCATCTTCCACTTCGCTGAAGTGATCCAAAAACGCGGACCAGCCGCCGAGAAAATCCGCCGCCTTGATTCTTCCCGTGTTACCCGAGGAGGAGACGCTACCCAGCTTTGCCACCCAACCGTGTGAGAGGATCCATTTGACCTCGGGCTTAGTGGGCGTTGGCTCGGATGGGAACAGGTCGGCCACCAACTCTTCCGGAAAGAACTGCGCCGTCTGCTCGCGGTCGTGATTTTTGGTGACTACAGACAGCTCGAGCAGATCGTTCGCCAGCGACTCCGAGAGTTCTTCTGAGATCTCGAGCCGATGAGCATCGACCGACGCGGGCGATGGCGCCTGCGCAACCGCATTACCGCCCGCCAGGGCGATACTTAGCAACAATGCACGGAGATAAAGTGGATGACTTCTCTTCATGTAGTTCAAGTCGCAAGAACATCCGGCTCTTGGCTCGAAAATTCGCTGAACCCAGCCAAATGGAACCAAGGATTCCAAGTCTTGGCTCACGCCCACGTGTTGACTTTAGCATGCCCAGTCCCTATGTTTCTCACTGAGAACTGCTCCACCGGGCACGTAATCCTCATCTACCACCGGTCGCTCGCCTGTGAGCCGACAGTCAAAACCCCAGAATTTTGGTCTTCGTTCCGACCGGCCGTGCTGGCCCGGACTACTATGGCGGCCTCCGCAAAGGTGACAACAAGGTGGGCCAATTCTGTCCTAGCGCTGCGCGCCTCCACTGGCAAATTCGTATGGGGATTTCAGGTTGTCCACCACACCTCCTGACGCTAGCCGATTCTCCTCTCGGCGTGCGGACCACAACTGCTGGTCCCGCCATTTACAAAGACTTGGTGATCGTGGGGCTCTTCTATCGGAGACCACTGGAGGGTAGATACGGAGCGTGGCATCGTGCGCGCCTATGACGTGCGAACCGGCAAAATGCGCTGGAGTTGGAATCCGAGTCTGTGGGCCGACGATACCAAACCTCGTACCAGTGGCTCAATGCTTGGTCAACTCTTACAGTTGATCCCACGATACGGTCTCTCCGACGAACAATAACGGCTGAGCGGCCACGTCATAGTCCCACAAATCGCGTACGAACCCCCGACGTTTGTCGAGCGCCGCAATTGGATTTCGGCTTCGTAGCCTCCTGCCTCGTCAAAGGTTCCGACAGATATGCGGCTCCCACATTTCACATTCGTGGCACGCTGCCTGAGGGAATTCCGCAGCACGCAGCTGGGGAGTCTTTCGACCTTGGCTTGATTGAAACCAATGCTGCCGGCGTGGAGCACTGGACCCAAGCAAGACATGATCTCGAGGCCGGCAATCTTTTCGATTTCGCGAACGTGAGTCCCGCACACTA
>JAYVCW010000028.1:0-35745 GCA_043749775.1 Acidobacteriaceae bacterium | reverse complement strand
TGATGATGCTGCAGCTTGCTTGGGTGAAAATGTGGGTTCCGGAAACGAAAGGTGTGCCGCTTGAGCAGATTCAGCATCAACTCGGCATCGAATAGGTGAACTAAGAGTTCGCACGAGTTTGCCACATTAAGCGAGATCTCTTCCCGTGGCTCTGCAACCTGGTTTACGACGGCCCGCGTCCATAGAATGAACGCTTTGAGCAGTCGGCGCAGTTATCGAAAAGATGCGAGCGCAGAGTCAAGGCGTTCCAAACCCCCGCGTAGCGTGTCAGTCGGTCCGCCAAAGCCGATCCGAAAGTGTTGCGGGCGCTCGAAGAAGTCTCCCGGGACGACGCTGGTTTCGAATTCCTCCCGTAAACGTTTTACAAACATTTCTGCATCGCCTGTAAGCAACCGTGGAAACACCGTTGTCCCGTAGATACTCGTTTCGCACTCGAGTTGTTTATGCGCCTTAAGAAATTCATTGACCAACGCGCGATTGGTCTCAAGTAAGGCCCGGGCGCGGTCGCGCACGCGGCTTAAGTTGTCGAGAGCGATCACAGCCAGAAGCTCCGCGGGATGCACAGGACTTCCGTAAGTTAAGTCGACAACTTGCCACATCTGTCGGGCAAGGTCGGGCTCCGCCAGAATCCATCCACAACGAATTCCGCTCAGACCGTAAGCTTTGGTCAGGCTATTGGTAATGATAAAGTTGGGGCCAAGATGGAACGCAGAGCGCTGGGGCCGGTCGAACAGCGTCTCGAGATAGACTTCGTCGACGAGCACGCGAGCTCCAACTTGAGCCGCCATCTCACCGACTTGTCGCATCGTGTTGTCATCGGTCAGAGCACTGCTCGGATTATGGAGATTGCATAGGACGACAAGCTTCGTATGCGGAGTAAGCTTCCGTTCGACCTCACCTAATCCAATCCTGCAGCCTTTCTCCGCGAGACGCTCGAAGCGATTTATTCTGACTCCGATGTGCTCCAGAATATTCAACAGCGGGTCATAAGTCGGGCGCTCCACTAACACTTCGTCGCCGCGATGAAGCAACGCGGTTAGTGCGATGAAGTTGGCCATCGAGGTACCGAGAGTGTAGACGAGGCAGTCTTCAGCCACCTCGGCCTTCGCCGACAGCCGTTGCATCAGCGGCTGGTAGCCGTAAGGCCCAGTGCCGCCCATCTCGAGGTCTTCGACGCGAACGGGCAATTCAGCTAGCGGATAATCCATGACCCCGCTGGCGGCGAGGCTAAAACGGGCATTCGAGCGCAACTTAGCCCAGGCAAGATAGCGCAACGCGGCCTCGGCGGGGCGGGAATCACTTGGCAAGATCACTCTCCTGGTTACAAATATAAATGGAGGCAAAAAGATTAGAGATTCGATGATGGACGACGCCGTTGCCTGCTCCAGAACCAGTAGACGGGAATGCCCGCCAGCAGCAGAGCGAAACCAATCAAGCTATTTTGCGGATATCGGTAGACAGTGTTTCCGACCACCCACCAGCACAGGGCGACAAAAATGACCGTGCTGACTGGATGCCCGGGCATGGGATAGCCGTCTCTGGCGCTCATCTCACCACGTGCGGCACGGCTGCGAAACACGAAGATCGTCGTCGCTGTCAGGCCGAAGAAGAGAAAATCCATCGCAATGACGTAGTTCAAAATTTGTTCATAACGGCCGGTGAGAGCGATAACTACGGTCCAGATACTTTGCAAAACAATCGCTATAACGGGTACGCGTGTACGCGGATGGAGCCAAGCCACAGCGCGAAAAAATAATCCGTCATCGGCCATCGCAAAGTAAACGCGAGGCGCCGTCAGAATCGACTGACTGAGAAACCCGAGAGTGGAGATCGCAATCGCGGCGGCCACAAATGTCGCGCCCCACGAGCCAAGAGCAAGACGCATCACCGCCGTTGCCGGGGTCGCGGTTGCCGCTAGGGCATGGGGGCCCAGCGCGCGCAAACACACCCAATTGACTCCGAGGTAGAGCAGTACAACTCCAAGCACTCCGAGCAAAAGGCCGCGCGGCAGATTTTTCTTTGGCTCTTTCACTTCTCCAGCGAGAAAATTTGCCGTCTGCCATCCGCCATAGGCAAACAGCACCGGAACCATGGCGCCCCCGAAAGATGAAACTGACCATTGCCGGTCGGCTGCCGAGGAAGCGACAACCTGTTTGCCGGCTAAAGTTGCCCCTGCGATTACCAAGGCGGCAATGGCGACAATCTTCAATGCCATTAATATGCTTTGCGTGCGCCCACCCGTCTTTACGCCGAAACAATTAATTAACGTCAAAGTTCCGAGCGTTACGGTGGCGATTGTCCAGTCCGGAGTGTGTATCCCGGTTAGTTCGAGAAAATAGCGCGCGAAAGTGATCGCCACCGCGGCCATGCCTCCGGTTTGAATCACCAGCAACAGAACCCAGCCGTAGAGAAACGCAACGGCTGGGTGATAGGCCTCGCGAAGGTACGCATACTGGCCGCCGACAGCTGGTAATGTTGCGGCCAACTCTGCCCAGACGAAAGCGCCGCCAATACCAACTATGCCGCCGAGGATCCACGCTCCCAGAATGAGAGCAGGAGTGTGCACCTGTTGCGCAACGACGTAAGGATTGATGAAAATACCGGAGCCGACGATCCCGCCCATGACGAGCATGGTGGCGTCAAAAAGCCCTAAATGGCGGGCGAGACCCGCCGTCTGGTTCGATGCCTTCTCCGCGCTAGGACGGTCAGTCACTGGATTCGGATTATTGAGTTGATGCTTTTTCGCCAGGCGCAAAGGGCCAGCTCGATTGCATGTAAGACCAGACCATGAACACTATGAACCCTGTAAGT
Source organism: Acidobacteriaceae bacterium (assembly GCA_043749775.1). Taxonomy (GTDB): domain Bacteria; phylum Acidobacteriota; class Terriglobia; order Terriglobales; family Acidobacteriaceae; genus Acidiflorens. The sequence continues at coordinate 32,934 of JAYVCW010000028.1, read as the reverse complement.
AGCGTCGCCAGGCCGATCTTAATGTAGAGCCATCCCGAAGTCAGAAAAATATAAGCCCATCCAAAAAATGCAATCACGATGGGGAGGGGGTAAAGCCACATTTTGTAAGGCCGCGAGCTGTCGGGAAATTTCTTCCGCAAGAGCGGGACGGCGAACAGCTGCCCGAGAAACTGAACCAGGATTCTGGTCGTGATTAACGCGCTCACCAGCTGATCGAGCTTCAAAAAAGCGGCGGCAATCGATACTCCACCCAAAACCAGCAACGAAACTTGGGGGTAGTTTTTTGTGGGATGCAACTTAGCGAACGGCTTAAAAAAATATCCATCCAGAGCGGCCGCATAGGGAACTCGCGAATAGCCCAGGAGCAGCGCGAACACCGAGCCAAACGCTGCCCAGAGAATCAGCAGGGTGACGGCGATGGCTGCGCCCCGGCCATACAGACGCTCCATAAAATCAGAGATGATGAAGCTGGAGTGAACGCCTTCGCGCCATGGCACCACTCCCATGACCGCGAGATGCAGAGTGAAATATCCGATACAGCAAATGAGAAGCGAGTAGAGAATCGAGCGTGGCACCACATAGCCGGGATTCTCAACTTCGTCGCCGATGTAACAAACGTCGTAGTAGCCAAGATAATTGTAGACGGCGATCAAGGTGGCGCTGCCGAGCCCGAGTACAAAGCCGCGATTGAACGCAAAGGCTCCGGGCGGAAAATCGAAGGCCATGCGCACATTGAAGTGCGGGAAGCCGGTGACGATGACTGCCAGCATGGCCAGCATGGTGCCGATCCAAAGTGTACGTGTCACCGTGCTTAAAAAAGTTATTTTGCGACATAAGAGCAATAAGGCGACTGCGCCGGCGGCGACCGCGACATACTGTTGACCTCGCGGTGTAAGGCCCGGCCAAAGATAGGCAGAGTAACTGCCGAAGCCGATCATTCCCGAGGCAATCTCGAGCGGCCCACTTAAAACAAACTGCCAGATAAAGAGGAAAGCCATGAGGCGTCCCCAACTATTTTTGCCGTAAGCCTCTCGAAGAAAGTGGTAGCTGCCGCCGGAACCCGGCAACGCCGCGCCGAGTTCGCTCCAGATCAAGCCGTCCGAGATGACAATGAGTGCCCCAGTCAACCATCCCAACATCGACTGCGGTCCGCCCATAGACGCCATCAACAGCGGGATGGTGATGAAAGGGCCGACCCCGACCATGTTTGAGATGTTGAGCGCTGTGGCGTCGAGCAGGCCGAAGGCGCGTGTGAGGTGAGCGGGCTTGTCTATCGTCATTGAGTGTGAGGGGCCTTGAGCCGGGTCGCCAAATTATAGAGTAGAGAGGCGCGAAATTTGACATTGCGAAAACAATTCTGGGACGCATGCGTTAATTCGACCGGTATGCGAATTTCTAGTTGTAAGTCATATCTCTAAGCAGTTTCACCTAGAGGGGATACGGTATTTTAACTGCCCGACCTCGACGCGTATTCTATTCCCACTCTCAGCGAAAGATTGTGAAACTGTGGCGGGCAAGAACAACGAAGAGGAAGTCAGAGACCAACTGAATCGGCTCTTGGCAGAAGAGATCGAGAGTTTGAAAAAGCAGACGTTTGGCGGTCTTGACCAAGCAGGCTTGAAGGAACAGGAAGAACGCCTTAAACGTATTCGTGAATTGTCTGCCGACTATCTCGCCATTCTGAAGAAGAACAATTCCTAGTCCATACTTCAAACTCCCAACTAATAGTTTATCCACCCATCTCGTTGTACGAAAGAATTCATGACCAAAAAATCCCCAACCGAAAACCTCACAATCACGTTGCCAGCAAGCGTTGAGAAGATCATCCCTCCACTGAATCCCACCGGAACAGAGAAGGCTGAGATTCACGTAAAGGGAGCAGAGCCTCTTTATGAAGAAATGCGTATCGCAAATTCACTAAAGGATGAAGGCGGCAACGAGGTTCGGCTCAAAGAGGGCGCTACCGTGAATGTGACTGTCAAAGCCCCTCCCCAGGCAACCACACCGAAAACGTAGTTTGGTGGTTCGCAACTAGTCCTAGCCGCGCCTCATAGGTGTTTCCGCCGTGCTTCCGCTCCTGCCATCTCGTCAGTCTCGCCAGTCGTGCGAAAGTAGAATGCTCGCAAATCTTGAGCGGTCTCGCCGACTCCAACTTTTCGATCCGCGAGAACCGCCCCGCGATGCAGCAGGAGAAGCCTGTCTGCTACCGCGGCAGTCTCAGCAAAGTTATGGGTCGCTAGCAGAATTGCAGTCCGCTCCGCCGTAAGGGCGCGAATCGTCTTCCAAAAGTGCGCTGTATTGGCAGCGTCGAGGCTGCGAGTGGGTTCATCAAGAAGCAGAATACTCGGGCGCTTCACCAGCGCCCGGGCAATCCCGAGCCGCTGATACATTCCGCTCGAAAATTTGACGACCAGTGTATCTGCCTGTTGCTCAAGCGCGGTATCGGTGAGAACCTCGCTTATTCGTTGCTCGCGTTCTTGTCTGGGGACCTCGTCCAAAGCAGCGAAGAACTCCAGATTCTCACGCGCCGAGAGCCGGGGGAAGAATGAGCGCTCGGTAGCAATGGCAATCCCCACTTTGCGCCGCACCTGCAAAGCATCCCGGCTTGCGTCGCGGCCTTCGACGTAGACCACACCGGTATCAGGCAGTAATACGGTTGAGATTAATTTGAGAGAGGTAGTTTTGCCGCTTCCGTTTGGGCCGAGCAGCGCCAGGACCTCGCCGCGCTTGGCGGAAAATGAAACGTCTTTCAGCGCGATCGTCTCGCCCGCACGTTCGCGACCAAGCCAGTTAAAAAGCGCGGGGCGATGGCGAAAAATCTTGCAAACGGATTCAAAAACCACTGCTTCCATAATCAAGGACGTCGCGGCCGCGAATACTGAAATTTGTTGTCTGCTCATCTCAACAGAGACAGCAGCAGAGTCAACAAAAAAGTCAGCAGCAAAGAGCCTGTATTATAGAGGCGATCCGCGTTTCGGATATTCGCTGGGACTCTATCCGTAAATGAATCGGCAACCAGATTGCGACCTCCCTGACCGCTTTGAAAAGTGAGTTTATGTCGAGCCCTGGTCTGCCATCTGAAACTGCATTTAAAGTTTTGTGCCGATTGTCGCGAACTGCTTTCACGGCAGAACAAATTACCGCCGTCTCCTCGTGCAGTTTTCCCGGAACCGACTGGAAAGAGGTTATCCAGTTGGCGGAACACCACGGCGTCCTTTCTTTAGTTGCCCGCAATCTGATCGATTATTCCAAGCGCCTTCCGCCAGCGATCGAGCGGGATTTGCAGGAGGCCCGTCGGCTAAGCCTTATCCGCGGCCTGTGGTTCAGCAGCGAACTGGCGAGCATCATGCGGCGCTTTGAAGCCGAACAAATTCCGGTATTGCCATTTAAGGGTCCTGTTCTCGCCCAATCCGCTTATGGCGACTCGGCTTTGCGAGATTTTTCTGACCTGGATTTCCTTCTCTCTGCCTCCAACGTGCAACGCGCAAAGCAGTCGCTAGCAGATATCGGATACAGGCCGTCGAAAGAGCTCTCTTCCGCTGTCGAACGATTCTGGATGCGAAGTGGTTATGAGCAATCATTCGACGGACCGGCTGGTCGAAATCTGGTTGAATTGCAATGGGCGTTGTTGCCCCGCTTCTACGCTGTGGATTTGCCGGTCGAATCGTTACTTGCGCGCGCCGGAAACGTTACCGTTTGCGATAAGCAGATGCCCTGCCTCTCCGCTGAAGACTCTTTGTTGGCTCTGTCGATACATGCTGCTAAGCATCTTTGGGGACGCCTCATCTGGTTAGTCGATATCGCGGAAACCGTTCGCGCCGAAAACCTCGATTACAACTTGCTTCGTTCGAACGCAAAGCAGCTTGGAGTGGCACGAATGGTGGCGGTCACATTCTGGCTGGCGCAAAATCTGCTCGACTTACGCCTATCGCCGATCGCACAGGAGATGATTGATCACGATTCCAAAATTGCGGTGTTGGGCGAGTTGTTCGCCAATCGTATTTCTCGCGCGGCTACCTATCACTTCGAATCGACCGAATATTTCAAATTCATTTTCAGGTTGCGCGAAAGGCGGCTCGATCGTATTAAATATTTATGGCGACTTCTATCGACGCCCGGCCAGGGCGATCTTGATGCGGTAAAGTTGCCGGAGGCTCTGTTCCCGTTGTATCGTGTCGTTCGCGTCGCAAGACTGCTTCGAAGGTGTCGCCGAAAGGTAGTGCCTGTTGCGAATCAGTGACTCTCGCCATCGCCCGGCGCCACGTCTGGAGTATCAACTTTTCTCGCGACCGATGTACCTTGGCTTTGCGGCTCCTGAAATTCGCCCGGTTCTTTGCCGGCCAGAGCAACATTCATGAAGTCTATCCAGATCGGCAAGGCGGCGCGTCCGCCGGTTTCTTTCGCTCCGAGAGACTTCTTTTCGTCGTAACCGATCCACACCCCGCATGTAATCGTCGGAGAGAAGCCCACGAACCATGCATCAGTGAAGTCGTTTGTAGTGCCGGTCTTTCCGGCCAGCGGGTAGGGCATCTTGGCCGCCGCCATTCCGGTACCGTGAAGAACAACTTCACGCAGCATGGAAGTCATGATCCGAGCCGTGCGCGAACTGACGACATCTTTTATGTCGGAATAACTTTCCTCCAGAATACGGCCCTCGTAGTCTGTAACTTTAATGATGTACCGGGGAGCGACGCGCACGCCATCATTTGGAAACACACTATATGCTGACGTCTGCTCGAGAGGGGTGATTTCAGCCGAGCCAAGCGCCACCGGCAAGTATGCGGGGATAGGAGAAGTGATCCCGAACCGCCGGGCGTAGTCGATGACATTCTTAATGCCGATGCGGTCCGCCAATTTGAGTGCGGGGATATTTCGCGACTGCGCCAGCGCACGGCGCAACGTGATTGTTCCTTCAAATTTGCTGTCGTAATTGTGCGGAGTGTATGGCCCCGACGCATTTTGAAAAGTAATCGGCGCATCCAGAATCGTGTCGTCGGGGGTCGCGCCCTGGTCGATCGCGGCGGTGTACACGTAGGGCTTGAACGAGGATCCCACCTGGCGCAAAGCCTGCGTGGCCCGGTTAAATTTCGAAAGATTAAAATCGCGCCCCCCGACCATGGCCTTGATGTCGCCGGTTGCGTTATCAATCGCAACCAACGCGCCTTGCGCGCCAGAGTCCTGCTCGATGCTGATTCGCGCTTTCGCGTCAGGTTCGGAACCCAACACTTTCACATATACGATGTCGCCGACGCGCAGCAATGCTGGAAGGTTCGCCTTCAACTTCGTCCAGGCGAAGTCCGCCGCTGTGATGGTAGCGCTGTGCTGGCCAAAGCGAATGTCCGCGGACGCCGCCGTTACGTGCGTCACCAGTGCGTGGGTGTAAGAGTTGATCTCGTGCTCACCATCCCAATCCGGATCCTGGTATTTTTCGACGTCTTGTCCCTGCGCTACCACGTTCAGCAGTTTGCCACGCCACCCGTGGCGTCGCTCGTAGGCTGCCAGACCGTCGAGTACCGCCTGTCTCGCTGCTTTCTGCAGGTCCATGTCGAGCGAAGTGTAAACACGCAAGCCGCCCTCGTGAACCTGGTCGCTGCCGTATTTCGACTCCAGATAACGGCGTATTTCCTCCACGTAATTTGGGGCCAGCAGGTTGAGATCTTTTTGCAGATTGAGTTCCAGCGGCGCGCTCTTTGCCGCGGCGGCCTGCGCGGCTGTAATTTTTCCGTCTTCGAGCATGGCGTTGATGACAAGGTTCCGCCGCTTGACTGAGCGCTCCGGGTGGGTCACAGGCGAATAATATTGCGGAGCCTTCGGTAGTCCGGCCAAAAGAGCGGCTTCCGGCAAGGTCAGTTTTTTCGCGGGCTTGCTGAAATAGAATTCCGAAGCGGCCTCATAGCCGTACGATCCGTGGCCAAGAAAAATTTGATTGGCATAGAGCGTGAAGATTTGAGGCTTGGTAAAGCGGCGCTCGATCTGCACCGCGAGCAGCGACTCTTGCACCTTGCGATAAAACGAACGATCAGGAGAAAGAAAGAGGTTGCGCGCCAACTGCATCGTCAGTGTGGATGCGCCCTGTACTTTTCCTCCGGATGCGATGTCTCGATAGGCGGCTCCGCCGATGCGCCACAGATTGATGCCTGAGTGGCGGTAAAAATCTTTATCTTCAATCGAGATCAGTGCGTCGCGCAAGACCTGCGGATAGTCGTCGTAGCCGACAATTACGCGACGCTGCAAGGCGAAGCTGCCAATGACGCGCCCTCGGTCGTCATAGAGTTCAGTAACTGCGCTCGGCCTGTAACGCTCCAACTGATCGATTTGTGGAAGGTCAGTAGAGTAAACGAGCAGAAGTCCAGCGGTAGCTCCGACAGCTGCGGCAAACAGAACCAGCAAGCCGAATAAAAAATACCCCACCAGCCTGGGTTCGCCGGTCTCGCTATCCGCAGAGCGCCTGTAGATGAGTTTCAAGAGAAAATGTTCGCCGTTTCAACCCGCTCGAGTTCATGTTACCGGAGCGGTCAAGCCTTCACTCGTAACTAGATGCACTCACAGCCCGCAATAAAAATCGCCCGCCGAAGCGAGCGATTTTACAACTGCAAGGTGGTGAACCTGGAAAAACCGCAATCTGTGCTACCCCTTGGCTTCACGATTCTTCAAAACTTCAAGAGCCTTGTTCAGCTGTTCATCCGTTTGACTCTTCGGTTTCTTTTCTTTCTTGTCCTCCGGTGTCGCCGCCTGATCTTCGTCAGGCAGGCCGGTTTCATCGTCCGCAATGTCTGCTACGACCACGTTTGGAGTCACTGCGGCATCCTGAATCGCCTTACCGCCCGGAGAGTAATACTTGGCCACGGAAAGAATCAGGGCCGAGTTATCGCGCATTTCAATTAATTTTTGTACCGAGCCATCGCCAAAGGTTTTGTCGCCCACAACATCGCCGCGAGCGTTTTCCAGAATAGCGGAGGCCACGATCTCAGCAGGTCCGGCGGTGCCGCGATTTACCAACACGGCCACGGGCAACTTGGTAATGTCTTTCATTGGGTCGGCGTTGAACGCTTCGCGCGCATATTTTTGACCCTGCAGGTAGGTGATGGTCCCGTGATCGAGGAACAAGTTCGCCGTGGCGATACCCTCAGACTCCGCTCCCGAAGAGGAGTTCCGCAGGTCGAGCACTAATTTCTTCGCTCCTTGTTTCTGCAGGTCGCGAATCTTTCCGGCGATCTCTTGAGTCTTGCCTTCGGGAAAAGCATCGACCTGAATGTAGCCGACGTTGTCAGCCAGCATCTTCTCAGTGACCGGAGGGATGGTAACCATGTCACGAGTGATTACAATCTTCTGCGGCTCAGCTTTACGCGGACGCACGACAGCGACGGTGATGGTGGAACCTGTTTCCCCTGACATCAAGCCGTGAATTTCCGCCAGCGACATGTCATGCGTGGTCTTGCCCTCGATCGACTCGATGATGTCCGAGTTCTCGATGCCGGCCTTGTCCGCAGGACCGCCGGGAATGATGGACACCACATCGGCGTAACCAAAGCGCTTAGAGACGGTCGCGCCGATATCGGCCTTCCCGCCGCTCTTCATGCTCTTGTAGCGCTTGTAGTCGTCTGGAGACAGGTAGCTCGAATTTGCGTCGAGAGACTCCAGCAAGCCGTGCAGCGCGCCGACCGTGACGCCGGGAATATTTGGCTCCTCGACATATTCGAGCCGGATGCGCGACAGCACTTCACTGTACACCGACAACTGTCGATAGGCGCCATCGTTAGAAGAGGCGCGCACACTGACAAAGCCGCCAACCACGGTTAACAACAAGATAGCCAGCGAACTGGTGATGATAATGACCTTCAACTTTGTCGACATATATTAAGCGGGCCTTCACGACCGCAGGCGCGGCTACTTCAATTATAGATGGTTTGATGCCAAGTTGAGATAATTAGCCCCGCCGAAGTAATGGTTCGGTAACTCTGGGGGTCGCGGAATTGTCCTGCGATCAGAACCGCCGATTTTTTTTCAAGACCAGAAACCGTTTATTTCTCAATGGCTTACGCATGGCTCTCTGGGAGCAACGATGCCAAGTCATCGTGGCCAGCCTCTCGCGCCACCGCCGCCGGAGTCTTGCCTTGATCGTTAGTCGCGATCGGATCGGCCCCGTGCTGGAGCAAAAGTTCCAGCATGGCGCGATCCCCGTTCTGAGCGGCGGAGTGGATGGGAGTCCAACCGGCCTGCTGCCTGGCGTTCACAGATGCTCCTTGGTTGAGAAGCGCCCGGGCAGCCTCAAGATTTCGCGCGGACGCGGCTGAATGAAGCGGCGTGACCAACGTCGGGTTTGCCGCCACGGTGTCGACAGGAGCACCGTTTGCGATCAGCCATTTTGCCGCGTCTGGCTGCCCGAAAAAGCACGCGAAATGGAGCGCCGTGAAACCGTCTTTCGAATGAGATTTAAGTTCTTGAGGCTGTCCCGCAAAGCGCATTAGAGCACCACTATCGCCAAGCGCTGCGGCCTCATAAATATCAATACTCATCTTTTTGCGCCCAATCACGCCTGCCAGATCGCGCCGTCCTCGATATACGCAGTGCATCAACAGGCTAACGCCATTCTCGTCGACCGCCTCAGCCGCCGCCGAATTGTCTTTTAGAAGACGTCGCAATCCATCGGCGTCGCCCGCCCTCAACAAATCAAATGCGTTTTCGGAGTCGACCATGCAACATCCCTATTCCTATAGCCACGTCTGGACCAAAACGCGTGCAAATCCCCTACGGCACCGCTTCGCTGGCAGATTCGGATCGCTGGCTTTCGTTTCCACGCCCGTCGACCGACGAAACAGAATAGATATAGGCTCTCCCTGACGCCACGTCAACATCGCGGTACGAAGGCGACTTGACGAGTTCCGAATTAATTTTAACTGTCTTCTCTGGCGCATTCTCTTCAGCCCGGTAAATGTTGTATCCGGCGAGATCGGTTGCCACGACTGGGGCCCAGATAAGGTCAACGAATGGCTTCTGCCCTTCGCCCGAAAACGCTGCTTGCAATCCTGACGGCACCGCGGGAGGAAAGACGTCGTGCGCCACGATGCGAACCGATGCACTGTCATCGCCTTCAACTTGCATCTCGCCCTCAGGCAGGCCGGTAACAATGGTGACACCGGTTACGCGATACGAATACGTTTTTTCCCATTCAAAGCCCGAGTCAGTAAAATTCGCCGGAACTTCGCCAGAGCTCACGCCGACCTCCCCGGCAACAGCATCTTTGCCCGACGCTTCATCGCGCCGATAGATCCGATAACGATATTGAATGCTTACGGGCTTTCCAGTGGCGTCGCGGGACGGTTCAGCAGCCCCGCTCCAGACTAGCGAGACGCCATCCCCACCAAGCTTAGCCCTGACGTCGACGGGGGCAGGCAAAGTCGCTACCGCTGAGACGTGAACGATATTTGAAAGACCCGCCGCCCGGCCGTTACGATTTTGCGCCTGCACGGCGTATGTAATTTCCGCTCTCGCGTCCCGATCTCCCGAGTTTTCCGGCAGAGTGTCGATAAAGCTTTCGACAATGGCGGGAGTCGGTGGAGCTTTCTTTGCGGACTTCTTTTTACGTGAGCGGCTCACCGTAGAAGCGGGAGAGGACAACTTTCCAACTGGATTTTCGCAAGACGTGATTTGTGTATTGGAACTTCGGCAGACGAGAGTCAGTCCGGCACTACGAATGCCCAGTCGATCGGTTGTGGTCGTCGGCGCGCTCCAGGTTAGCGTGACCGCATTGCCCTTGCGCGTGGCTCGAAGATCGGTCGGAGGTTTAGGGAGTTCGAGCGAGGGTGGAAGCGGAGGCCCCTCCTGTGCGCAACCGGTCATGAGCAAACAGAGCGCGCCCGCCAGCGCCAGATTTGTGAACAATAATTTCATGCATTCCGAGCGGAAGCAAAAGACTATCAGAGCGGCAGCAAGCGAGTCGTCTCTCCGTTTGTCAATTCGCGCACCGCTTCACGAAAAACTTTGCTGTGATAGTCAACGTCATCCGGCGCGGTTGACGGGCACATCAGCGCCATATTATGAAATGGGGTCAGTAGAATTCCGCGGTTCATGGCGTAGAGATGCATAAAGCGTTCAAGCTCAAAGTCCATGCTATCGTGCGCCTCGGTTCCATTTTTAGGCACGTCTGCGCCGAACAGATATTCAGCCCTGCATCCGAGTCGCGTCACGTTCCAGCCCAGACCAAAATCCGTGATCACTTTTTCCACGCCGGCAGCCCAACGTTCCGCCATGGGAATCATGCGATCAAACGCTTCTTGCGTGAGAACTTTGCTCAAGGTGGCGCGCATTGCCGCGAGCGAAAGCGCGTTGCCGGCAAGCGTTCCGCCGATGCCGCCGGTATCGCAGTCTTCCAAACTCTGGCGCTCATGAATCATTTCGGCCACTTTCTCCGTAAAGCCGTAGGCCGCACCAGGAACTCCGCCGCCAATCGGCTTTCCGAAAACGAGAAAATCGGGCTCGAGTTTTTCCGCACGCGTATAACCACCGGGTCCCACGCAGATGGTATGTGTCTCATCGATAATGAGCAGCGATCCACATTTACGAGTCAAATCACGCAGCGCGTGATGATATCCGGGCACCGGATGAACGATTCCCACGTTGGTCAACGCCGGTTCGGCCAACACGCAGGCAACGTCTCCGTTTGCGAGTGCCCGCTCGAGTGCAGGGACGTCGTTGAATTCAACCACTCGCGTCGTCATTGAAGGATCGACAGGCGGACCAATATTCCCCCGCCGGGAACCTGTCGAGCCGTCGCGATGCAGCGTGATAAAAGTCTCGTCCACCGAGCCGTGATAACACCAGTTGAATACTAGAATTTTAGGGCGGCCGGTAATTTGCCGGGCCAGCCGAATCGAAAACCGGTTGGCATCGGTCGCCGTCAGAGCGAATTGCCAGTAGGTTAAGCCGAAGCGTTTCTGTAATTCTTCAGCGACAAAGGCCGCATCCTCCGACGGCAGCATCAAGGTAATGCCGCGCTTCACTTGCTCTTCAATGGCTTTCACGGTTGCGGACGGGGAATGCCCGGTCATCGCCCCAGTATCGCCAAGACAAAAATCGATGTAACGATTGCCATCGACGTCAAAGAAGTGTCCACCCTGCGCCTCACGAACCACCGGAGGAAATGCGCCAGCCCACTTCACCATCCAGTTCATGGGAACGCCCGACAGTAGCGACTTCTTGCCGCGGTCGTAAATTTGCTTCGATTTTGCGTGCTCAGCGACGAAGCGTTTCTGCTCGCGCTCAAACAGAAATTTTATGCGGTCACGATCGATGGTCATGAGGGGAAGAAGAGTGCCTAGGTTAGCAGAAAAGCTATAAGCAGAAAAACTTTAAAGAGAGAAAATTCAAAAGAGAAAATAGACTGAAGCGTGGGAGCGGGCGCCATCCGACCGCTCCAATGCCAGTAAGCAAAGTTATAGAATATATCGCGACAGGTCCTGATCCTTCACAATCTCGGCCAGCATCTTTTGCACGTAAGCAGCGTCCACCTTGAAAGGCTGCCCCTTTCGCTCCGGAGCCTCAAAGCTTATTTCATCGAGCACCCGCTCCATGATGGTGTGTAGCCGCCGCGCTCCGATATTTTCGGTGCCTTCATTAACGCGGAAAGCGAAGCGCGCGATTTCATCGAGGGCGTCCGGAGTAAACTCGAGCTTCACTCCTTCTGTTTCAAGCAGCGCAATGTACTGTCGTGTCAAAGAAGATTTCGGCTCGGTCAGAATGCGAACGAAATCTTCCATAGTAAGGGAATGCAATTCCACGCGAATAGGGAAGCGCCCCTGCAGTTCGGGAATCAAATCGCTCGGCTTCGAAACGTGAAATGCGCCCGCTGCGACAAACAGAATGTGATCGGTCCGCACCATTCCGTATCGAGTGTTGATGGTCGTGCCTTCGACGATGGGAAGAATGTCGCGTTGCACGCCCTCACGTGAAACGTCAGGCCCATGTCCGCTCTCGCGCCCGGCAATCTTGTCGATCTCATCGAGAAAAATAATTCCCGAATTCTCGACCTTGTCGATCGCCGTACGTGTTACCTGCTCCATATCGATCAGGCGTTGCTCTTCTTCCTGAATCAGATATTCGAAGGCCTCATTGACCTTCATCTTCCGCTTCTTGGTGCGCTGGCCGAAGAGATTCGGCAACATGTCTTTGAGATTGACATCCATCTCTTCAACGCCCTGGTTGGAGATGATCTCGAAAGAAGGGAAGTTGCGCTCGCGTGTTTCGATTTCGACAGTGCGGTCATCGAGCTTGCCTTCGCGCAATTGCTGGCGCAATTTTTCTCGAGTGCGGCTCGAAGAGTCGATGGGATGTGCGTCGGCGTCGATTACCACTCCTCCACTGGAAGCATTGGAGCTGGGCGCGCCGTTATCGCCCGATCGAGGCGTTGCCGGAGGCAATAGAATGTCCAACAACCGTTCCTCCGCGTTCAACTCGGCCTTGTCGGCAACATCTTCGAGCTTTTCTTCCCGCACCATCTCGATCGCGATTTCAACCAGATCGCGAATCATCGACTCGACATCGCGGCCGACGTAACCAACCTCGGTAAATTTAGAGGCTTCAACCTTCAAGAACGGAGAGTTCGCAAGCTTAGCCAGCCGTCGTGCAATTTCCGTCTTGCCCACTCCGGTTGGACCGATCATGAGAATGTTCTTCGGCATGACCTCTTCGGCCATCTCAGGTGCAAGCTTCTGCCGCCGCATGCGGTTGCGCAGCGCGATCGCCACGGCGCGCTTGGCGTCCTTCTGGCCAACCACGTACTTATCAAGCTCGGTGACAATTTCGCGCGGCGTCAATTCGTCAAGCGTGACCTGCTCTTCTTCCGCGGTTCCAGGTAAATAAATGGCCATTGAACGCTACCTACAATTCCTCAATCGTAATTCTGTCGTTGGTATAGATGCACATGCGGCTGGCAATCTTCATCGCTTCTTCCGCGATTTGTCGCGGAGCAAGCTGGGTATGATCGGCCAACGCCTGCGCCGCCGCTTGCGCAAATGGGCCGCCAGAGCCAATCGCCGCGATGCCCGTGTCCGGCTCGATCACGTCTCCCTGCCCGCTGAGAAGGAACGTGCCGTCCTTATCGGAAACGAGTAAAAGCGCTTCGAGATGCCTCAAATATTTGTCGGTTCGCCAGTCTTTTGCCAGTTCGACGGCCGAACGGCCGACATTGCCGTGATACTGTTCGAGCTTCGTTTCGAATCGACTGAAGAGGGTGAAGGCGTCCGCCGTCGAACCGGCGAACCCAGCTAGAATCTTCTCCTGATACAGGCGGCGGATTTTCTTCGCCCCGTGCTTGATCACGGATTCGCCAAGCGTCACTTGTCCGTCGCCAGCCATCACCACTTTGTTGTCGCGGCGTACGCAGAGAACGGTGGTGGAACGTATCAGACGACGGGGTTTCTGTTCTCTGTCTGTGTCTTCGGCTTCTGCTACCTCTACTGTGCTTTTCATCATGAGCGAATCTTTGATTATACAACTCGATACACCTCGCCGCCTTTGATCGGTGGGAAGTGGGGAGGCGGAGAGCCCGGAACTCATTCCCCGAGCTCCTTCCCCGAACCTTCAACGATAAGGTGGCTTTTGAATTCCGCGAGTTCCAGTAGGAACCAGCCACTTCGTAGGCGCCGACGAGGATCAAGAATGCAGCCCCCCTCTCCTGTAAAATTCCCTTAACGCACTCGGAGCCATCCCTTTTGTCGTTCCTCGAAAAACTAAACCCGCAACAACGCGAAGCGGTCGAAACCACTGAGGGCCCGGTGCTCATACTCGCCGGGGCCGGTAGCGGCAAGACTCGCGTCATCACGTTTCGCATCGCCTATCTAATCGAGAAGATGGGCGTAATGCCGGAGTCGATCCTTGCGATGACCTTTACCAACAAGGCCGCAGCGGAAATGGCCGAGCGCGTCCAAAAACTTGTTGGAGGCGTCACGATCGCCAAGCCGGTGATCTCGACGTTCCATTCGTTTTGTGTACGGGTGCTTCGGCGCGACGTGGAGGCGCTGCGCATTCCTTCTGCGGTGCCCGGCCAGCCCCCGATCGGCCTCAGCAAGAATTTCGTAATCTACGACGAGAGCGATCAGCAGCAAGTTGTGAAGGGCATCATGCGGCGCATGGGTCTCGACGACAAGCAGCTCACTCCCCGCAACGTGCTCTCCCGAATCTCCTGGGCCAAGAATCACATGCTGGATCCGCAGGAAATTTATCTGCAATCGGCTGACCCTAAGATGGAAAAGATCGCCCACATTTTTGAGGACTATCGCAAAGAGCTGCTCAAAGCCAACGCCATGGACTTTGATGATCTGCTGCTCGAAGCCGCGCGCCTGCTCAAGTCCGTGGCCGCCGTCCGCGAATACTACAACCGTCGCTTTCAGCATTTATTGGTGGATGAGTATCAGGACACGAATCGTCCGCAGTACGAGTTGATGCGCCTTCTCGCTGGCGAACGCCACAACGTCTGCGCCGTCGGAGATGAAGACCAGTCGATCTATTCCTGGCGCGGCGCCGACATTCGCAACATTCTAGAGTTCGAGCGCGATTTTCCGGAAGCGAAGATCGTGCGCCTCGAACAGAATTATCGCTCTACGCAAAATATTCTTGGTGCCGCCTCGGCTGTGGTCGCAAACAATGTGCGCCGCAAGGGAAAAAACCTCTGGACCTCGAGGCAGGGCGGCGCAAAGGTCGGCTACTACGAAGCGCCCGACGGCGAGAACGAAGCTCTCTTTGCCGCCGACACTATCAACAAATATGTGCGGCAGGCCGCCGAACGCGGAGAGACAGCGCGGGCGGCCGTGCTTTATCGAACCAATTCGCAATCGCGATTATTTGAGGAGGCGATGCGTCGCTACCAGCTCAAATATCACGTCGTCGGTGGCTTCTCGTTCTATGAGCGTGCGGAAATCAAAGACCTGATCTCGTATCTGAAAGTCATACAAAATCCCGACGACTCGGTCTCGTTGCTACGCGTCATCAATTCTCCGGTTCGCGGGATCGGCAAGACGACTATTGAGACGATCGAACGCCTCGCGCTTGAGACCGGGCTCTCGATGTGGGGAGCGCTTGGCGAGGCCATCAAGCGGCAACTCCTTCCGGCGCGGGCACTCGCGGCGTTGAAAAGCTTTCGGGATTTGATTGAAGACGGCCGCGCCATGATGGCCGGGACGTTCGTTGAGCGTGTCGCTGGTACCGCTGCAATCGATGAGGAACCCGGCGAAATATACTCGGCTCCGACGGGCGAGGCGCACGCCCCCCCACGCCGGCTGCCGTCGACATCGGCCCTCGATGAGGCCACAGACTTTAATCCGGGCAATTTTAGTTTCGATTTCGGGCCTGACGTTGCCGATAGTCCTGCCGATGATCCAGTCGATCATCCGGACGATGATCCGGCCGATCCCGCAGAGCGATCCGAAGCGGAGGACGGAGCCCCTGATGCCAGCGAATTATCCACGGACAACACGGATTTCAATCCCGCCGACCTGGGGAACATTAATCTGCCTACTGAGATGAAGACGATCGAGAACGCTTCAGCGTTCGAGGCTGGCGATGCGCCGGTAGAAGGTTTCCGGACGCCGGGTGGCGCAGCGAACACGGGAGAGCTCCTCAAATTCCTGATCGACCGCACCGGCTACATCAAACAACTTGAGGAAGAAGACACTCCCGAAGCTTTCTCTCGCATTGAAAACTTGCGCGAACTCGTAAATGCTGCCATGGACTCGCGCGACCGTGGCGAGTCGCTCGATCAATTTCTCGATCATGCCGCGCTTGTCAGCGATGCCGATCAATATGACGAGGGCGCGCAGATCACGCTCATGTCGCTTCATGCGGCTAAGGGCCTTGAGTTTCCGGTGGTAGTGCTCGCCGGAATGGAAGAGGGTCTTTTCCCACATTCGCGCACACTACTCGAGCCCGACTCCATCGAAGAAGAACGCCGTCTCTGTTATGTCGGCATGACACGTGCCATGGACTCCTTAATCATGTCGCGCGCGGTTTACCGGCGCCGGTACGGCAGCGATATGCCCGAGGCGAGCGTCCCCTCGCGCTTCCTGGACGAAATCCCGCCGCAGTTAGTAGAAGAGCTAGGCGGGTCGCGTAGAAACAACGGTCGCAACTCAACCAGGGATGGTGCACAGGCGGGGCGTGTGGGAACGGGCGGCGCCCTCGCCCGCCCAGGGGGACGAAGCCCCGCCCGAGACAGCGGCGAAAGCACGCACTACTCCTACGAAGACGAAGACCAGAGCGCCGCCTGGAATCCGGCGAAAGTAAAGCCAAAAACGCAAACTCCGCTGCGAAACTACAACTCGATCGACAACATCGCCGAATTTTTCGCCTCGCGCGGCAAAAAGTTTAGCGTGCCCAAGCTTCAACCCGAGGAACCCCTTGGCAAACGCGGATTTCGCCCCGGTCAGAGGGTAAAGCATCCGAAATATGGCGAAGGAACCGTCTATCAACGCGAAGGGGAGGGGGAAGATGCCAAGCTTACGGTACAATTCCCTCGCTTCGGTTTAAAGAAGTTGGTGGAGCGGTACGCTCAACTCGAGAAGGCATGACACGGTAGACTGTTGTTAGAGGAAAATAATTTTACACATGGCAAACACATCACAGCTGAGTAAAGACGAGCGTAAGAAAAGCAAGCGCGCCTCCCGCAAGAAGAGCAAAGCGGAGAAGCCGAAGAAGCCCCGCGATTATGCGCGCGGGTCGAAAAAGCCGAAGGTTAAGAAATTGATACGCGGCCAGGCCAAACGGTAAGGTTGCATTTCTCTAGCGCTGCGGGCATGGGCAATTGCCCATGCCCGATTCCGATGTAAGGGGAAGAATCAACTCTTGTCGCAACCAGTCACTGAGAACGCCGATGCCGTCATTCGTACCTCGGACAGGCAGGCTTTCTGTTGCAAGTCCATCGACAAACTGATTTCCGAATCGGAAAGCCCCGAGCACCGGCTTAGCAAGACTCTAGGCCCGTGGTCGCTAACCGCACTCGGAATCGGCGCCATCATCGGCTCAGGAATTTTCGTTCTCACCGGCACCGCCGCTGCCGGAGAATATTTTCAAGCGCCATCCATCTTGCACGCGCAGGCTCTCGACGTGCTCGTAAATTTTCTGCGCACAGGCACAACCGCCGGAGCGCTGATGCATGGCCGCCCTCCTGCCGGGCCGTCAATCGCCATCTCGTTTATTTTGGTAGCGATTGCGTGCAGTTTTGCCGGCCTCTGCTACGCCGAACTAGCGTCAATGATTCCGATTGCCGGCAGCGCCTATACCTATTCCTACGCCACCTTGGGCGAGATATTTGCCTGGGTCATCGGGTGGGACCTGATTCTCGAATATGTGGTCAGCAATGTGGCCGTTGCCGTCGGATTCGCTGGGTACACAAAGGCGCAGTTCGCCGCATTTGGCGTGACGTTGCCCGATAAGTGGGCAAGTCCCGTATGGGCCGGCGGGCAATGGACCGGGGCCTACTTCAATCTCCCAGGCTTTCTCATCATTTTTGTTCTAACGCTGCTTCTGGTGCGTGGAGTAAAAGAATCGGCGGAAACTAATAATATTATGGTGATGGTCAAGATCGGGGCCATCCTGACTTTTCTTGTGGTCGGCGGAATGCTAGTGAAGCCCGCCAATTGGACTCCCTTCGCTCCATCAGGCTTCGCGGGTGTCGTTACCGGCGGCGCCATCGTCTTTTTCACCTACATCGGATTCGACTCCGTCTCGACGGCCGCGGAAGAATCCCGCAATCCGCAAAAAGATCTCCCCTTCGGAATCATCATGTCGCTCATCGTGTGCACGCTCCTCTATGTCGGCGTCGCTCTCGTCTTGCTAGGCATGATGAAGTACACGACCTTCGTCTCCGGAGAAGCCGCTGAAGCTCCCGTCGCCTATGCGTTGAAATATCTGGGAGTGCACCCCATCTTCCGCTCGGTGATCGTGATCGGCGCGCTCACGGGGATGATCTCTTCGCTTCTGGTATTTCAATACGGCCAGGCGCGTATCTGGTATGCGATGTCGCGCGACGGCCTCTTGCCGAAGCTGTTCTCGGCCGTGCATCCAAAATATAAGACGCCTCACTGGTCGACCTGGATCGCCTGTTTCGCGGTCGGAATTCCAGCCGGACTTGTCGATATTGGCGACGCCGCTGATCTCGCTAACATCGGCACGCTCTTTGCCTTCGTTTTAGTCTCGCTCGGCGTAATTTTTCTAAGACGCCGTCAGCCTGATCGCAGGCGCGCCTTCCGGGTTCCATTCGTTCCGTTGTTCCCCATGATCTCGGTGGTCTTGTGTGGCGGCCTCATGCTCGGTCTCACGCTGATCACGTGGCTTCGCTTCGTCATCTGGCTCGTGCTCGGGCTGATTATCTACATCTTCTATAGCCGCCACCACAGCGAGTTCTCCAAAAAATCCTTATCTTGAAGCCGCCCCTCTCAGCATCACCGCGTTCGGACGCCCCGCTGATCTCCCTGTCAGGGTGGATTGAAACTGCCTATGCGGCTCTATCGCGGCACTTGTAGAATCGTGGAATGGCGCCGGACGTCTCCAGCTTTATCATCGCGCTGCCGAAGGCTGAACTGCATCTCCATCTCGAAGGCTCCGTCGAGCCCTCAACGCTGGTAGACCTTCGCCAGCGCCACGGAATGGAGGGCGCATCGTTCGCCGAAGCCGAGCAACTTTATAACTACACAGATTTCGCAAGTTTTCTCTCCGCTTTTAAAGACGTCACCGGCCACCTGCGCACGCCAGAAGACTATGAGCTCGTTACCTATCGATTGATGGAGCGCCTCAGACTGCAAAATGTGTTGCACGCTGAAGTGACCGTCTCTGTTGGCGTCTGCCTGTGGCGGAAACAAAACTTCTCCGCCATTTTTGAAGGTCTCGAACGCGGCCGCCAGCGCGGAGAGAAAGATTTCGGCGTCTCCCTCTTATGGATCTTCGACGCCATCCGCCAGTTCGGGGCGGAGAAGGCGCAGAACGTACTCGACATGGCTATCCAGTTTCACGATCGCAATGTGATCGCGTTCGGCATCGGCGGCGATGAGAAAGCCGGCCCGCCGGAGTGGTTCGCTGCAGCTTACGCTCGAGCGGCAGAGCATGGTCTACATCTCACCGCTCACGCCGGAGAGAGCGTCGGCCCCGATTCCATCTGGGGCGCGCTCAATTTGAAAGCAGAACGAATAGGCCACGGTCTCACGGCCGGGCAGGATGCCGAACTGATTGAAGAGCTAGCCGGGCGCCAGGTTCCGGTAGAAATTTGCGTGAGCAGCAACCTGCGAACCGGGTGCTGCGCCGACCTTATGCAGCATCCTGTTCGCCGCTACTTCGACCAAGGATTGATGTTGACCCTCAACACTGACGATCCAGCGATGTTTCACACCTCCATGCTTCAGGAGTATGCGCTGGTGCAAGAGGCATTCGGATTCACCGACGAACATCTCCGCGAGCTGGCTCGCAATTCTTTTGAAGCATCATTTCTTCCGGCTGAGAAGAAGATTGCTTTTCTGAATTTATTTGATTCCGCTGTCGCACAAACCTAGTGCGTAACAACAGCCCTATAATGTCCTCCTATGAAGCTAGAAGAAAAAATAGCTGAGCTGAAAAAACGTGATCAGACGGCCGAAGAGGGCGGAGGCGCGAAGCGCCGCGAACGACAACACAAAGAAGGGAAGTTGTCGGCGCGCGAGCGCATCGAATTTCTGCTCGACGACGGAACCTTTGAAGAGACCGACAAGCTAGTTACGCACCGCAGCCACGACTTCGGCATGCAGGAGCAGAAATATTATGGCGACGGCTTCATCACCGGCTACGGGCGCATAGATGGCCGCCTCGTTTTCGTTTTTGCCCAGGATTTTACGGTGTTCGGAGGCTCGCTCTCTGAAACCAACGCCGGAAAGATCGTCAAGATCATGGACCTGGCCGCAAAGATGGGCGCACCCCTGATCGGCTTGAACGACTCCGGTGGCGCGCGCATTCAAGAGGGCGTGATGTCGCTCGCCGGATACGCCGACATTTTTCTACGCAACACTCTTTATAGCGGCGTGGTCCCGCAGATCTCCGCCGTCATGGGCCCCTGCGCCGGCGGAGCCGTCTACTCGCCTGCGATCACCGACTTTATCTTTATGGTCGACCAGACCTCGTACATGTTCATCACCGGCCCCGACGTCATAAAGCTGGTCACGCACGAAGAGGTAACGAAAGATCAGCTTGGCGGAGCCCACACCCACAATGAAATCTCGGGCGTTGCGCACTTTATGTCGCGCGACGATGCCGAGTGTCTCTCCATGATCCGAGAGTTGCTCAGCTTTCTCCCCTCCAACAATCTCGACGATCCGCCGCGTAAGCCTTGCACCGATCCCATTGATCGGTTGGATGAAAAGCTCGACACACTCCTCCCCGATCAATCGAACCTTCCGTACGACATGAAAGACGTCATCCACACCGTGGTCGACGACGAATATTTCTTCGAGGTCCAGGAGCATTACGCGAAAAATATGATCGTTGGCTTTGCCCGCCTGAACGGTAAATCCGTCGGCATCGTGGCCAATCAACCCGCAATACTTGCCGGAACGCTCGACATTAACGCCTCCGTAAAAGGCGCGCGCTTCGTGCGCTTCTGCGACTGCTTCAATATTCCGCTAGTCACGTTCGAAGATGTTCCCGGCTTTCTGCCCGGAACGCAGCAGGAGTACGGTGGAATCATCCGCCACGGAGCGAAGCTGCTCTACGCATTCGCAGAAGCGACCGTCCCTAAAGTTACCGTCATTACGCGCAAAGCCTACGGCGGCGCCTATTGCGTCATGTCTTCAAAGCACATACGCACCGACGTCAACTACGCATGGCCAAGCGCCGAAATCGCGGTCATGGGCCCCGAAGGTGCCGTGGACATCGTCTACAAAAGGGAACTGGATGGCGCCGAAGATCGTGAAGCAGCCCGCCAAAAAAAGATAGAAGAATTCCGCGATCGCTTCGCCAATCCCTACGTAGCCGCCGATCGCGGATACGTGGATGCGGTGATTTACCCGAGAGAGACGCGAAAGAAATTAATTCAGGCGCTGGCGATGCTGGAGACGAAGCGCGACAAAAATCCGCCGAAGAAGCATGGCAATATTCCGCTGTAGTTTGACCAGCTATCTGTCGCATTGTCTATATATCTGGAACTTGTTCGGGATTCTTCGACTACAGGAGCCGCTTCACTTCGTGAGGCGGCTCTGTCTCCTCAGAGCGGCAGAGTTTCACAGACGGCAACGTTGCAGGTAAACGTTCAGGCTTACGCAATCTTCCGCTCGTCCGCGTCTTCCGGATCGCCGTCGGGATCGTCGCCGACTCCTGGCGCTCGACGCTGCACCGAAGGATCGCCCTGATATTCTTCTTCGCTCGAAGGGTCGCGGCGTTTAGCATCGTCTCCGTGCTTTTCTTCTTCGCTGAATGGATTGATTTCCTCGTTGCGGCCCGGTTCGGTCGGGTCCCCCGCTTCTGGGAATGGATTGCTTGCTTCAGTCATAAGTTTTCCTCCGTGTCGACTCAACACAGTGGCTATCTGATGCTGATTGGGTGGGTGAGGATGTCCAGATACCGCTGGCTCAGCTCGAGCGCTAGCGACATCGCTTTGCTGGTCAGGACTCGGAGATCTGATGGGAACTGGCCGCGACCCGGCAAGGCTAGGCTAGTCTAAACTAGGCTAAACTAGACCAGACTACCGCCCCGCTCCGGCAGCTTTTTTCGCAGCCAAGTCGCGCAGACGGCTATCAGTCTCTTTCTGGTGTTTAATTTCATTTAGCACTTTCTCCACCGCGATCGTCAGCTTGTCCGCAGTCCGGTCGAATTCCAGCGATGACTTCTCGAAGTAGGCCGCAGCCCCTGCTGCAACGAGCTTCTCCGCATTTGCCTGCGGTAGGCTGCTCAGCACGATAATTGGAATCGCGCGGGTGGCGGGAGCATCTTTGAGCGCTTTCATCACGTTCGGTCCGCTGAGTTTCGGTATCATCATATCGAGCAGAATCAGGTCCGGGCGCTCCTCGCTGGCGAGCTTTAACGCCTCATCGCCGTCGCCGGCGCAAATGACAAAGTAGCCAGCCTTGGTCAAGGCTCGCGCGTTGGCAATCCTCAAGAACTTACTATCTTCGACCAAAAGAAGTCTGGTAGCCTCAGCCATTCGCAATCCTCCTGTATCTTTCTATCGGCTTGTTGGCGAACTTCATGCGCTGTAGTTTGCGCAATCGAGCGAAAAGTTTCGTTTTCTGAGGATTTCGATGAAGAAACAGGGAAGCAGGGTAGCGGCCGAGCGGCCACTTGGGCTGAGTATCTTCGTCTTTTTGGGGATGCAGCTGGTGCCAAACCGGCAGCCCGCTGGCTATGACCAGGCTCGATTAGGAAACGTGCACCCCGATGCCCTGACCCTTGGTTGCCGGAGGGCGGATTTCCCCTACTGGCGGGCCGCGGGTATGCTTCCCTGCGGCGGCGTGGCAATTGGAGCCATCGTGTCGGTGTCAGGCGTCATTTGCGGCAGCGGCCCTTCGAGCGCGATGCTGAGCACCTGATCCATGTTGTCGACAAAGTGCAGCTTCATCGCAGTGCGCAGATTTTCGGGGACTTCAGCCACATCTTTTTCGTTTTCCTGCGGCAGAATCACCTCGAACAGTCCGGCTCGATGAGCGGCGAGAAGTTTTTCTTTCAGCCCGCCAATCGGAAGTACCTTACCGCGGAGAGTGATTTCGCCCGTCATAGCCAAGTCGCGTCGCACCGGTATCCGGCTGAGCGCGCTTGCAAGAGCCGTGGCAATGGTAATTCCGGCGGAGGGGCCATCCTTCGGAATCGCCCCTTCTGGCACGTGAACGTGAATGTCGAGGCTCCGATAGAAATCGCGAGAAAGGCCAAGCCGCAACGCACGCGAGCGAATGTACGACATCGCCGCCTGTGCCGACTCCTGCATGACGTCGCCGAGCTTGCCGGTCAGAGTAAGTTTGCCCTTGCCATCGACGACCGTCGCCTCGGTGCTGAGAATGGAGCCGCCAACTTCGGTCCAAGCCAAGCCCGTGACCAATCCAATTTCGCTCTTCTCGTGCGCAATCGTGTCACGGAATTTCAGTACGCCGAGATAGTCTCCAATCTTGCCTGACTCAATCGCAGCTGTATATTGCGCGCCTTCTTTCACGACTTTGCGCGCGATCTTGCGGCAAACATTGCCCAGTTCGCGCTCCAGGTTCCGAACTCCGGCCTCGCGCGTGTAGCTGCGGATAATCTGACGGATGGCGTCGTCTGAAAACTGAATGTTTTCGTCGGTAAGTCCCGCTTGCACCTTCTGCTTCTTGACTAGAAACTGCTTCGCGATTTCGACCTTCTCCGGCTCGGTGTAACCATGCAGGCGCAGTACTTCCATGCGATCCTGCAGCGCCGGGGGAATCGTGTGCATGACGTTCGCCGTGGCCACGAAGAACACCTGTGACAAATCGTATTCCACGTCGAGGTAGTGATCGATGAACATGAAATTCTGCTCGGGATCGAGAACTTCAAGCAAAGCGGCCGAGGGATCGCCGCGGAAGTCCATCGACATCTTGTCGATTTCGTCGAGCATGAATACCGGATTTTTAGTGCCGGCCTTCTTCATCATCTGAATGATCTGGCCCGGCAGTGCGCCGATGTAGGTGCGGCGATGGCCGCGGATTTCAGCCTCGTCGCGCACTCCGCCTAGCGACATGCGGACGAACTTCCGTCCCGTCGCCTTGGCGATCGACATTCCCAAAGAAGTCTTGCCAACTCCGGGAGGCCCCACGAAACAGAGAATCGAACCTTTGGGATTTTTTACCAATTGGCGCACAGCAAGAAATTCAAGAATGCGTTCCTTGATTTTCTCCAGCCCGTAATGATCTTCGTTCAAAACTTTTTCGGCGCGTGAGATGTTGCGAATCTCTTTCGACCGCTTCTTCCACGGTACCGCCAGCAACCAGTCCAGATAGTTCCGCGAGACGGTCGACTCCGCCGACATGGGCGGCATTGCTTCCAGTTTTTTCAGCTCCTGGATCGCTTTGTCGTGAACTTCCTTCGGCATGCCCGCGGATTCGACCTTCTTCTTGAGTTCGTCGAACTCGCTCTTTTCGCCGCGCCCCAGCTCTTTTTGAATCGCCTTGATCTTCTCGTTGAGGTAATACTCTTTCTGCGCCTTTTCCATCTGCCGCTTCACCCGCGACTGGATGGTGCGATCCATGTTCAGCTTTTCAATTTCAACGTCCAGCACATCGCCGATCCGGTTCAGTCGTTCCGCGGGATCGAAAATCTCGAGCAGTCCCTGCTTCTCTTCGATCGAGAGCTGCAAGTTCGCGGCAATGGTGTCCGTCAGTTTTGCCGGATCTTCCATGCGCACGGCGGCGATCATGGTCTCGTAGTTCAAAGACTGGCAGAGTTTTACATACTGCTCGAACATGCCGGTCACGCGCTGCATGCCGGCTTCAATCTGCGCCGTCGTCTCGGTGGCATAACGCGCCACGCGCACGGTTGCCTGCAGGTAACCATCACCCTCGGTGACCTGCAGAATTTTGCCGCGCTCAATACCCTCCACCAGGACCTTGATGTTTCCGTCAGGCAGTTTCAGGCTCTGCACGATGTTGACGATCGTCCCAACCTGAAAAATGTCTCCAGCCTTCGGTTCATCGATGCTGGCGTCATGCTGGGTGGCAAGAAAAATCTTCTTATCGCTGGCCAGAGCCTCTTCGAGGGCGCGAACACTTGACTCCCGGCCCACCACGAACGGAGTCATCATGTACGGAAAGATAACCACGTCCCGGATGGGCATCATGGGTAACTTCTTGCTCTCGAATTTTTCCTTGGGGTTTGACAACTCGATCTCCCGTTTGTGGTCTGCAGTCTTTGAATCGGGTCCTGCGAAAAACTTAACACCGTGCCCTGATACTGACACGACCTCTTACCTCATATTAGATGCAAACTGCCCGCTCCGCTAGATGAAGCTTGGTCACGCTTTAACTGGCTGCCTTTTCGATCATGGCCAGCGACACGTTTCGCTTCTCAACCATCTCGCGAGTGACTTCGAATTCCTTGACCTTTTTCTGGCTGGGGAGGCTGTACATGAGCTCCAGCATGAGTTCCTCGAGGATCATGCGCAACCCGCGGGCTCCCACTTTCCGTGCCATGGCCTGGCGCGCAATAGCGCGGTTCGCTTCATCGGTAAACTTGAGACGGACATTCTCAAATTCAAACAAGCGCTGGTATTGCTTCACGATAGCGTTCTTCGGACGAGTCAGAATCTCGACCAGCGCGTTCTCGTCGAGATCCTGGAGCACGCCCATAACCGGCAACCGTCCGACAAATTCCGGAATGAGCCCAAAGCGAATTAAATCTTCCGGCTGCGCCTCGGAAACAGTCTCAAAGCTGCGCTTCGAATTCAGCTCCGCTTCTTCCGGATCTTCTCCCACGCGGAAGCCCAAAGCTTTTTTGCCGATGCGGCGCCCTATCACCTTTTCGAGGCCAACGAAAGCGCCGCCGCAGATGAAAAGAATGTTGGTCGTGTCGACGGGAGTAAATTCCTGGTGCGGATGCTTGCGCCCGCCTTGCGGCGGAACATTCGCAATCGTGCCTTCGAGAATCTTAAGGAGCGCCTGCTGCACTCCCTCCCCTGAAACGTCGCGGGTAATCGAAGGATTTTCGTCCTTGCGCCCGATCTTGTCGATTTCGTCAATATAGATGATGCCGGTCTGGGCGCGATTTACGTCCCCTTCGGCGGCCTGCAGCAGTTTCAGGATGATGTTTTCGACATCTTCACCAACATAGCCAGCCTCGGTGAGAGTCGTGGCGTCAACGATCGCGAAGGGAACGTCGAGCATGCGCGCGAGCGTCTGCGCGAGCAGCGTCTTGCCGGTTCCGGTAGGGCCGATCAGCAGGATGTTCGATTTCGTCAGTTCGACGCCGTCGCCCGTGCGCTGGCGATTCATGTAAATCCGCTTGTAGTGGTTGTAGACGGCGACCGCAAGTTTCTTCTTCGTTTGTTCCTGCCCAATCACGTACTCGTCGAGGAAGTTCTTTACTTCCTGCGGCTTGGGCAGTTGATTCGGAACCGCTGCCGCGGGAGTCGTGGTTCGGTCGTCTTCGAGGATCGAGTTGCAAACCGCCACACACTCGTCACATATATATGCCCGCGGATAATCGCTCGGCGACGAGATCAGTTTAGCGACCGCGTCCTGCGACTTGTGGCAGAACGAGCAACGCAACATCTCTTCCGAACCCGATCTGGTTTTCACTCGGCCTGACTCCTTTTTTCTCGGCGGATTTACCCAGCTGATTTTCCCGGCTGATTTCCCGAGCTTTGACGCTTTACCCCATACTAGCGCCAGCCTCTCGCAATCGCCGGTTCGTACCCGCTATCTCGTCTTATAGATAATATCGTCTATGATTCCATATTCCTTAGCCTGCTGCGAATTCATGATGAAGTCGCGCTCCACGTCCTTCTCCACTTTATCCAGCTTCTGGCCCGTGTGCTTGGCCAGTAACTGGTTGGTTATCTCGCGCATGCGCAGGATTTCCCGCGCGTGAATGTCGATATCCGTCGCCTGCCCTGAAAGCCCGCCCATCGACGGTTGATGAATCAAGATGCGTGAATTAGGCAGCGCTAATCTTTTTTTCGCCTGCCCGGCCGACAAGAGCAACGCCGCCATGGACGCCGCCTGCCCAATGCAGATCGTGGTCACATCGTTCTTTACATACTGCATGGTGTCGTAAATGGCCATACCAGCGGTAATGGAGCCGCCCGGAGAATTGATATAGAGCTGTATATCTTTTTCCGGATCTTCCTGAGCCAGAAACAGCATTTGGGCAATCACCAGGTTCGCGATATTGTCGTCAATCGGAGTGCCGATAAAAATAATGTTGTCCCGCAGCAGCCGGGAATAAATGTCGTAAGCGCGTTCGCCGCGCCCGGTTTGCTCAATCACCATTGGTACCAGCATCATTTGTGGGTCTTTCGTATTCACGTTCACCCTTTCCACACTTCTCCACTCAAGTCAGTTCAATTGGCTCGGGGGAGAATCGAAATGGTCCGCAGCAATCATGAGATTACGCGGACTGGTGATACAAAAAATTGAGGGTCTTTTCGTTGCGGATTCTTGTTCGGATTCTATCGAGGCCCCCATCGCGTGTCAATCGAGCGCGCACTGCTTCTGAAGTCTGTTGCGATTGCCGGGCAAGTGACTCGAGCTCCTGACTCAGTTCATCGTCGCTGACCTGCACATTCTCTTCTTCCGCCACCCGCTCCAGGAGCAAGGCCGCCTTCACATCGTGGATCGCCTGCTCCCGCTGCCCGCCCCGCAGTCGGTTTAAATCCATCTTCTTCATCTGCTCGGCGGTCAGGCCTTGCGCCGCCAGAGCGCGCAGCCCGCGTTCGAGACGTATATCGATCTGCTGCTCGATCAGCGAATCGGGTACTTCGAAGTCGTTTCTCTGAATCAGTTCGCCCACCAGCTTTTCTTTGGCATCATGTTCGACCTGATTTTTCTTCTCCGACTCCATCTGCTCGCGAATCGCCTTCTTGATATCGTCGACCGCCTGGAATTCTCCCAGGTGCTTGGCGAATTCTTCATTCAGCTCCGGCAAGCTCTTCGTCTTGATCGCCTTCACCTTGACCTGATAGGTAAAAACCTTCCCCGCCAGCCGCTTGTCTTGGGTATCGTCCGGATACTTCACGTCGAACGTGCGCTCGTCTCCAACTACCGCGCCGCGCAAGTGCTCGCTGAATTCCGGCATGGTATTCGAACCGCCGAGCTCGACCAGAACTTCATCCATGTGCACCGGCTGCCCGGGATCCGCCTTCGCTTCGCCAGCCGCCGGCTCAGCGCCAGCCTTCGGGTTACCGTCGAGCGAAACCTGAGCAAAGTCTCCATCCGCCAAGGCGCGGTCCTGAATGTCGGTAAACGTCGCATGCCGCTCGCGTAGATCAGCCATCGCCTGCTCAACATCCGCTTCGGAGATGGAAAAATCCGCCTTCTCCGCCCGCAGTTCTTTGTAGCCCTCTAGCTTGATCTCCGGCAAAACCTCAAACGCCGCCTTGAAACGCAGCGGCTCGTTGTCATGTAAATGGAGATCGGTCACGCGCGGCTGCGATACCGGATGCAAATTGAGCCGCTGCGCCTCCAGCCGGAAAAAGCGCGGAATCAACGCCTCCACCATGTCGGTTTTAAGTTCTTCCGTGAAGCGCTGGCGGATGATCGAGGCCGGCACATGCCCACGGCGGAAACCCGGAATGCGCGCCACTTTTTGATATTTCTCGATCAATAAATCGGTCTCGCGTTTCACCGCCTCGACCGGAACCTCAATTTCGATCTCGCGCTTGGTTGCGCTCTCGGCGGCGGGCTTGTCGGTGCCGGGCTTCTCTTGCTCCGCGCTTTTCGTGCCTAAGTCGTCCTTCGGCTTCCGGTCTTCTGTCTTGCGATCTTCTATCTTGCGATCTTTAGTTTTTCGATCTTTAGTTTCAGCGGGGCTCACAATGACCTTTCCATGAACGGCAGCGCCAGCAGAGTCGTGATCGTGCTCCGCGAAGGCGAACTCAGCCGCAAGTTTGAGTGTAAAGACTGAAGAGAAGCAACGTCAAACGGCGAAAGGGCGCATTGCGGAGTGGCGTGGACTGGGTAGCGCGAATACCCTTCTTCCCGTGCATCGACAACAAGCGGCAATAAGGCGCTGTCTAGTTGGCCACGCAATTATTTCTCTCGGAAGCGAACCGAAGTGTCGCTATGAACCGATGTGTCGCTCTAGTGCTCGCTCTAATGAAGTCAGTGCTCGCTCTCATTATGTCGCCATACATCATGTCGCCATACAATTGAACGAATGGCAACACCAGAATGGCTACAGGTACTGAGCGCAGAGGTGATCGCCTGCACCCGCTGCCCGCGACTGGTCGAATACCGCGAGCAGGTCGCCCGCGAAAAACGCCGCGCCTACCGCGACCACGAATACTGGGGCAAGCCCGTCCCCGGTTTCGGAGATCCCGCCGCCCGCGTCATGGTTCTTGGCCTCGCTCCCGGAGCCCACGGCTCTAACCGCACCGGCCGCCCTTTCACCGGAGACTCCTCCGGCGCCTTTATGTATCCCATCCTGCACGAAGCCGGATTCGCCTTGATCCCGACGGCGCTCGCTCGCGACGATGGCCAGGCGCTCACCGATCTCTATATCACCGCCGCCGCCCGCTGCGCTCCCCCAGACAACAAACCGCTGCCGAGCGAACTGGCCAACTGCGCCCCGTATCTCGAGGCCGAACTCAAAGGCCTTGAGAATCTGCGTGTAGTAGTGGCGTTAGGAAAGATCGCTTTCGATGCCTACCTCAACTACCAACTTCAAAGAAAAATAATTCCGAACCGTCGCGGATACGAATTCCGTCACGGGGCCGAATACGCCTTTCCGGATGACCGCGTTCTGCTGGCGTCCTACCATCCCTCCAACCAAAACACGCAAACCGGAAAACTAACCAAACAAATGTTCCAAGCCATCTTCAGAAGAGCAACCGAGCTAGCAAATAAAAACGCCACAGCAGTGAAGTAGCGCCGGCGTCCCCGGGGACAGTCGCTGATTTGCCAATCGCGATCGTCATTTTTCCCGATCATTTTTCACGATCGTCGAACCCTAAAAACACCGGCTCCGGCTCGAGCGTAACCGCCCATTGCGATTTAACCGCAACCTGAATTTCGTTTTTCAGATGAAGAATGTCTGCGGCCGATGCATCCTCGCGATTGATCAGCGCCAGCGCATGCTTCCGCGAAATCCCGGCCCTGCCCGAAACATATCCCTTGGCAAACCCGGAGTTCTCGACCAGCCAGGCCGCCGAAACTTTATGCTGTGAGTCCAGCGCCGGATAGCTCGGAACCACAAGTTCTTTTGCCGCCGCTTTTTGCTTTAACTCATGCAAGCGTTCTTCGCTGAGCACCGGATTTTTAAAGAACGACCCCGCACTCCGGCAATCTTCGTCGCCCGCGACAATCAGCATGCCCTTGCTTCGTCGAATCTCGCGAACCGCTTCGCGTACATCAGCAAGCGACGGCACTCCCGTAGCCTCTTCCGTACGCTTGTCCGCAAAATACTTCTGCAAATCGGCATACTTCAGACTTGCCGGCCCGCCCCGCTTGAGCCGAAAATTTACCCTCAAAATAATGTAACGCCCGCGTTCGGATGTATTAAAAATGCTGCCGCGATAACGAAAGACGCAAACCGGCCTTGGCAAATGCACCACCAGACCCGTCTTCAAATCAAGCGCCCGCACCGACTCGATTGTGTCCGAGACTTCCTGCCCGTATGCTCCCACGTTCTGCACTGGAGTTCCGCCCACACTCCCCGGAATTCCGCTCAGGCACTCGACGCCCCCGCAATTCTGCACCACTGCCTGCGCTACGAAGTCATCCCATGAAACGCCGGCACCACCTGTGAAGAGCACCGAATTGCCAGTCGCCTCTTTTAGATTCGGGGTCGCAATACCTCCGATAGCAATTTTTAAGACGAGTCCTGGCCACCCCGAGTCGGCGACCAGCAGGTTGCTCCCCCCGCCCAGAATGAAAATGGGTAATTCGCGGCTTTTCGCAAACTCGAGCACCCCGGAGAGCTCGTCTTCTCGCCTGATCTCCGCGAAATAGCGGGCCTCTCCTCCCACGCGGAGAGTGGTCAAGGGCGCGAGCGGAACATTTTCCTGAATCGTCATGCGGCAAATTACTCTCTATCACTTACTCTGTAGGCAAGACGCCAAGTATATTAGTAAGAAGAACTATAAGAAGAACTACAGGAGAATTCATGTACCCCGAAATCATGGTAGTCCCGATGCGCGAAGAGTTAACGCGGCTCGGAGTTGAAGAATTACGCACCGCCGCCGACGTGGACCGCTTCATCCAGAAAGAACCCGGCACCAACATGCTGGTTGTCAATTCGATTTGCGGGTGCGCCTCCGGACGCATGCGTCCCGCGGTTCGCATGGCGTTGCAAAACGCAACGAAACCGATGAAGACGGCGACTGTTTTTGCGGGACAGGACACCGAAGCCACCGCTCGCGCCCGCGCTCATTTTGCCGGCTACCCGCCATCTTCGCCATCGATTGCGATTCTGCGCGACGGAAAAGTTGTCTACATGATGCATCGCCACCAGATCGAAACCCGCGACGCAGCCGCCATCGCCGCCGACCTGAAAGCTGCTTTCGATCAACACTGCGCCGCGACTGTGGCCCAGTAGTCCCATGATCATGATCTGGTGATCATGATTCATCAATCAGCAGTTGCGGGCATGAATGCTTGGTGTTTGGACGGGGCGCCACGCGCGTCCCGTCGGCGTTGTCGCCCGGCCCGCCTGCCCATCCCTTGTTTGTGATCTAATGCGGTCACCTCAATTTGGCAGGTGACTGTGTGAAAGCTCTCCGACTGTCTTCAATCTCCACTTCAATCTGCATTCCAAGTTTCATTGCCACCGCTCTTTTGGCAGCAACCGCTTGGGCTGCCGATCCCGTGACTCTACCCGCGTCCCAGATCGATGCCGTCTACCCGCAGGTCGAAGCGCTCTACATGGACCTGCATCGCAACCCCGAGCTCTCCTACCACGAAGAAAAAACTGCCGCCAAAATCGCCGAGCAGCTTCGCAAATTGGGCTATGAGGTGACGACGGGCGTGGGCGGAAATGGTGTCGTGGGCATTTTCAAAAATGGCGACGGTCCAGTCGTTATGTTGCGTGCCGAGCTTGACGCCTTGCCCGTCCCCGAAAAAACTGGCCTGCCCTATTCCAGCCACGCCACCACTAAAGATGATCGCGGCGTTGAAGTCCCCGTCATGCACGCCTGCGGACACGATCTGCATATGGCTGTCGGAATCGGCACCGCTGCCCTGCTCGTGCAGAATAAAGACCGCTGGCACGGAACATTCATCTATGTCGGGCAGCCAGCCGAAGAGCGCATTGGCGGAGCGACGGCCATGATCAAAGCGGGCCTGTTCACGCGCTTCCCCAAACCGAACTTCGCCTTCGCGATTCACGACAGCAACACTCAACCCGCGGGCAAAATCGCTTACACGCCCGGCTTCAGCGCCGCCAACGCCGATTCCATCAACGTCACTATCTACGGCGTCGGCGGCCACGGCTCCGCTCCACAAGAGACGATTGATCCGATTGTGATCGCCGCCCGAACCATCGTGAGCTGGCAGACAATCGTGGCCCGCGAGATTGACCCGCAGGAAGCCGCGGTGATCACGGTGGGCGCCATTCACGGAGGGACCAAGAACAACATCATCCCCGACGAAGTCCTGATGCAGCTCACAGTTCGTTCTTACAAAGACGATGTGCGGAAACATCTGCTGGCATCGATCGAGCGCATCGCCGTCGCGGAAGCGCAAGCCGCCGGTGCTTCCAAGAAGCCGCTCGTTCAAGTGGTGGAAGGAGTAGGCGCGGTTTACAACGATCCCGAAACCACAAATCGACTGGCGGCGCGCCTGAAGCAGTCGATGGGCGATGCGAACGTCGTTCAAGGGCGGCCCATGATGGCAAGTGACGACTTCGCAGAGTATCGGTCCGCGGGAGTTCCCAGCGTGATGCTCGAGTTAGGAGCAGTCAATCCCGCGAAGTACGCTGAGGCGAAAAAAGCCAACCAGCCTCTTCCCGGTCCGCATTCACCCTACTTCGCGCCCGATCGCGAGGCCAGCCTGAAGACCGGCATGCAGGTAGAGGTGGCGGCAATCATGGAGCTGATGAGCAAGCACTGAGCCTCGATTCAGGCGAACGTAATCAGCAATGCCTCACTTCCGTAAGCGTTCGCTACGCTTCAGGATGATCATCATCATGTTAGGGCCATTGTTTACCCGCCTGCTTCATGACTTCCGTTACGTTTCTTCGCCGCCCCAAGCTGGTTAGACTGCAACTATGTCCGCTAAAGCCGCTACCAGTCGTACCGTCTGCGCTCAATGCGAACGCTCCGAGAAAGATTGCGCT